>CAZGLW010000088.1:0-1756 GCA_964525985.1 uncultured Acutalibacter sp. | reverse complement strand
TGTACATACTTTAACCCCTCGTCCACGATCTCCCGGCCGGTAGTGCGCAGCAGGTCGATGTGATAGCCAAAGCTTTCCAGCACCTTTTTGATCAACTCAAAATGGATGGGAGCCATGTTGGGGGTGATAATGGTGTAATCCTTTTTCATTTCCCGGGTAAATTCCACCCGGTTCGCGTTGTCGGCCATCGTATTAAATCCTCTCTGTCGGTGCAAATTTTATTCCGTCACTGCCTCACTGCCGAGGCCCAGAGCCGCAAACAAGCTGCGCAGACGGATGCGCACGGCTCCCAGGTTCGTGATCTCGTCAATCTTAATCTGGGTATAGATGCGGTCCCCGCTCTCTAAAATAGAGCGGACCTCGTCTCCGGTAATAGCGTCTACACCGCAGCCAAAGGAGACCATCTGCACCAGGTTTATGTTTTTATCCCCGCTTTCGGCCACATATTTGGCGGCGGCGTACAGCCGGGCATGGTATGTCCACTGGTTTAAAACCGTGGTGGGGAATTTGGTCACCAGGTCGCTGACGGAATCCTCTGACACTACTACAGCCCCACATTCGCAAATAAGCTTGTCAATGCCGTGATTGATTTCAGGATCCAAATGGTAGGGCCGGCCGGAAAGGATGATTACCGGCAGGTTTTCCCGTTTTGCCAGAGCCAGGTATTCCTTCCCTTTCTGGCGGATACGCCCCATGTGGGCCTCATACTCGGCATAGGCGGCATCGGAGGCCGCCTTCACCTCTTTTTCCGGAATGGGCGGGAAATACTTTGCCAAAATGGCCTGCATTTTTTTCGGGAAGTCCTTCCGCCTGTGCAGGCCCACATAGTCGTAAATATATTTTATGTGCTCCAGCGCGGTGATATTGGCGTCCAAAACCTCAGGGTAATAGGCAACTACAGGGCAGTTGTAGTGGTTGTCGCCCAGATGTTCGTCCAAATTATAGCTCATGCAGGGGTAAAAAATGGCGTCAGGCTTGGCTTCAAGCAAAGCCTCAATGTGACCGTGAAGCAGCTTTGCAGGGTAGCATACCGTGTCGGAGGGAATGGTGTGCTGACCCTTAAAGTACAGCTGCCGGTCAGACTCGGGGGAATGGATGACCCCAAAGTGAAGCTTTGTAAAGAAGGTGTGCCAGAAGGGGTACAACTCGAACATGTTGAGCCCCATAGGGATACCGATCACGCCACGCTCCCCTTCGCAGGGGGTATATGAGTTCAGCAGCTGCTTTTTATAGTCGTACAGGTTATACTGGGCGGTCCTGCTGCGCTTCTTTAAGGGCTTGTCGCAGCGGTTGCCCGCTATGTATTTGGCGCCGTTGCCAAAAGTGTTCACCGTCAGCCTGCAGTGGTTTTGGCAGCCGTTGCAGGTAATGGAGGTCACATTATGGGTAAAGTTTTTTAAGCCCTCACCGTCCAGTACGGCGCTTTCACCTTTGCCGTGCTGTTTTGCGTATAGGGCCGCGCCGTAAGCGCCCATCAGGCCCGACACCGAAGGCCGGGTCACGTTTTTGCCAATCTCCTTTTCAAACGCCCGCAGTACCGCGTCGTTTAAGAAGGTGCCGCCCTGTACCACAATGTGATCCCCCAGGCTTTTGGCGTCAGTGACACGAATGACCTTGTACAGGGCGTTCTTTACCACACTCATGGAAAGGCCCGCGGAAATATTTTCGATAGACGCCCCGTCCTTTTGGGCCTGCTTTACCGAGGAGTTCATAAACACCGTGCACCGGGAGCCCAGATCCACCGGGCTGTCGGCGA
>CAZGLW010000087.1:0-1959 GCA_964525985.1 uncultured Acutalibacter sp. | reverse complement strand
GATCTGGCCCACAGCGGAATCCTCCACATCGTAGGTCTTGTTGTTCCAGTGGTCCGGCTCGCCGCGCCAGTTGTTCTGGCCCTGATGGTCGGGATCCAGCAAAGTGCCCAGCTTCTCAAAGGAAGTGCCTACCACGTATTCCACGTCATAGTTGTTCATCAGGAAGAGGGTGGTATCCAGCGCATGGGTGCCGATGTCGATCAGGGGTCCGCCGCCCTGCTTGGACTTGTCGGTGAACACGCCCCAGGTGGGTACGCCGCGGCGGCGCAGATAGGTGGCCTCAGCATAGTAAACATCACCCAGCCAGCCGTCATCCACAACCTTCTTTGCCACCTGGTTGGCGGGGAAGTGACGGTACTGATAGCCGATGGTCAGCATTTTGCCGGTGCGGTCACGGGCCTCCAGCATCTTCTTGGCGTCGGCGGTGGTAGCGGCCATAGGCTTCTCGCAAAGCACATGCTTGCCGGCTTCCAAAGCGGCAATAGTGATCTCGCAATGAGCGATATTGGGGGTCAAAACATGTACGGCGTCGATTGTGGGGTCGGCCAGCAGTTCGTGATAGTCGGTGTACACTTTGGCATCGGGAGTGCCGTATTCTTTGGCGGCCTTTTCCGCCCTTTCGGGAATAAGGTCGCAGAAAGCGCACAGGTCAACATACTCGGTCTGCTGTGACATGCCGGGCAGATGCTTCTGGTTGGCGATGCCGCCGCAGCCAATAAAGCCGATCTTTAATTTTGCCATTGGGATCTCCTCCTAAAATTACACATACCAGCCTTGCGTGGGCAACACACAAACTGCCGTATGCTAAGATTTCAAGTTTATTCTATTACAAAACCCTGGAAATGTAAAGGGATTTTTTCGTGATTTTTTATGAAATTTCCCATAAATAATTTACAGCATTATGTAAACTGCCTGTCCTTTTGCCCGTTCAGTACTGCCTGCCCCAGTACACCATGTGCTTGGCGGGCTTGCCGCAGCAGGCGCACACGTCGGAGAGATGCTCCTCCTCAAAGGGGATGCAGCGGGACTTCACGCCGCCGGTGTCCTCCTTGATCTTGTCCTCACAGGCGGAGTCGCCGCACCACATGGCCTTGATGAAGCCGGGTTTATTTTTTGCGATGTCCAGAAATTCATTGTAGTTTGTGGCGGTAAAGGTTTTTTCTTGTAGGTTTTCCAGGGCCCGCTGGTACATGGCATCGTGAATGTCCGCAAGCAGATTTTCAATGGTTCCCTCCAGGCCGTCCAGAGAGACAAACTGCTTTCCGCCGTTGTCCCGGCGCACAAGCACGCACTGGCCGTTTTCGATATCCTTCGGGCCGATCTCCAGCCGCAGCGGCACGCCCTGCATTTCGTACTGGGCAAACTTCCAGCCGGGGGAGTTGTCGCTGTCGTCCAGCTTTACCCGGAACTTTTCACACAGCCTTTCATAAAGCTGCCCCGCCTTTTCCAGCACGCCCTCTTTATGCTGTGCCACCGGCACGACGACCACCTGCACAGGGGCTATTTTTGGCGGCAGGACCAGGCCGTTGTCGTCGCCGTGGACCATGATGACCGCTCCGATCAAGCGGGTACTCATGCCCCAGGAGGTCTGGAATGGATTCTTCAGCGTGTTGTCCCGGCCGGTAAAGGTGATGCCAAAGGCTTTTGTGAAATTGTCGCCAAAATAGTGGGTAGTGCCGCCCTGCAAGGCCACTCCGTTGTGCATCATGGGCTCCAGGGTATAAGTATCCTCGGCGCCGGCGAACTTTTCCTTTTCTGTTTTCCTGCCCACCACCGGGGGGATGGCCAAAATTTCCCGGTAAACGTCCTCATATAGACGGAGCATTTTAAGGGTGAATGCCCGGGCCTCCTCAGCGGTCTCATGCATGGTGTGGCCCTCCTGCCACAAAAACTCCATACCCCGCAGGAAGGGGCGTGTGGTCTTTTCCCACCGCACCACAGAGCACCATTGGTTGTAGA
>CAZGLW010000086.1:0-1977 GCA_964525985.1 uncultured Acutalibacter sp. | reverse complement strand
AAATGCGTTCCACCCACTGTCCGGGAGTATCTGGACGCGGTCTGCGGGGAGGAAAGTTAAATTTCTCTTCCTGTTTCAGAAAATCTGTGATAAAATAAACAGTAGGAAAAGAGGTGACTGGCATGGAATTTCAGACAAATGTGATGATGGGCGGTGCCCTGTTGGAATTCGCCAAAGGCGTGAAGGGCTGGGAGAAACGGGACTGCTATTCTCAGTTGGAGCAATACCTGTACGGCGGCAGAAGCGACCGCGTGTGCGTGATCTACGGCCTGCGCCGGACAGGGAAAACTACCATGCTCCGTCAGGCCATCCTGAACATGACGGAGGAACAGCGTCAGCAGGCGGTGTATGTAAAGGCCAAGCGCACGGATACCATGGCGGCTGTCAATCGGGATCTGCAAGCCCTGCGGGATGCTGGCGTCCGTTACGTCTTTTTGGATGAAGCCACCCTTATGAAAGATTTTGTGGATTCCGCGGCCCTCTTCTCGGATGTGTTCGCCAGCACCGGGATGAAGCTGGTGCTGTCAGGCACGGACTCTCTGGGCTTTTGGCTGGCGGATCAGGAGGAACTCTATGACCGGGCAGTCATGCTCCATACCACCTTTATCCCCTACGGGGAGTTCTGCCGCCTGCTCCATAGGGACAGCGTGGACGAATATCTCCGCTATGGCGGGACGCTCCGTGCCGGGGAACTGGACTTTGCCGCCGGAGGAATCGAGGCGGAGGAAGCCTCCTTCCGGGACGATGAAAGCACCCGGAAATACATCGACACCGCCATCTGCCGAAACATCCAGCATTCCCTTTCCTGCTATGAGGACGGCAGTCACTTCCGCCATCTGCGGGAACTGTACGATTCCGGCGAACTTACCGGGGCGATCAACCGGGTGATCGAGGACATGAATCACCGCTTCGTGCTGGAGGTGCTCACCCGGCCTTTCGTGTCTCATGACCTGGGGCTGGCGGCGGCGAACCTCCGCGGGGAGCGCGACCCGGACAAGCGAACCGATGTACTGGATTCCATTGACGTTTCCGCTGTCACCGACCGACTGCGGGAGATCCTGGAAATCCGCAATCTGGAGGAACAGAGCGTGGGCATAACGGAAGCCCATGTGGAGGAGATCAAGGAGTATCTACAAGCCTTGGATCTGATCGTGGACTGCCCCACCGAAACCACTACCGGCGAAAAACCGCTGGAGCATATCCTCATCACCCAGCCGGGGCTGCGGTACTGCCAAGCCCAGGCGCTGGTCTATTCCCTGATGGGTGAGCCAACCTTCCAAGCCTTTGGAGAGCGGGAAAAACAGCTTGCGGCGGAACGCATCCTGCAAGAGGTGCGGGGGAGAATGCTGGAGGACATCGTCCTGTTGGAAACCATGAAGGCAGCCGGCCCGAACCAGAGGGTGTTCAAGCTACAATTCGCGGCAGGCGAGTTTGACATGGTGGTCTACGATAGGGCGCAGAACCAATGCGCCGTGTTTGAAGTAAAGCACAGCGCACGGCAGGCCCCGGAGCAGTACCGCCACCTGATAAACACCGAGAACCTGACCCAAACGGAACGGCGGTTTGGGAAAATTATTCGCCGCTGTGTGCTGTACGGCGGAGAACCGGGTACCACGCCGGAAGGTGTGGAATACGAAACCGCCGGCGCCTTCCTGAAACGTCTGCCCCAGGAGATCGCCATGACCTTTGACCCACTGGAAGCCTGTGCGCAGCAATCGGATGAAGCTCCCCAGGAAGGCCCGCGCCTGACCATGTGAAGAAAGCCAGCCCGTCCTCGAAAAGAGAGCGGGCTTTTTTGCGCCCTGTGGACCGCAGTAAGGCCGGTTTCCCCAAAAGGCAGGGGTAGGACACGCCCAAAAGCCTTTCCAGCCTTTTTAACCCAAATCTGGGCCGGTTCTGAAAATCCCCGGTCCGCAGGACGGGAAAGCCCTGTATTTTGGGCGTCGATTTCACAGCAGGATAAAGGCGGTATGCTGC
>CAZGLW010000085.1:0-2008 GCA_964525985.1 uncultured Acutalibacter sp. | reverse complement strand
AGCGGAATGGGTGAGGCTTTAGTAAAAGCGTTCCCCTCATTGGGGGCAAAAGTGGCCTTTTGGGGAAGGAACACCGCGGCTGGAGAACGCCTGACGCAGGAAACAGGGGCTGTATTTATCCAGAGCGAGGTGTCCAGCAAGACGAAAGTTGACGAGGCGATGAGCAAGTCTGTCGATGTTCTGGGCGGCGTTGATGTTCTCGTCCACGCGGCGGGGATTGCTCCTGGCGGCCCGGCGGAGGATATTACCGAAGAGACATGGGCGTCTGTTATGGGAACAAACGCGACCGGAACGTATTTGACCAATACCTCCGTATTTCCCTATATGAAGGAACACGGCGGTCATATCATCAATTTCACCAGCGCGGGCGGGATTCAGGGCTATAAAGGAAAAGCGGCTTATGCCGCCAGCAAGGGGGCTGTCACCGCATGGACGCGCTCTGTCGCAATGGAATGGGCAAAATACAACATTCGCGTTAATATGATCGCCCCGACAATCTGGACGCCCATGTATGACAAGACCCGCGCGGCCATGACCCCGGAGCAGTTAAAGGCGCATGACGCTTATATGGCAACCGCCATTCCTCTGGGAGGAAAGCTCGGCGACTGCCAGAAGGATTTTGCGCCGATAATGGCCTTCCTGGCGAGCGAAGATGCCCATTATCTGACAGGCCAAGTAATCTGCATCGACGGCGGTACCCTTATGATGCGTTAGCAGGTCCGCCGCTTCAGGCGGCGCAGCTTATGGAAGGTTCAAAAACGCAGACAGCCCGCGCTACAGCGCGGTTGTCTGCGCTTTTTTTCCGCTTCCTTGTCATTTTATGTCCATCACGCTTGCAGGAAATTTTGTATCTGCGCGGCGTCCCGCAGCCCTTTTTGGTACATTTTCCGCATGGCTTTTTTGTCTTTCGTCAGCGTATTCATCCCACAGAGATCGTCCGGCGAAACAATCAGGACCCTGCCCTGTTCCTCCAACTGTTTGGCGCGGGCCACGCCCTCGTTGTAGCGCTTTGCCCGCTGGCGCAGCCCTTCCGCCGCCATCGGGTATTTCTTTCTGATCCGTTTGGCCAGCACAGTATCCTTACCGGATGTACGCAGCAGGTCTTTCGGCTTTGTCAGTATCAGGACCACCTTATCACAGCCGGCGGAAAAAGCTTTATCAAGCGGGATCGGATCGCTGAGCGCGCCGTCATAATAAAGTGTGCCCCGCACGGGATACGGTTTGCATACGAACGGTATGGAGGACGATGCTTTCAGGATAGAGTAATCATCCTGTGCCATGTCATTTTTATCAAAATACACAGCCTCCCCTGTAACGGCATTCGTCGCCACAACTATGAGACCGGTGGGATTATTCATAAGAGCGTTGAAATCGAGCGGGTTTTCTCCGCCCGAATTGCTGAGCGTACCGTAAACATAGTCCATATCGATGTAGGACTTCTTTCGGATAAAATTGGACAGACTCATGTACTGCCTGCGGAACGAATATTCCATGTAAAACCGGTAGTTCCGCTGCTGCTGCCCCGCTATGTAAGACGAGAGATTTGCGCTCCCTGCCGAGATTCCGATGCCGACGTCAAAATGGATACAATCCTTTCGGAGTAAACAGCCGTCAAGAACGCCGTCGGCGTAAATGCCCCGCATTCCTCCGCCTGTGTCAATAATTCCAGTTTTCACAATATGCTCCTCCCATCATACGGTTTTCAGCTTTTTCACAAAGTTTCGGTAGAGTAGGACCGAAATTATCAGCGTTATGGCGTCCGCCACGATCTGCGTCCAGGCAACGCCGTACATTCCAAAAACGGCGTTCATCAAAAAGAGAACGGGTATATTGAGTATCCCCTCCCTGCAAAGGGTAACGAGCATAGATTTCCCGCCGTCCCCCATCGCCTGGAACGTGTAGCATATCTTTTTGTTGTAGAACAGGATCGGCGTGACCAAAAATCCGATGCGTACAAAATTCGCGGCCAGCTTGACGGTTTCCGGTTCGTCAATAAACAGCCCGGCGA
>CAZGLW010000084.1:0-2154 GCA_964525985.1 uncultured Acutalibacter sp. | reverse complement strand
TGGCAAGACAGAACAGGCTGGAAATTACCACTCTGACCTCCACCACCGTTTCGATTGTGCTTAATCTGGAAAGTATGTCCGTCTGTCCAGAGAGCGCGTACCTTGTGCTGTATAATGCCGAAGGCAAAGAAGTCGGCATAGTGGAGATTAAAAAAGACGGGATTCAAACCGCGGTGGATTCGACCCTCTCGGTGACGCTTACCGCCACAGGTGGCACATCCGCGCTTGGCTCGGTGGTCAGGGTTGACCTGCAGAACGGCGTCGACGGCACTACGGTCCTTTCCGCTCAGGCAACAAATAGCTTTTACGCGGCCGACACTGGCAGCACGGACGGGACTGGTTGAGCTTTTTTATGCAAAACATCGTCTTATGGCGAGGGACCATATTATCAAAGGAGTGTTGAAAAATGGAAGCAGTTTCATCATCGGTAATCAGTGCAATCGGATGGATGCTCGGTCTGGCCTTTTTGGGAATTGGAATCGGCCTGGGGATCATGGGCGGCCGTATTGCGGAAGCGGTGGGCCGCAACCCGGAAACGAAAAACGATGTGGTGCATTCCGTTTTGATTGTTGCGTTAGTCATTGCGGTACTCCTGCTGCTGCTGTTCGCGTTTGTGTTCCTGCTGCTGTATTTCAACCCTATTCTGAGCGCTTGATTTTCGGGAGGGGACGAAATGGGTCTGTTTGGGTACATAGGTTTGGCGGTTCTGGTCGGTCTGCTGGTGGGGCTGGTTACCCTGTCTGTGGTCTGGACTGTCAGGACCGTTGGAAAAAGCCTGCGGGACAGGAGCGTCTCCCTGCTGTCCTCCTACGACCGGCTCCTGGAGGAACGGAGCCGCCAACTGTCCTGGCTGGACGCTGAACTGCAAAAGCGCCAGGAGGCCCTGGAGGAAAACGGAAAGACGCCGCCGGCTGTTCAGCAGGAGGGCAGCGCGCCTTCGGGAAACGACGTGCTCCGGATGACGGAGCGTATCGCTGTCACCGGCTATCAAAACAGCGGCTCGGGGGACCTGTACCGGAAAATCAAGGAAAATTTTGTTATCACGCCTCAGGAGGCTCTTCTGCACACGCCGATCCTGGATAATCCTCATCGAAGCTTGGGCGGCCCGGCCACACGGCTGCTGCGGGAGCTTTCATTTGAAACGATCTTCAGCCTTTCCACTCTGCCGGGCGAAGAGCAGCTGTCCCTGCTTCGGCAGGAGATCCCCGGGGAAGACAAGCCTTTTCTGGAGGAATACGCCGGGAGCGTGGCGCGGTTTGACGCCGTTGCCTTTTATGACGCCCTGCAGTCCGCCGCGGCTGCGGAACCGGGCCCGATCAGGGTTTGGGTTCCCAAAGAGTGCGCTCTCCCATTGTACCCTGGGGAGGTCCAAATCGCGGTGGATGAGGATATTTGCGAGGGCGTGCAGGTGGAAGCTGATAATGTCCTGTATGATTATTGCGTAAAAACGGGGGAGATCGGTTAAATGAACAACACCATCAGTTCTGCTTTAGATCGGAAAATCGAGAGTATTAAAGAGGGGCGAAACGTCTACTCTACCGGGCAGGTGCGCCTGGTGCGGGAATATATTGTCGAAGCGACCGGGCTGGACAACGTGGCCTACTTTGAACGTGTGCAGGTGGGGCAGGGCAGCGTGGGCTATGTTGACGCCATCCGCCGGGACAGCGTGCTGATAGCTCTGACCCATGTAGAGGGAAAGGTAAAAATCGGCGACAGGGTAGTTGCCACAGGGAGGGAGTTTACCGCCCAGTTTTCCAATGCCTCTTTGGGGCATATGGTGGATATGTTCGGCCGGGACTGTCTGGCCGGGAAGGTGCTGGACGATTTGGAGGAGGTAGCTGTGGAGCTTCCTCCCATTCCCATTATGGATCGAATTGCCGTTACCCGTCCCCTGCTGACAGGTATCAGCGGCATCGACCTGATGTACCCTATAGGACGCGGGCAGCGCCAGTTGATTATCGGTGATAAAAAGACGGGCAGGACGCAGATCACCCTGGACACGATCGTCAATCAGAAGGATCAGGATATCACCTGTATTTACGTTGCTATAGGCAAGACGAAGAAGGAAGTCAAGGACATTTACAGCCAGCTCCTGCGCCGGGGCGCAATGGATTACACCATTATCCTGGCCGCCTTTAACGATGACTGTGCCCC
>CAZGLW010000083.1:0-2201 GCA_964525985.1 uncultured Acutalibacter sp. | reverse complement strand
CATCGTCCAACTTGTTACCCACGCCGGGCAGCTTGCTCAAAATACCCTTAATGGGTCCCATTTTTTTTACTTGCTGAAATTGCTCCAGCATATCGTTAAGATCCAGCTTGTTGCTTATCAGCCGCTCGGCCGTTTTTGCAGCCGCTTTCTCGTCCAGCTTCGCCTGTGCGTCCTCGATCAGGGTGAGTACATCGCCCATGCCCAAAATGCGGCTTGCCATGCGGTCGGGGTGAAAGATCTCCAGGTCCCCCAGCTTCTCACCGGTGCCCGCGAACTTGATGGGCTTGCCTGTGACCGCTTTAACGGACAGTGCCGCACCGCCGCGAGTGTCACCGTCCAGCTTGGTGAGGACGACGCCGGTGATGTCCAACAGGTCGTCAAAGGACTTGGCCACGTTCACGGCCTCCTGGCCGGTCATGGCGTCTACCACCAGCAAAATGTCTGTGGGCTGTACCGCTTCTTTGATGCGGCGCAGTTCCCCCATCAACTCCTCGTCGATCTGTAAGCGTCCCGCGGTGTCGATCAGCACATAGTCATTTCCGTAATCCTTAGCGTGCTTTACGGCCTCTTGGGCTGTAAGCACCGGGTCTTGGGTGCCCCTCTCAAACACAGGCGCCCCGGCCTTTTCAGCTACCACCTGCAGCTGCCTGATGGCCGCCGGACGATAAATGTCCCCGGCCACCAGCAAGGGCCTGTGCCCCTGGCTTTTCAGCATATGGGCCAGCTTGGCGGCATGGGTGGTTTTCCCCGCGCCCTGCAGACCGCACAGCATGATAACGGCTGGGGGATGGGCCGGGCTTTTCAGCCGTTCCTCGCTGCCGCCCATCAAGGAAGTGAGTTCTTCATTGACAATCTTTACAACCATCTGCGCGGGGGTCAGGCTTTCCATGACCTCCGAGCCGATCGCCCGTTCCGTCACCTTGTTGGTAAACTCCTTTGCCACCTTATAGTTTACGTCAGCCTCCAGCAGAGCCAGACGGACCTCCCGCATGGCTTCTTTCACGTCAGCCTCATTCAGTTTTCCTTTGCCCCGCAGCCTTTTAAAGGCGTTTGACAATTTGTCGGACAGACCCTCGAATGCCACAAGACTCACCCCCTCGCCGTTAGCTGTGTTTTTACAGTTACTCTTCCGCTATTTTCTGGGAGATCTCCAGAATCCTGGCTGCGTTTTCGTCAATACCGGCCACACCGCCGTTTTGTGCGTTCAGGTCCTGAATATTCAGGGCGCAATCACAAATGGCGGTCAACGCCTCCTGCATGTCCCGAAACCGTTTGGCAAGCCCCAGCCGCTCCTCCATTTCGTAAAGCTGCTGCTCTGCCCGCTTGATAGCGTCCCGGACCCCCTGTCGGGTAATGCCCCGGTCCACGGCAATCTCGGCTAAAGAAAGGTCCTCATCATAATATGCTCCCACCATTTCCCGCTGGGTCCTGGTGAGCATATCGCCGTAAAAATCCAGCAGATACGAAACCTTTAAGTCCTTCGCCACAGCCGTTTCCCCTTTCCTGACATGTGTAAAGCTATTTTCTTTACAGCACATTGAATTATACATGATGACCTGTGATTTGTCAACAGGCAAAGCTGAAAAAAATGCAGAAACCACCGGAAATTGGGGCATTTCCCCTTTCCTCCCCAAAATGCGGGAGGCCTTTTACCGCAGCCGGGCGCAAGATAAAGAAAAGATTGAATTTATTTAGGACATCATGATATAATGAAATCCAAATCGGATTTCATTTCGTTAGTTGGGTTCTACGTTATGGCATCCGCAAAGGCGGGAATTGACATGAATAGGGAAGAAATTTTGAAAAAGGTCGCGCCCTGTTCGCTGATGTGCCACACCTGCACCGCCTATCAGCACGGGGTGATACCAAGCTCTGCCAAAACGCTGCTGCAATACCTGGACGGCATCAGAGGCTTTTACGAGAAGCATATGCCTGACGCGGTGGAAAGCTACGGCAATTTTGAGGGCGTGCTCCAAATGTACAGCGCAGGGCCCTGCCCCGGCTGCCGCAACGGAGACCACAACGGGTGCAGCATCGACGGGTGCTTTCTTTTGAAATGTACAGAACAGCACGGGGTGGACTTCTGCGGAGAGTGCGAGGAGTTCCCCTGCCAAAAGACAAAGGACCTGTTTGAGGAAGAGGTGTACCAGCAATGGCTCGATGGGAATAAAGAGATACGCGACAAGGGCGTCGAGGAATTT
>CAZGLW010000082.1:0-2856 GCA_964525985.1 uncultured Acutalibacter sp. | reverse complement strand
CCGGGTTGAGGTTGACCCACCAGCCAAAGGGCGTTTCCACGTCCCGGTTGGTGTTGACGTCGCTTGTCCCCTCGGCATAGCCCACCGTCGCAGCCTCCAGTACAGCGGCCTGCTTGGATGCCTCGGCAAAGGCTGCGTTCACAGCGTCGTACCAAGCCTTTTTCTTTTCCCCGCTCTCGTCGATCATGTGGGGCGGAGGCGCAATGTGAGGGGGAAATTCATCTCGGGTCTTGGGGGCGTGGGGCGTCGTGATCGCGTGGGTGACATGGATCCAGACATTCTCCGGCTTCACATCACAGGCTTTGGACACGATATCCTTCACGATCTCAATACCGTCGTCGAAGATATTGACCAGTTCCGCCGATACGATGGCCACCTTTTCCCCCGCCTCAATGGCAAGCACCTTTACCTGAGGATCGTCATGGATACCTTTAAAACTCTCATGAGGGAACAACTCCTGTGGAAATACGATCCTTGCACTGCCTGCGCCGGCTTTCAACTGCACCATTGCCTTCTTCTCCCTCTGTTCAGACCTTTCCTTCCACATAGGTGAAGGAAATACCGTCATATTCCACTTTCCAGCCGGTGTTCATCCGATCCTCTATGAATTCGCCCTTCTCTCCATCCAGCACCTTCTGGGCACAGCCGATCAGCTTATCCAGCTGCGCCGGCGCCACAGCCCCTGGCATATGCCCTGTGTAAAGGACGCTGGGTGAGAGCGCCTTCATTTTGCGAAGGGAGTTCAGGTACTCCGTCACGGTGCCGGGACTCATGCTGTCCACGAACACGCCATGTTCATTGGTATTATCTCCGGTAAATAGGCTTGAAGTCTCCCGGTCATAAAGGCTGACACTGCCCGCCGTATGTCCCGGTGTGTGCAGCACATCCACCAGGCGGCCGCCCAGATCGAATACCTGTCCGTCCTCCAGGGGGATCGTTTCCGGCTGATAGGGCTGGAGTTTCACTTCGCCCTCCACGGGCCAATGCTTTGCCTCCTCCAGCCGGGCGTCCGCGCATTTGTAAGCGTAGAGCGCCCGATCCAAGCTATGGAGATATGCAGTGCCAAACTCAAAGTTGCCGCCGCAATGGTCGGGATGACCATGGGTGTTCACCAGAAGGATGGGCTTATCAGTCAATTTTTCTACGACCTTCTTAAGAGAACCCATGCCAAAGCCGGTATCGATCAGAAGGGCTTTCTCGCCTCCGACCACCAGATACTGCTTAAAGCACATGGGCGGCGCGGTGATTTCAAAGATCCCATTTCCTTTGGCCTCTGCTGTAAAGTCTCGGATCGGGGCGGGACGTCTGCCGCCCGGACCACCGGGATTTTTTTCCTCTTGCACAGGCTATTCCTCCTTTTTTCTACGACCAATTTTATCGGTTCCGAATTTCATTTCAGCTGCCGCTTTCATCGCTGCCGTCTGCCCAGGTATATTATAAGGTGATCCGTCTGCGTCCGTCGGGCGGGCAGCCCAAGGCCCGAAAATCCAGATTAATATAAGCATATCATGATTTTGAGTTGAGTCCGTGGCGTAATTATTTCAAAAATATTGCACAAGTGTCAAATTTCCCTGTGAAAATTTGACTTCCTCCTCTGCATTGTTTATGATATAGTCAGTGTACTTGAAAAATGCTTTGTTGGGGAGAGATCCGCCTTGCAGTCACATGTAAAAAGAATCCTGCTTCCTATTTTCATTGTGGTCATGGCCGTTTTTTTCTACGGCGCCTTTGGGCGCAACACCCTTCTGCTCACGCTGGAGGGGGAAGCCGTTACGCTCACCGGACCTGAGGGTTCCTCTTTTTCCGTTCCCTACTCTGAAATCGCCTCTATGGATCTGCGTGAGGGCTTTGAGCCCGGCACTGCTGTGGATGGGGGCACGAAAAACCGCATCCGCTACGGCCTTTGGCACAATGAGGAACTTGGGGACTATCAGCTTTTCGCCTCGAGCAAGATCGATGTGGTCATCCTCCTGCGTACAGCAGAGGGTGAAGCCGTGGTATTTAACTATGAATCAGCGGACACCACCCGTAGTTTTTTTGATACCTATTCCGCTTTCCTGGCAGAGCAGGGCTATGCCATAGTGACAGGGACCCGCTGATCAGGCATTGGCCGGTGAGTCCTTTTGAAGCCCTGATTTGGATCCGCTCACCATCTGTGAGTTCCCATCGTTTTGTTCCCATACCCACGGTTCCCATCATTTTGAAAAATTGTGCGACTTTTATTTTCCGAATAAGGCCGAGTATGACTGCGGTGAAAAGTTTGATATACACCAAGTATGTTTGCCTGCTATTTCGGCTCATGAATCTAGATGCTTAAAGATTATAATTGGCGGCGGCGAAGATGGGGAGTAGAATAAAAAACGAATTGCGTCTGCGGCGCCGTCCGGATACGAGAGGATGATCGACATGAAAATGAATACCAATTGTCTGCATGCCGGGTATCGGCCTGAAAATGGGGAACCCCGCAATATACCCATTATTCAGTCCACTACGTTTCGGTACGAGAGCAGCGAGGCCATGGGCAAGCTGTTTGATCTGGAAGCCAGCGGTTATTTTTATACTCGCCTTCAGAACCCCACAAATGACCGTGTAGCCGCTAAAATCTGCGCTCTGGAAGGTGGAACGGCGGCTATGCTGACGTCCTCCGGACAGGCGGCCAATTTCTACGCTGTGTTCAACATCGCTTCCTGCGGGGATCATGTGGTGGCGTCCTCCGCCATTTACGGAGGTACCTTTAATCTGTTTGCCGTGACTATGAAGCGCATGGGGATTGAGTTCACTTTTGTGGAACCGGATTGCTCGGAGGAAGAGCTGAATGCCGCTTTCCGGCCTAACACAAAGGCGGTGTTTGGCGAG
>CAZGLW010000081.1:0-3389 GCA_964525985.1 uncultured Acutalibacter sp. | reverse complement strand
GCAAGGACTTTGACCGCCCGGCCTACAAGCGGCTGCTGCGAAAGCTGAAAAAAGATGACCTGCTCTACATCAAGAGCATTGACCGTCTGGGACGGAACTATGAAGAAATCCAGACGCAGTGGAGAACCATCACGAAGGAAAAGGGCGTGGACATCGTGGTGCTTGACATGCCCCTGCTGGACACCCGGCGGGGGAAAGACCTTGTGGGGACATTTCTTTCCGACGTCGTTTTGCAGGTGCTTTCTTTTGTGGCGGAAAACGAACGCGTGAATATCCGCCAGCGGCAGGCGGAGGGAATTGCGGCGGCAAAAGCAAGAGGCGTAAAGTTCGGGCGAAAAAGCAAGGATCGTGGGGAAAACTACGAAACCGTAAAGGCCGCCTGGAAGGAGGGAAAACTCAGCGGCAGGGCCGCCGCCAGGAAACTTGGGGTGGCCCACGGGACGTTCCAGCGCTGGAGCGGAGAGTAAAACCGGCCTACAAACTCTACTTTTCAAGCCGCTCGCTGTCATCGAACTTTTGTGCGAAAAAACACAGCTTCTGAAAACGGCCAACTCAGCTTTCGTTATCGATATTCGGATATTATAGCACATTAACTTCAAATTTGCAACAAAAAAATGGCCCGCAAAGTAGAGGTTTTAGACCGCCAGGTTCCCGTTCGGGGCACCGGCAGCCGCTTCCCGGCGTATTCTGTGGCTGCGGCCCGGATAAAACAGCGGTCAACGGCGGTTTGGAGGAAAATATGGCGCGGGAGAAAAATGAGGTGCTGGCGGGCAATACCTACGGTTTTTTGACGGCGGAAAAGCCTGACCCGGACCGTCCGGGCAGATGGATCTGCCGGTGCCGGTGCGGGACTGTGAAAAGCGTGCAGGCCTGCCATTTGCTTTCCGGGCACACGAAAAGCTGCGGCTGCTTGGCCCGCAGGGCGGGCGCCGGCCGGGCGCTGGATCTGACAGGGAAACGCTTCGGGCGGCTGACGGCCCTGGAGCCGACCCCCAAGCGCCGGAAAAGCTCCGTGATATGGCGGTGCAGGTGCGACTGCGGGAACGAGATTGAATGCGAGAGCGAGAACCTGACACGCGGCAAGGTGAAAAGCTGCGGCTGCCTGCAGGCGGAGCAGAGGAAAAAAAACATGGCCTCCGCCATACACTTTGTAGACGGGACCTGCGTGGAAAAAATCGCCTGCCAAAAGCTGATTGCCACCAACACCAGCGGGCACCGGGGCGTATCACCCCGGAAGAACGGGACCTGGCGGGCCTGCATCAACTTTCGCGGCAAACGGTACGATCTGGGCACATTCCCCACTTTGGAGCAGGCCGTAGAGGCCCGGCTGGAAGGGGAAGAAATGTACCGGGACTTCCTCAGGAACTATTACGAGCAAGAGGCAAAATAGACGATCCGTAAACGGTCTGGGACATTCGAGATTTAGGGGGTATACCGATGCTCAAAAAGAAAATTCCCGCAAGGGCGCTGGCCGTGCTGCTGGTTGTAGTTTTAATGTGCTCTGTTATCCCATTGACATCATCGGCGGAGACGGAGAGCGCCGTGCCGGTGTGCGGGTATGAGGAACATACACACGGTGAGGAGTGCTATGAAACCGTACTTACCTGCGGGCTGGAAGAGGGCCACGCCCACACTGACGAATGCTATGAGACCCGGACTGTCCTGGTCTGCGACCCGGCACTGGGCCACGCCCACTCTCAGGAGTGCCTAGACGAAAACGGCGAGCTTATCTGCGGCCTGGATGAGGGGCACATTCATACCGATGAATGCTATGAGACCCGGACTGTCCTGGTCTGCGGGCTGGAAAAGGGCCACGCCCACTCTGAGGAATGCTATGAGTCAGTTTTGACCTGCCCCCTGACGGAGCACACCCACACGGAGGATTGCTATATAGCCGGAAACGAAACGGCGCTGATGGCGACGTTTGCGGGGGAGAATGAAGAAGAAAACCAGGAAACCGAAAACACGCCTCCTGTTGCTGGATATACAAAAAATACAATTTATATGTGGCTGAAATACTTTCAGTGGGATGCCACGAAACACTGGTATGCCGATGAGAACTCTGCAATTATCAAATATTGGGATTCGAACAACGACGGCTATGAGGCCTGGACCAACACCACAGATGACAAGGGAACAGATGAATGCCTGATTCCGGTTGGCCCGCTGGAGGCTGCATACGGCTATACCTTTACCCCACCTGACGACGCCGAGACAGCGCCCTGCCCGTTCTGGTACGCGCCCAGCGCAAATAGCCCCGACTCTAATATCACCAATGCGGAGTATAAAAAATATGGCGGCCAGTGGTATGTCCACATGACGGAAACAGGGAAATACGATGCTGCTCCGGCTGCCCGTCTGAACATCTATTATGTCCCGCTGGAGGAGGAAAGCGACGCGCAAAACCCCGTCAACACGGTGGTAAACCTGTTCGACTACTGGATAACGGAGCAAAATGATTCTGACAATCCGGACGTTAGTGGCGTCCTGGAAACAGGGATCAACAAGGATCATTATTTGAAGTTCCGGTATACTGCCTCTGATAGTTATAAAATGAACCAATGGACCGGCGCCTCGGGAGCGGTGCTACCCGGTATCGTTTCCAGCACCCTGACAGACGGCTATCCCACTTTGTCCGGTGATTCCGATCTCATGGATTCATCGGCAAAAGACTCATCTCTGGATTACCTGTTCGACCCCAATTACACCGGTGACCCCACTTACCGGGCGGCCCACCGCAACGTGAAGGGCCTGCTCTCTACAGACTCAGAAGGCTACTACTCCTACGACAGCCGCAAGCAGCAGACGTATTACGACGAAACGGAAAACCGTATCATACGGTACACAACGCCGGGGGTCTTGCCCTCCAATCAAGTAGCCGACAGCGTGTTTGGCCAGTTCTTCCCCTTCGACGAACCGCACCAGGCCGCGGTGGAGGACTGCATGCAGACCAACCACTATTTCGGCCTGACCGTCACCACCAGCTTTGTCCAGAATTATAACGGGTACGCGAACAGCCTGAAGCAGACGCCTACCACTTTCGAGTTCTCCGGAGATGACGACGTTTGGATTTTCATCGACGACGTGCTGGTGGCCGATCTGGGCGGCATCCACAACGCCGCCAGCGTCACCATTGACTTTGTGGACGGTACGGTTACGGTCAACGGCATAGAGACCGCCACCTTGTATAGCGCCTTTGAAGCCGCCGGAAGAGACAACACAACCGAATGGAGCGGCTACACCTTTAAAGACAACACCACCCACCGGCTGAAGTTCTTCTATCTGGAGCGGGGCAACGGCGCGTCCAACCTGTTGTTGAAATTCAACATGAACTCCATCCCCGTCACCTCCATCCAGAAGACTGACCAGGTCGCCGCCGGCGTACCCGG
>CAZGLW010000080.1:0-3825 GCA_964525985.1 uncultured Acutalibacter sp. | reverse complement strand
TGATGGAAAGGAGCCTCCGCACTGTTTTCCCCTTTTCCAGGGGCGGTGGGGACTTGGCATACAGTTGGGTACTTATCCCGTCGCCCTGCAGCCTGTGCCGCAACACCAGATAGAGCAGGGCCGCCGCCGAACCCGCTGTGACCCCCAGAACAGCCCCGGCGGCTCCAAAGGAGAGGGTGAGAAATTTGGCCTCGTCCGGGGAGGCCGGAACGATTGAAAAAACAGTTCCCCCGGCGGCGTACTCCGCCGTACATGACGAGACCGCCCATCCGCTCAGGGCCAGCCCCAGAAAAAGTTTTACCAGAGCTTCCGCCACCTCTGAAAAGGCAGTGGGGGTCATGTCCCGCAGACCCTCGTAATATCCCCGGTAAACAGACCCCAGACAGGCGAACAGAACGGCCGGGGCCAAAGCCAGCATCGGAGCCAAAGCGTAGGGCGCGCCGATGACCCTTTCGCAGTAGGCAGGAGCAAGGAGGGTCATCAGCACCATACCGGCCCCGCCAAAGGCCAGAAACAGCGGGGCCGCAGCCCGCTTTACTGCCCGTATATCGTTCCATCTGCCAAGAGAGCGGTTCTCGGACACCAGCCGGGAAACGGCCACCGGAAAGCCGGCCGTAGCCAAACTGAACACCGGGCCATAAAAATTGTAAGCTACATTGAAAAGCCCCATGCCATATTCCCCTATAGCGTATTTCAAAGGGATCTTAAAAAGCGCGCCGATGACCTTGACCAGCGCCATGCCCGCAGTGAGGACCAGCGCTCCCCGCAGGAAATTCTGCCCTTTCCGCTTTTGTTTTGCCCCGTTTTTTCCCATCAAATCCACCGTTCCTTACAAAAAAATAAAAAGCCTGTTTCATTCTTATGTGGGAGGCCCGGCAGATATTTTACGGATTGCGCTTTGAAGGGGAATATGCTAAAATTATGGCAACCTACCTTTTAGGAGGATCGGCATGTTTGGGAAAAAAAGAAAAAAGCCCCTGTTTGGGGCAAATATAGAGCCTGATTGCGGCTATTGCCGCCGAAACGGGGCAAAACAGGGGGATAGGCCATTCTGCACTTTAGGCCTGGAACCAAAAGCGGAAAAGTGCAAAAAATATCAGTACGACCCTCTGCGGAGAGAACCGCGTCCCGCTCCGTCTCTGCGGGCAGATCGTTACAGCAAGGAGGATTTTAAACTGTGAAACGGGAAACCATCGGACAGGTGTGCATAGTGGCTATGCTGTCTCTGCTCCTCATGCTGCTTCTGCCGCTGTGCGTGATGTATTTTGCCAGCGCCGAACAGGCCTTAAACCTTTTGGTTCTGCTTTACTACTGGCTTGACCCCATATTTGCCGCAGGCGTGGGTATCTTTGCCGGTAAATCCCCCAAACGCCGGTGGTTCCTCACACTGATTCCCGCGGTGCTTTATCCTTTCCTGGCTTGGGCCTCCAGCGGAACATGGATGGCCACTTATATTCAGGTGGCGGGATGTTACCTGCTGATCGGTCTGGCGGCTACAGGCATCTCGTATGCCATCCGCAGGCTTAGAAAAGGCTAGGGCAGCCTCGCCTGTACGATCTAAAAAAGTATTCCATTTTTTCTCATACTTTTCACTCGGAATTTTGGCACACCATTTTCCGGCCTCTTTGTCAGGTGCTTTTGGCATATCCCGCGCCGTTCCCGGAGCGGGAAAGCTGCGCTTCATTTTATTGACACGCGGTTTATTTGACTTCCACGGTCCAGCCAAACTCATCCCGCACCTTGCCGGTTTGGATGCCGGTAACAGTGTCGTAAAGCTTCTGACTGACAGGGCCGATGCCGCCGCCGGAAATCTCCATGACGGTGTCCTCGAACCGGAGGGCCCCCACGGGAGAGATTACCGCCGCGGTGCCGCTGCCCCAGCACTCTTCCAGGGCGCCGGTTTTGGCGGCGCCTACCAGTTCATCCACGGAAACGCGGCGCTCTTCCACTTCCATGCCCCAGTGCCTGCACAGGTCTATGCAGGAGGCCCTGGTGACGCCTGGCAGGATGGAACCGCTCAGCATGGGGGTAACCACCTTGCCGTTGATCTTAAAGAAGATATTCATAGCGCCCACTTCTTCGATATACTTGCGTTCTACACCGTCCAGCCACAAAACCTGCTCGTAGCCCTCGTCATGGGCCTTTACCTGCGCTGCCAGGCTGGCGACATAGTTGCCGCCTGTCTTGGCCTCGCCAATACCTCCCCGCACGGCCCTAACGTAGTCGTCTTCGATCCAGATCTTCACCGGGTCAAGGCCGCTCTCGTAATAGGCTCCTGAGGGGGACAGGATGATAATAAACAGATAGGTATTGCTGGGACGAACCCCCAGGAATGGGTCCGTGGCGATGACAAATGGACGGATATACAGCGAAGTGCCGGCGGCAGTAGGTATCCAGTCCTTGTCAACACCTACAAGGGTTTTCAGGGCATTCAGAAAATCGTCCTCAGGAATCTCGGGAATGCACAGCCTGCGGTTAGAACGGTTGGCCCGTTCGATATTTTTATCGGGACGGAACAGCAAGGTGCGGCCATCCCCGGTATGATAAGCCTTCAATCCCTCGAACATTTCCTGTCCATAATGGAACACCATAGCGGAAGGGTCCAGCGTTATGGGCTGGTAGGGGACAATCCTGGGATCGTGCCAGCCCTTTTCCCGGCTGTAGGGCATGATGTACATATGGTCGGTAAAGATGTGCCCAAATCCCAGATGGTTCTGATCCTGGGGTTTCTGCTTCGGCGTTTTTGTCAGTTCAATCTTGATCTCCTGCATAATAAGAACCCCTTCTTTTGAAAAAATCTGAGCCTATTATAGCAACGTGTGATAAAAAATGCAAGGGGTACGTCTCCCTCCGTCAATTTTCCCCAGAGGACCTTTCTCCGGCCTTATACCCCTGAATAGGCTGAGAATCCTCCGTCAATTGGTATGCATACGCCGGTGACAAACCCGGCTGCTTTATTGTTTACCAGGAACAGTAAGGCCCCGTCCAACTCCTCCGGCAGGCCGAAACGGCCCATCGGCGTTGCCGCCAGGATCTTGCCCGTGCGGGCGGTAGGCGTGCCGTCCCCGTTCCACAGCAGGGAGGCGTTCTGCCTGGTGGAGAAAAAGCCGGGGGCAATAGCGTTGACCCGTATGCCCGCCTTTGAAAAATGTACCGCCAGCCACTGGGTAAAGTTGCTGACTGCCGCCTTAGCCCCTGAGTAGGCGGGAATCTTCGTCAGGGGGGTATAGGCGTTCATGGAACTGATATTGACAATGCAGCAGCCCTCTCTGCCCACCATCTGCCTGGCAAAAGCTTGGGTGGGGATAAGCACCCCTAAAAAATTCAGGTTAAAAACGAAAGACACACCGGAATCATCCAGATCGAAAAAGCTTTTTGTCTCTCCGTCAAGATCCCCCGGCTCGAAATATTCTTTGTCGGTTGTGGCCCGGGGATTGTTCCCCCCCGCGCCATTTATCAATACATCGCATGGGCCGAAATCCCGCTCCACCTGGCCGGCCACGGCCATGCAGACCGACCGCTCCAGTACATTGCAGGCATAAGCCTTTGCCGTTCCGCCTTCCTTTTCGATCTCTTCGGCCACGGCTTTGGCTGCCTCTTCGTTCAAATCCAGCAGGGCCACCTTAGCACCGGCCCTGGCAAGGGTTTTGGAGAATCCGCCGCACAGCACGCCCCCCGCCCCTGTGACCACAGCTACCTTGCCGGTAAGGTCAGTATTCAGTACATTTTGTTCCATCTTTCTCTCTCCCATTTTTTATTTTATCACATCTACGGCTTTTATCTAAGCGGGAGAAACGCGGTACTTTTGGCAAAGCCAAAAGGCGG
>CAZGLW010000079.1:0-3985 GCA_964525985.1 uncultured Acutalibacter sp. | reverse complement strand
CAATTAAGCATAAAAAATCGAGTGTCCATAACTTAAATCCGTTATGAACACTCGAAATGGTGCGCGAGACGGGACTTGAACCCGTACGTCGTAGACACACGCACCTCAAACGTGCCTGTCTGCCAGTTCCAGCACTCGCGCGTAACCAACGCTAAAAATTATAGCATTGGTTTAACGCATTGTCAAGCCGGAATTTTCCGCCGGGACTGCCTGTCAGCATAAATTCAGGAAAAATTCGAAAATGTACCGGCCGTCCACCGTATCCAACCGACTGCGGTTAAAAGCCATCCGTTCCGGGTGCCATTGGACCGCGTAAATTTTCTTTTCACGGTTCTCCACAGCTTCTATAGTGCCGTCCTCCGCTCTGGCGGTCACTGAAAGGCCGGGGGCTGGTACATCCACCGCCTGGTGATGGGCGCTGTTTACCGAAAATGTCTCACCGTACAGGGGACGAAGGAAACTGTCCTCCGTCGCAGTGATGGGGTGTACCTTGTCGCCGGTGCGCTCTTCCCATTTGTGCGTCCGGCCGTTTTCCAAATCCTGTATCAGAGTCCCCCCGAAAGCAGTGTTCAAAATTTGCAGCCCCTTGCATATGCCCAAAATCGGCCGGCGGGTCACGCTGAAAAGGCGAATCAGTTCCAGTTCGGCCAGGTCACGTTCCCTGTCTATGCTGAAGCAGGACATGTTCCCGGCGCCGTACAGCGAGGGATCGACGTCTCCGCCCCCGGGCAGGAGCAGACCGTCGCACAGCTTGGCGTATTCCAGGTTTTCTGTAAATATCCCGCGCCCCCCGCTGAAAGCCAGGGCCTCGTCATAATTGCGCAAAATGCCCCTGTCTCCGTACACAAAGATTTTCCTCATGTCAAAAGATCATTCCTTTCCGCGGGCGGCCGTAAAAAAACATGGCTTTCCGCCCGTTTCCCCATAAAATGTTGAAGACTTTGCTTATTATGATTATGCGGCACATGGGAAAAATAAGCAAGGACCACTTTTGGAAAGGATGAATGTTTTGGAGAAGAAAACGGACAAGCTGTCGGTGGGGATCATTTTTACTTCTGTGCTGTTATGTATCCTGCTCAGCTTTTTGGGGTATTTGGAAAACCGCAGGAACTTACGGGAAGCAGCGGAAAGGGCGGCTCAGACGGCGGCCAGCGCAGGGGAAAGAGGCGCCCTGCAAAGCGGGCCGGATGGTTCCGGCGTCGCCCAGCTTTCCGATCCGCTGCTGGTACTGGTAAACGATCAGAACCCATTGCCGGAGGATTGGAAAGTTACGCCCAGAATGGTCAACGACGAACAGGTGGACCTGCGGATGTATGACGATCTGATGGCCATGTTCGACGCGGCGGCAAAGGACAACATCTGGTTCTGGGTGGCCTCCGGGTACCGCAGCGTGGAGGATCAGGAGATTATTTTAGACAGGGCCGTAGCCGAGAACATTGAACTGGGCATGACGGAAGAAAGGGCCAGGGAAGAGGCTTTGCGCACTATTGCCAGGCCGGGGTACAGCGAGCACCATACAGGTCTTGCGGTAGACCTGAACGACGTGAGCGACGGCTTTGAAGAGACGGAAGCTTACCGGTGGCTCTCAGAACACGGGGCTGAATACGGATTCGTACAGCGCTATAAAAAGGACAAGGCGGCAGTTACCGGTATTGACAACGAAAGCTGGCATTACCGCTATGTGGGCAGAGAGAACGCAAGAGAGATGGAACGCCTGGACATGTGCCTTGAAGAATATGTCATGTACCGAAAAAAGGGCGGCTCCGGGTGAAAAACCTTCCTGTAAAGCGGGGCAACGCACAGATTTTTGTTGCGAAACAGGGGAGCAGCGAGTATAATAGAAAAATAGTATCCGCAAAGAGAGGGAGAACATCTATGACCATAACAAGGACAAGGTACGCCCCCAGCCCCACAGGTATGATGCATGTGGGCAACCTGCGCACGGCGCTGTACGAGTACCTTATTGCCAGGTCCCAGGGAGGAAAGTTTGTACTGCGCATTGAGGACACCGACCAGGGGCGTCTGGTGGAGGGCGCGGAGGATGTGATTTACCGCACACTGGAAACGGCGGGATTAAAGCATGATGAGGGTCCGGATATCGGCGGTGAGTACGGTCCCTATATCCAAAGCCAGCGGAAAGACATTTATAAGCCTTACGCCGAACAGCTGGTCAGGGAGGGGAAAGCCTATTACTGCTTCTGTACGAAAGAGCGGTTGGAATCTTTGCACGACGAAAACGGCTTGGGAGGCTATGACCGTCATTGCCGCGACCTGCCCCGGGAAGAAGTGCAAAAGTTCCTGGACGCGGGCACGCCTTACGTCATTCGCCAGAAGGTTCCCCTGACGGGTTCTACTACTTACCGGGATATGGTATATGGGGAGATCACCATTGAAAACAAAGAGATCGAGGACCAGGTCCTTTTAAAGGCGGACGGCTTTCCCACCTACAATTTTGCCAATGTTATCGATGACCACCTGATGCATATTACCCATGTGGTTCGGGGCAGCGAGTATCTCACCTCCACGCCCAAGTACAATCTGTTGTATGAAGCGTTTGGATGGGAGATTCCCATTTATGTGCACCTGCCCCTTATCATGGGCAAAAACGGGGACGGTACTGTTTCCAAGCTTTCCAAGCGTCACGGTTCCACCAGCTTTGAAGGCCTGCTGCACGACGGGTATCTGCCCGAAGTCATTATCAATTATATTGCGCTACTGGGCTGGTCCCCAAGGGATAACCGGGAGATTTTTACCCTGAAAGAGTTGGAACAGGAATTCGATCCCCGACGCATCAGCAAATCACCGGCGGTGTTCGACTATGACAAGCTTGACTGGTTCAACGGCGAATACATCAAGGCCATGAATCAACAGGAGTTCCTTTCCCACGCCATGCCCTATTACAAAGAGGTGTTCGGGGACGAGGAAAAGCCCTGGGAGGTGCTCTATTCCATTCTCCCGGCCCGTATCACCAGATTCAATGAGATCCCCAGTCTGCTGTCCTTCTTCAAGGAATTGCCGGATTACCCCGTAGATTTCTTTGTGAACAAAAAGAGCAAAACCAATTTGGAAAATTCCCCGGAAATGCTCAAAGCTGCCATCGAGGCGCTGGAGCAGATATCCTCGTGGGAGCTTGACACGATCCATGACAGTCTGATCCGGCTGGCGGAAAAGCTGGAAGTGAAAAACGGTACGCTTCTATGGCCCGTGCGTATTGCGGCGGCCGGAACGCTGGTGACCCCCGGCGGGGCAATGGAAATTTTAACTTTGCTGGGTAAAGACGAGTCCCTGCGCCGCTTGAAGGCGGGGCTTTTAAAATTATCCTGAAACGGAAACGAGGGGAAAATGATGAGCGAGTGTAAAAATTTTGATGAGGTGGTCTCCACCAGTTTTATTGACGATTTTGTGAAGGAAGATATGGGGCCCGGCGGGCGCACGGAGGGTATGCGGGTCCACACCCGTTTTCCGCCTGAGCCAAACGGATATTTGCATATCGGCCACGCTAAAGCCATTTACATCGATTTCGGCACTGCGCAGCGCTTTGGAGGCATTTGTAACCTGCGGATGGACGACACTAACCCGACGAAAGAGGATGTGGAGTATGTGGACGCCATCAAGGAAGACATTCACTGGCTGGGCTACGATTGGGACGACAGGTTCTATTATGCTTCCGATTACTTTGAGGACATGTATAAGGGTGCCGAAGAGCTGATAGGGAAAGGCCTTGCATATGTATGCGAATTGACCCCAGAGCAGATGAAGGAAATGCGGGGGGACCTGACCACTCCGGCCCAAAGCCCTTACCGGGACAGGCCCAGAGAGGAAAGCCTCGACCTGTTCCGCCGGATGCGGGCGGGCGAGTTTGAAGACGGCCGCATGACCCTGCGGGCCAAAATCGACCTGGCCTCCGGCAACTTTAATATGCGGGACCCGGTCATTTACCGGATCAACCATTCGGAGCACCACCGGACGGGGGACAAGTGGTGCA
>CAZGLW010000078.1:0-3987 GCA_964525985.1 uncultured Acutalibacter sp. | reverse complement strand
TGAGCCATGATGCCGATATTCCTTGTTTGTTCCAGGGAAACTTGTCGGGCCATAAACTATTTTCATCCTCCTTTCTCCAATTTTCCAAATTACCATCTGTAATGGGCGAAGGCCCTGTTGGCCTCTGCCATCTTGTGGGTATCCTCCCTCTTCTTGGCGGCACCGCCGGCGCCGTTGACAGCGTCCAGAATCTCACCGGCCAGGCGCTCCTGCATGGTGCGCTCAGAACGGGACCTGGCGTATGTGGTCAACCACCTGAGACCCAAAGTCTGCCGCCGCTCGGGACGGACCTCCATAGGAACCTGGTAGGTAGAACCGCCTACACGGCGGGCCTTTACCTCCAGGCTGGGCATCACATTTTCCATAGCCTGCTCGAACACCTCAAGGGGTTCCTTGCCGGTCTTTTCCTGCACGATGCTGAACGCGCCGTACACGATCTTCTGGGCCACGCCCTTTTTTCCGTCCAGCATGATGCTGTTTACCAGACGGGTGACGAGCTTGGAATTATACATGGGATCGGGCAAAACATCACGCTTTGCCACATTGCCTCTTCTTGGCATAATCTTCCCTCCTTCATAAAATGAATTCACCGGTACTCGAAACAGAAAACCTTTCAGGGCTTCCCGTCCCGCTTCGGCCAACAGGCAGTTTATCGGTCCCACGGGGATCTATACGATAAAATGCCTGGTCGTTTTTTAGAAAACGACCTTAGCCTGAATAAAATCGTGACTTGCATGGGCCGTGGAGAATTACTTCTTCGCACCGGCCTTAGGCCGCTTGGCGCCGTACTTGGAGCGGGCCTGCATACGCTTGGCCACACCCTGAGTATCCAGCGTGCCGCGGATAATGTGGTAACGCACACCGGGCAGGTCGCGTACACGGCCGCCGCGGATCATCACCACGCTGTGCTCCTGCAGATTGTGCCCAACGCCGGGAATATAAGCGGTAACCTCGACGCCGTTGGAGAGACGGACCCTGGCAACCTTCCGCAAAGCGGAGTTGGGCTTTTTAGGGGTCACGGTCTTCACCGTGGTGCACACCCCGCGCTTCTGGGGGGAATCCTGGTCGATAGCTTCGCGCTTTTTCGAGTTCCATCCCTTAAGCAGAGCGGGAGCCTTGCTTTTCTTCTCCGCAGTGGCACGACCGTTGTGGATCAGCTGGTTAAAAGTAGGCATACTGTTCCTCCTTCCTCAAAATCTTTTATATGTTCTGGCAGACAAGGTTTAGATTGTCCGCCCTAACATCTCTCTATACGCCCGAATTGGTATTATAGCATTTTCGGGAACTTTTTGTCAAGACCTCCGCTTTATTCTCCAGCCTCAGGGGAAGAGGGTTCGTCCGGCAGACCAAGGATTGGCGCGTTAAAGCCCCTGTCCTCCTCACTCAGGTTGGCATAGTCAGGCTCGATCTCCACCTCGCTGTAACACTTCAGACCCGTGCCCGCGGGCAGCAGCTTGCCAATGATGACGTTTTCCTTCAAGCCCATCAGATTGTCTACCTTGCCCTTAATGGCCGCGTCGGTAAGCACTCGTGTAGTCTCCTGGAAAGAGGCGGCGGACAGGAAAGAGTCGGTAGCCAGAGAGGCCTTCGTGATACCCAGAAGGATTGGAGTGTAAACCGCCTCCCGCAGGCCGGTCTCGCCCTGTGCGATGCGGCGGCGGATCTCCTCGTTGGCGGTGAGGACCTCGTTCTTGTCGCTCAGGCCGCTGACCATTAAATCGGTGTCGCCCGGATCGTCCACGCGGACCTTCCGTAGCATCTGACGGACAATGATCTCGATATGCTTGTCGTTGATGTCCACGCCTTGCATACGGTACACCCGCTGGACCTCCTGGATCAGGTAATCCTGAACTTCTTCAGTGCCCGAAATTGCCAGCACATCGTGGGGATTGACAGAACCCTCGGTGATGCGTTTGCCCCGTTTGATATAGTCTCCTTCCTTTACTGTAACACGTGAGCCGAAGGGAATGAGATAGGAGCGCGACTCGCCTGTCTCGTCGTTGGTGACCACCACATGGCGGTTCTTCTTGATCTCCTCAAAGGTAACCTTGCCGTCGACCTCGTTGATAATGGCCACATGTTTGGGCTTGCGGCCCTCAAACAACTCCTCCACGCGGGGAAGGCCCTGGGTGATATCCTCAGCGCTGGCGACGCCGCCGGTATGGAAAGTACGCATGGTAAGCTGGGTGCCGGGCTCGCCGATGGACTGGGCGGCGATAACGCCGACCGCCTCGCCTACCTGGACGGGCTTGCCATTGGCGAGGGAAGCGCCGTAGCACTTTTTGCACACGCCGTTTTTTGCCCGGCAGTTCAAAACAGAGCGGATCTTGATGCGCTCCACCCCGCGGCCCACAATGAGGGCCGCGTCGGCGTCGTTCATCAGCTTATCTTTCGAGACCAGCACATTGCCGTCCTCGTCGCAGTAATCCTCTACCAGATAGCGGCCCACCAGGCGCTCCTGCAAAGGCTCGATGGATTCAGGACCGGCGGTAATGTCGAAGATCTCCAGGCCCTCGTTGGTGCCGCAGTCATCCTCCAGAATAATTACTTCCTGTGAAACGTCCACCAGGCGGCGGGTCAAATAACCGGAGTCGGCAGTACGCAGAGCGGTGTCGGTCAAACCCTTACGGGCGCCGCGGGAAGAAATGAAGTATTCCAAAATGTTCAGACCCTCACGGTAGTTGGCCTTGATAGGAATCTCGATAGTCTTGCCGGAGGTGTTGGCTATCAGGCCGCGCATACCCGCCAACTGGCGGATCTGGCTCATGCTGCCGCGGGCGCCGGAGTCGGCCATCATGTAGATGGGATTGTACCGATCCAGACCCTTTTGCAGCGCGGCGGTCACATCGTCCGTACACTTCTCCCAGGTCTTTAAAACGGCGTTGTACCGTTCCGATTCGGAGAGGAAACCCTGGTTGTACTCATTGGTTACCTCGTCGATCTCCTCCTCGGCGGCCTTCAAAAGCTTTGCCTTTTCGGGAGGAATGGTGGCGTCGGAAACAGCCACAGTGATGCCGCTGACTGTGGAATACTTATACCCCTGGGACTTTATCTCGTCCAAAACCTCGGCAGTCTCTTCCGTACCGTGGATCTTGATACATTTTTCAATGATCTGCCCCAGCTGCTTTTTGCCCACCAGAAAGTCCACTTCAAACTTCAATGCGCCCTCCGGGGTGGAGCGGTCCACATAGCCCAGGTCCTGGGGGATCGGGCGGTTGAAAATCATCCTGCCCATAGTGGTATCCACCAGTCCGGTAATCGTTTCGCCGCTGAATTCCACAGTACGGCGGACCTTTATCTTGGCCTGCAGGGTGATATATCCGGCGTCATAAGCCATCATGGCCTCATTCATGTCCCGGAATACCTTTCCCTCTCCCTTCTCGCCGTCTTTGTCCAGAGTCAGGTAGTAAGAACCCAGCACCATGTCCTGGGTAGGCACAGTCACGGGACGGCCGTCGGAGGGCTTCAGCAGATTGTTTGCGGCCAGCATCAGGAACCTGGCCTCGGCCTGGGCCTCGGCGGACAGAGGAACATGCACGGCCATCTGGTCGCCGTCGAAGTCTGCGTTATAAGCGGTGCATACCAAAGGATGGAGCTTCATGGCACGGCCCTCTACCAACACTGGTTCAAAGGCCTGAATTCCCAAACGGTGCAAGGTGGGGGCGCGGTTCAAAAGCACAGGGTGGTCCTTAATGACCACTTCCAGCGCGTCCCAGACCTCTGGCTTTGCCCGCTCCACAGATTTCCTGGCGGCTTTGATATTCCCAACGGCGCCGGTCTCCACCAGCCGCTTCATTACAAATGGCTTGAAGAGTTCCAGGGCCATCTCCTTAGGCAGGCCGCACTGGTACATTTTAAGCTCAGGCCCGACCACAATGACGGAACGGCCGGAATAGTCCACGCGCTTGCCCAACAGGTTCTGACGGAACCGGCCCTGTTTACCCTTAAGCATATCAGACAGGGACTTTAAGGGCCTGTTGTTGGGCC
>CAZGLW010000077.1:0-4209 GCA_964525985.1 uncultured Acutalibacter sp. | reverse complement strand
GGCCCACCTTTGACGGGCGGGTCATGGCGGTGGTCCGCGCGGGGGAGAAGCCCGGAAAGATTACGGTTACCTTCTCCGCCTCCGGCTACCCGGACGTCAAAAAGGAACTGACCGTTACGGACGGTATGTCTCGGTAACTCAGGAGAAAGCAGGTTAAGAGTTCCCCCTGCCGGAGTAATTATCTTCCGGAGAAAAAAGTCTGAAAAGGATATTTCCTCATACTTTTTAAACAGGGAGGACAGACTGCGAAAACTGTTATCATATTTGTATGGTAAAGATAGGCCTGGCGGCCGGCAAGACGCGCATCGGGTTTTCCGGTGCGCGTCAGTTTTTTTGCCTGCGAAATAGCCTTTTTTACCGGCATGGGCATTTTAACCTGAAAAAGACTATACCAATAAACGCTCATATCATGTATATGGGAGTTTTTCTTTTATTAAAGTACAATATCTTGTAGTTTTATGCGGTTTCTTGACGCTGCATTTAATCTATTATTACTTGTTTATTGCTTAAATGTGCAAGCAGATATAAAAAGATAATAGACGATAATCAACAATTTCTACTCTGTTCCAGTGGTCGCTTGCTATCAAATAAATCAAACAAAGTACTCCTTTTTTGTTGTCCGGGTTGAGAATAGTGGTCTATTTAATCATGCTCTCCTGTGCCATTCGGAATTGGAAAAATGGGGAGATATCTATTCCCGGCAGGGAGTCGGCCACATCTTCTGCGCCGTTTCATTCTTCAGGGACCTGTAAATCCCAGCCGCATAGTGCTCCGCATTCATTCTTCGTAAGTCCTCAAAGTAGCTTCTTTAACTATAAAACTGTTTGAGCCGCAATCGCATCAAAGCCCAAAGCACCGCTCGCTTCAAATATGTAGTAATCCTGATGAATCAGGTCAATTAACACTTTTTGAAGCTGCTCCCTGATGATAAATCCTTTCCAGACGGTATTTCCCTGACCGGCATTGTCAGCTTTTCCAGGTTGCAAATGTGCAGATTTTTATTCTATACACTTTCACCCTTAGTATAAAGAGCCGAGAAGCACATCTCCGCACTTCTCGGTTCTTCTTGCCCACACAATGCTGTTATTTGGCCTTTTGGGACCGGCCAGCACTCAAGGACCATGTTTTTCTCTTTTACGCCTTCTGTTTGTCTTTGGCGTGGAGAATGGCGTTTACAATGATGCCCAAAATCAGGGCGGTGGCAACGGCGGTGATCTGGATAGAGCCGAAATCCAGTACCAGGCCGCCGATGCCGGCAATCAGGATGGTGGAAACGGTGAACAGGTTCTTGTTGTCCTCCAGGTCCACCTTTTGCACCATTTTCAGGCCGGACACAGCAATAAAGCCGTACAGGGCCATGCACACGCCGCCCATAACGCAGGAGGGGATGGAGTTGACGAAGGCTACAAATGGCGTGATGAATGCAATAAGCATTGCCAGCACGGATGTGGTGATGATGGTCGCCACCGAAGCGTTGCCGGTGATGGCCACGCAGGCCACGCTCTCACCGTAGGTGGTATTGGGGCAGCCTCCGAAGAACGCGCCTGCGATAGAGCCCACGCCGTCGCCTAATAGGGTGCGGTGCAGGCCGGGTTCTTTCAGCAGGTCCTTTTCAATGATGGAGGAAATGTTCTTGTGGTCGGCGATGTGTTCGGCAAACACCACAAAGGCCACGGGAATGTACGCTACTGCCAGGCTGCCGATATAGGCACCGTCAATCTCCGACACGCCCTTGATGGCGGTGAGAAATGTAAAGTCCGGCAAGGCCACCAGACCGATGCCTGAAAACACGCTGAAATCTATAAGCTTTAAGCTGTCGTTGCCGGTGGCGCTCCCAATTAAAGTAAAGATGGCGCATGCGGCGTAGCCGGCCAGGATACCAATAATGAAGGGGATAAGCTTTATTCCCTTACTGCCGTAGACAGAGCAGATCATGGTGACGAACAGGGCGATGAGCCCACACAGCACAGCAATCAGTGGGTTGGCGGTGGAAACGCCGTCCACTTGAAAGCCGCCGGACTGCAGGTCACCAATGGCGTTGCCGGCCAGAGACAGGCCGATGATAGCTACCGTGGGGCCTATGACCTGCTTGGGCATAAGCTTATCGATCCAGTTTACGCCTACCACCTTGACAATCAAAGCGATGACTATGTACACCAGACCCGCAAAAGCAGCGCCAATTAAAAGCCCCATGTAGCCGGCCTGCACGGAAACCGCTCCGGCAAAGGCCGCCGACATGGAGCCAATAAACGCGAAAGAGGAACCCAGGAACACGGGACTCTTTGCCTTCGTGAACAGCACATACACCAAGGTGCCTACGCCCGCGCCGAACAGGGCGGCGGTGGGCTGCATCCCGTTGCCGATGATAACGGGGACCACAAGGGTGGCGGCCATAATCGCCAGAAGCTGCTGGACCGCGAAAACGAGCATCTGGCCGAACTTGGGCTTGTCTTTTACGTCGTAGATAAGTTTCATGTTCATGCCTCCATTTTTTTAGATTCGACATATTCTATCATTCTCTGGGACAAATGTCCAGACGAAAAAGAGAAAACTTTTGAAAAGCCGTTTCTTTTTCTTTCCATTCAGTATATAATATAGGCGTTCATCCTTTTCAAAACGGAGATAAATAAGAGAAATATATGAAAAAGGAATTTTGCCGTGAAAAAGTCGAAACCTGAATTTTTAAAACGCACAGACCACAGGCTGGATATGAGCCCGACTGGCCGTAATTTGTTTATCTCCCGGGACAAACAGGCCCAGAACAGAGCTGCCCGGCGGATAAGGGTTTGGATGCGGGTGGTGATCGTTCTGGTAACGCTGGGGATCGCGGCGGCGGTGGGAATGGTGGCGGCCTTTTATCTTGTTCCCTGGTTCCGTGCGGAGCTTACGGCTGGCGTTACCCCGGAGGAAAGCGATGCCGGGGCCTCATCCTTCGTCATGGCCGAACAGGAGTATGACAAGATGGGTCTGCCAGTTTACAGCGACGACATCTGCCTTCTTGTGGTAAACGCCCAAAACCCGGCGGAGCGGGATTTTGCGCCGGAACTCACCGGAGTGTCAGGCGTATCCGTAAATTCTCACATAGCAGAAGCGTTGCGGCTGATGGTGTCGGCGGCAAAAAGCGACGGCCTGTCCCTTGCCTTTACCGAAGGTTATATTTCTTACGGCGAACAGGAAAAGCGCTTTGACCGGAAGGTGCAGGAATTGATAGAGGAAGAGAACCTTACCACTGTGATGGCCAGAACCGAGGCCAAGACCCAGGAACCCGCGCCGGGGGAAAGCGATTTTCAAAGCGGTATGTGCATCCGTTTGGACGGGGACCCCGATACTTTTGAAACATCTAAAACCTATTCCTGGCTGAAGGTCAACATGGGGAAGTACGGTTTTGTGTTCCGCTACCCGGAATATAAAGAGGACAGCACCGGGCATACCGCTGACCCAACGGTGATCCGCTATGTGGGCGGCACGCATGCTCTGGCAATGCAGCAGCGCTCTATGTGCCTGGAAGAGTATCTGGATTATCTTGCCAGCCAGTGAGAAATCAAAATTTCTCTTGCCTTTTTTATTCTCTTGTGATAAAATGATTCAGTTCTTGATAATATTGTGCCTGTAAAGAGGTGAAACAGAATATGAAGCAGAATATACATCCCGACTATCAGGAAACTACCATCACCTGCGCGTGCGGTAACGTCATCAAGACCCGCTCCACGAAGAAGGATATCAAAGTCGAAATATGTTCAAAGTGCCACCCGTTCTTTACGGGCAAACAGAAGCTGGTAGACACCAGCGGCCGTGTGGACATGTTCAACAAGCGCTACGGCATCAAAAAGTAAGAGAACAGAACCGGGCGGCACAGTAATGTGCCGCCCTTTTCATCAAAGGGGAGGAGCCGTGATGGAGTACATCACTGTAAGGCAGGAGGGCACCGACGAATTTATCGAGAAGAAGTCCCGGTTCATCGGGGCCTGCAGGCCTGTCCGGACCGAGGAAGAAGCCCTCGCCTTTATTTCGGGGGAAAAAGCAAAATACCGGGACGCTGCCCACAACGTATACGCCTACATCCTCCGGGAAAATGGGACCCAGAGGTTCTCTGATGACGGCGAGCCCCAGGGAACTGCCGGCATCCCGGTCATCGAGACGTTGAAAAAAGCCGGAGTGGTGGACGCCGTTATTGTCGCCACCCGGTATTTCGGCGGCATTCTGCTGGGA
>CAZGLW010000076.1:0-4223 GCA_964525985.1 uncultured Acutalibacter sp. | reverse complement strand
TCCACCAGACCTGCGGTCGGCAATTCGCGATCGCGGGTTTTCTATGTCCCTTTTGCAGCGCAGTGCTTTCTCCATTCTCCCTGTTATCACAGGTCTTGGGGCAGGCATATGAAGGGATGTAATTCCCGGCGGCGCGCTATTCAGTGCTGCGTTACACCAAACCTAAAAGAAACGGCAGCCATTATCTTTAGGCATTTTATATTTTCCTCTCTGTATTATGCCCGGGTGCAAGTTTGGAACATCTGCGGCGGAATCCGATAAGCGGAACTGAAAGACGTCATGGGCATACACAGGGCAGCAGAAAATACGGAAAAATGCTTTGAAAGGAAGAACACTGTGACGGAAATTGTAAACGAAACCTTTGACCAGGAGCGGGCCCTGTACGGAGCCGACGGCCTTTCGGTTTCCCACTGCCGCTTTGACGGCCCCGCGGACGGAGAAAGCGCTTTTAAAGAAGGAAAGCATATTTATGTGGACAATTGCTTTTTCAATTTGCGCTATCCTTTTTGGCATGACGACGACGTGAGAATCTCCCACTCGGAAATGACCGGGTTATGCCGGGCTGCTTTATGGTATTCCCACGGGATACATATGACGGAAGTAAAACTGCACGGCATCAAGGCTCTGCGGGAATGCGGGAATGTGCAGATGGAGGACTGCGATGTGATCTCCCCTGAATTTGGCTGGTCCTCCCACGGGGTAAAAATGGACCGCTGCACGGTTGAGAGCGAATACTTTATGCTCCGGGCCTCTGATCTGCGGTTTGATAATGTTACGTTAAAGGGAAAGTATTCGTTCCAGTATGTGGAAAACGGAGTGCTCAAGGACTGCAATTTTGATACCAAAGACGCCTTCTGGCACTCGAAAAACCTGACGGTGAAAAACAGTGTGATAAAAGGGGAGTACCTGGCATGGTATTCGGAAAACCTGACCCTGGACCACTGCAAGATTATGGGTACCCAGCCTCTGTGCTACTGTAAGGGGTTAAGACTGATTGACTGTGAGATGATCGACACAGATCTTGCCTTTGAGCGTTCTGAGGTGGAAGCCACCATACTCACTCCGATAGACAGTATAAAAAATCCCTACGCGGGCCTTATTTCCGTGCCGTCTGTAGGAGAGGTCATTCTGGATGACGAACATGCCAGGGCCGAGATCAAGGCAGGTTAAACGTCGGGAAACAGTACCGGTAGGGTCATGAAAAAGGTCCTTACTGTAAATAAGGACCAGACCAAGCAAAGCTCCCGAATCCAAAAGCGCCCCGGGGCAGAAACCTCCAGGGCGCTTTCGGTATGGGAAAATTTATGAAACTTGTACGCTACTCCACGTCTTGGAGGGCCGCTTCGCCCTCCTCTCCGGTGCGAACCTTAACCACGTTCTCCACATCGTAAACGAATATCTTCCCGTCGCCGATATGCCCGGTATACAGGGCTTTTTTTGCGGCGTCGATCACCGTGCGGACCGGCACTCTGCACACCACGATCTCCACCTGCACCTTAGGCAGCAGGCTTGCCTCTCTTACAACGCCGCGGTAGTACTCGGGTTTGCCCTTTTGCACGCCGCAGCCCATTACATTTGTCACCGTCATGCCGGTAATGCCTACTGCGGTCAATTCGCTTTTCAGTCGTTCAAAGGCCGCCTGTTTGCAGACAATATCCACCTTTGAGAACTTGGGCCCGTCTGACGGAGCCGGGGAGGCTTTTGTCACTACCTGCACGGGTACAGCCTCGGTCGGCGATGCGATACCTGTTACCAGTGGGACTTCGCCGCCGTCAGGAGTGGTAAAGGCAACGTCTTCAATGGCCGGGACAAAATCGGCGTAAGCGCTCGGCAGGCCATGCTCCGGACCGTCCAGACCCTGGATCTCTTCTTCGGCGGTGACCCTTAGGCCTACTGTCACCTTGATAATCAGGAATCCAATGGTCATTGTCACAGCGGTCCAGGCCAGCACTGAAACCATTCCCAGGGCCTGCAAGCCCAAAAGTTCAAAACCTCCGCCGTAGAAAAGCCCCACCATCTGCTTGCCGGAAGCGTCGGCGATCGAATAACCGGGAGCCGCAGGAGTGGCAAACAGGCCCACAGCCAGGATCCCCCACATGCCGTTCAGGCAGTGGACCGCCACAGCGCCCACCGGGTCGTCGATATGAAGCTTATAATCTAACAGCCATACGCCGAAGCACACCAGCAGGCCGGCTACCGCACCAATGATGCAGGCGCCCAGACAGTCTGTCACGTCGCAGGGAGCGGTAATGGCTACCAGGCCCGCCAAAGAGGCGTTCAAACACATGGAAACATCGGGCTTGCCGTACTTCAGCCAGGTGAAGATCATGCACACCACAGTGGCAATGGCCGGGGAAACGGTGGTTGTGAGGAAGATGGAGCCAAGCTGAGCTACTGAGGTGGCTGCCGCACCGTTAAAGCCGTACCAGCCCAGCCACAGGATAAATACGCCCAGAGCCGCCAGGGGCACGTTGTGAGCCGGAAAAGCATTGATCTTGACAACCTTGCCCGCTTGGTCCCGCTTGTATTTGCCGATGCGGGGCCCCAAAAGCTTTGCACCGATAAGGGCGGACAGGCCGCCCACCATATGGATAGCGCAGGACCCGGCGAAATCGTGAAAGCCCAACTGGGAAAGCCAGCCGCCGCCCCAGATCCAATGGGCCTCGATTGGGTAAATCAAAGCGGATATCACGGCTGAGTAAATGCAGTAGCTCAAAAACCTGGTACGCTCCGCCATTGCGCCGGAAACAATGGTGGCGGTGGTGGCACAGAATACCAAATTAAACACGAAGGATGAAAAATCAAAATCGGCATAGGCTGTAAAAATGTCAAAGCCCGGCTTGCCGATGAACCCCACAAGGTCCTCTCCCATCAAAAGCCCAAAACCGATGAGGATGAATACCACCGTGCCGATGCAGAAGTCCATCAGGTTTTTCATGATGATATTCCCCGCGTTCTTTGCTCTGGTAAAGCCGCTTTCTACCATAGCAAAGCCCGCCTGCATCCAGAACACCAGCGCCGCTCCTACTAAGAACCAAATTGAAAAATCCATGACGTTCCCTCCAAATAACAGTATTTAAAACAAAATAGGCGTGCCCGGGAGGAACCTCCCAGACACGCCGTTGTGCCAATTTAGTTATCAAGTTCTAGATGTCAGACCCGGAACATCAAATCACCGTAAGACGGATAGGGCCAATATTCGGAGGACGTGTTCACTTCCATCTGGTCCACCACGTCCCGCAGCCTGTTCATGGCGGGGATTACCGTATCTCTGTAATAGGCAGCCTCAGCGAGGATGTTGCCGCCGGCGTTTTCTTTTACATCAGCCAGTTTACCGTCTAAAAACTCCACTCTTTCATAAGTTTCATCCAGTAAACCCGACAGCTTTTCAACCAAAGCTGTCTCGGCTTTACAGGACAGGCCCTTTACCACCGCCTGCTTGGCGGATACGGCGCCGGCCAGTTCGGCCAGATACCCGCTTACCGCCGGGATCACGTCCTGCCGGACCATCCCGCTCATGGTGAGGGCCTCGATGTTAAGGGTCTTGGCATAGCCTTCTAAAATGGTCTCATAGCGGGCAAACATTTCCGCCCGGGTGTAAATCTTGTGGCGGGTAAACAGCGTAACATTTTTCTCGTCTAAGTAATGGGGCAAAGCGTCTACAGTGGTCTTTAAATTTAAGAGCCCCCGCTTTTCCGCTTCCTGCACCCAGTCCTCAGAATAGCCGTCGCCATTGAAAACGATGCGCTTGTGCTCTTTCACCACCCGCTTGACCAAAGCTAAAACGTCCCTGTCCAGGTCGGCTGACTTTTCCAGTTCGTCGGCAAACTGGCGCAGTTCTTCAGCCACAATAGTGTTCAGCATAATATTGGGACAGGCGATGGAGATAGCCGAACCCAGGGAGCGGAATTCAAATTTGTTGCCCGTAAAGGCAAAGGGAGAAGTCCTGTTCCGATCCGTGGTGTCCCTGGAAAGATCGGGCAGTACATGCACGCCGGTCTCCAGCTTGGTGTGGGCCGCGCCGCCATAAGCTGTCCCGGACTCGATGGCCTTCAATACGCCGGTCAGTTCATCCCCCAGAAACATGGAGATGATGGCAGGCGGGGCTTCGTTAGCTCCCAGCCTGTGGTCGTTCCCGGCGGAAGCCACTGAGATACGCAGAAGATCCTGTATTCATCCACACCCTTGATAACCGCCGCCAGGAACAGCAGAAATTGCGAATT
>CAZGLW010000075.1:0-4356 GCA_964525985.1 uncultured Acutalibacter sp. | reverse complement strand
GGCTATGCCGTTTGGTAAAAGCTATTAAACTGAGTTACAGAGCCACCTCGGCCGACCTTCCTTACGGAGGGTCGCCCAAGCGGGGTCTTACTTTTTTAGGATTGCTTTTTCTGTTGCTTTCTGGTACAATTGTCGGTAATGTACCTTGAAAGGATGAAACTATGGGACAAATTAAACTGATCGCCAGCGACTTAGACCGCACGCTGCTGCGCCATGACGAAAGCCTTTCTCCCTACACACGCGCTGTGTTGGCGCGCTGCCGGGAGAAAGGCGTTTTGTTTTTTGTGGCCACAGCCCGTCCGCCACGGGCGCTGGAAAACCTAATCGGAGGCCTTACCTACGACGGGGCCCTGTGCCACAACGGCGGGGTAGTCGTATTGAACGGCGAGATCGTCTGGGAGCATGGAATTGCACCCGACGTGGCGCTGCATCTTTTGCGGCGCTTACAGCGGGAATTTCCCCAGGCTACCATTTCGGCGGAGATCGGCGGGGAACTGTATGCCAACTTTGGAGCGGACAAACTGTGGTTCGGTACCCCTTACCATTTTACGGATTTTTCCGTTTTCCCCGACAAGCCTGCGGAAAAACTTATGTTAGGGCTGCAATTCCCGGAACAGGTAAAGGAAGTGGATGCCTGCCTGCCGGAGGGATTATACTGCCAGGTATCGGACAACAAAATCATCATGATCCAGCCAAAGGGAGTAGAAAAGGGCAAGGCGCTGAATGCGATCTGTGAGCGGCTGGGCATTTCTGCCGCCCAAACTGTAGGCTTTGGGGATGACTGGAACGACATTTCCCTTTTGCAAGCCTGCGGCGTGGGCGTTGCCGTGGGAAACGCTTTGCCAGAGGTTAAAAAGGCCGCCGATGAAATTTGCGCAAGCAACGAGGAGGACGGCCCCGCCCGGTGGCTGGAGGAACACCTTCTGCTGGCTCTCGCCGATCATGGCGGCACAGTATATTAACTCTCCATTTTTTAGAGCAGAACGAGGCCCGCTTCGCCGTTCTTAATGGCAAGCAGCCACTCGTCCCCCTGCCAGACAACAGCCAGTTCCTCCCCGGCGGCAACTTCCAGTAAATTATCAGTAAAATCGCTGGTGCGCAGACCCTCGTCGTCGGTATAGAGAAATTCGTTTGGCAGTTCTATCGATCTGCCGGTTTTCTTTATTCTGCAAATGGAGGTCTTTGTCCGCTTTTCAATAAGTTCGATATGGTTTTCCGGCCAGGTGACCACCGAGCCTAAACGGGCCGTTTGGCTGCGTGGCGCTTTCATTTTAGGATAGTCATCCACACTGTCCCAAGTCCAACCGCCGGTCTGATTATCCAAAACTATCCCGTTCAACTGTCCGAAGGTTTTGACCGTGTTGCCGCCATCAATGGACAAAACATGGTGGTACTCGTTACAGATAGGCGCGTTGCTCAGCTTGCCAGAGCGGAAATTGGCTGTGGGCCAGTGGCCCACCAGCAAAAGCTTTGAAAACAGGTGGGAGACCGTCTCGTGGAACCGGGGCACGGACAGGACGTATTCCAAGTTCTGACGCTCCAGGTCTTCGCTTTCCAGACCCGCATGGGCAAACAGATATTTTTCTGTTTCCAGAATGTGGGGCAGGCTCTGCAGGAACCGATGCTCCTCCGGGAAAGCCAACCGGGCCTTTTCCCGCAAGGCGGCGGTCTCCTCTTCCCTTTCCGGCAACCGCTCCCCCATTTCAAGAAGCATTTCCCCCAGGAGAGATCTTTCCCGGAACCAGGATGTATGACTGAAAAGCTTCTCATCCGAACCGTCCTCAACAAAAAAATCATTGTTGCCCAGCAGGACGTAAACATTTTCCTGCCTGGAAAGTTCCATGACGAGACGAAGGGCGCCCAGATTCTGGGGGCCTTTTTGGACCAGGTCCCCGATGATAACCAGGGTATCCTCTCCAGGCTTATAGCTAAGCTTTTCCAGCAGCGCCTTTAACAGGTCCAGGCAGCCGTGAATATCGCTGGTGACCAGAGTCCGCCCGGTTTTCAGTTGGGCCCGAACAACGCGGACAGTGTTGTGAATTTCCATAACCCCGTTCCTTTCCCTTTTCTCTTCCTTTCCCCTCCAACATAATACCCGCAGTTCCTTATCAGCATATTAGGTACATAAAAATCCCGCAAGACTTCTCGCGGGATTTTTACTTTTACAGGATTGTACCGTTTGGAACCGAACCGCACAGCGGCGTAGCGTCCGCCGGCTTCATATGTGTCCGGGGCGCAACCACTTAGATTTCAGAGAAATACTTGATGGTGCGGACCATCTGGCTGGTGTAGCTGTTCTCGTTGTCATACCAGGAAACGACCTGTACCTGATAGGTATCGTCATCCAGCTTGGCAACCATAGTCTGGGTGGAATCGAACAGGGAACCGTAACGCATACCGATGACGTCGGAGGAAACGATCTGATCCTCGTTATAGCCGAAGGACTCGTTGGAGGCAGCCTTCATAGCGGCATTGATGCTGTCGGGAGTGATATCCTTGCCCTTGACAACGGCCACCAGGATGGTAGTGGAGCCGGTGGGCACAGGTACACGCTGAGCGGAGCCAATCAGCTTGCCGTTCAATTCTGGAATAACAAGGCCGATAGCCTTAGCGGCGCCGGTGGAGTTGGGAACAATATTCTGGGCGCCGGCACGGGCACGACGGAGGTCGCCCTTACGCTGGGGCCCGTCCAGAATCATCTGGTCGCCGGTATAAGCGTGTACGGTGGTCATGATGCCGCTCTGAATTGGAGCGTAATCGTTTAAGGCTTTGGCCATAGGGGCCAGACAGTTGGTTGTGCAGGAAGCCGCGGAGATGATTGTATCTTCCTTCGTCAGGGTGTTCTCGTTGACGCTGTAAACGATAGTGGGCAGATCATTGCCGGCAGGAGCAGAAATAACCACTTTGCGGGCACCGGCCTTGATGTGGGCCTCGCTCTTCGCCTTAGAGGTGTAGAAGCCGGTGCACTCCAGAACCACATCCACGCCCAGTTTGCCCCAGGGGCAGTTGGTGGCATCGGGCTCTTTATAAATGGTGATTTTCTTGCCGTCTACCTCGATATAGTTGTCCTCACCCTCACCCTCGTTGTAGGTGACGGTATGGCCCTGAGCAACATAATTGCCCTGGGCTGTGTCATACTTGAGCAGGTGAGCCAGCATCTTGGAACTGGTCAGGTCGTTGATGGCCACAACCTCGTAACCCTCGGCACCGAACATCTGACGGAAAGCCAGACGGCCAATGCGGCCGAAACCATTGATTGCAACTTTAACAGACATTGGTAAAACCTCCTGAAAATGTGATTGGAACTTGCTGTCTCTATTTTATAGCATTTCTTGGAATAATACAAGGGTTTGTCCGAAAATTTTTAGGAAAATCGTAGGCTCTCAGTCCGGCCGGAACCGGCGGCCGCCCCGGGACCTGGACCCGGTTTCCCGCTTTCCCTCAGGACGCTGGACCGGCAGTTCACCGGTTTCACCTTTAGGCGTTCGGCGGATGCTGTATTTTTTAAAGGTCATCAAAAACACCAGCAGGTACAGGGAAACACTGAGGCTGGCCAGCTGGAACATGGCGGGAATTTCACCGGAATAGCTCTTTCCCAGGACAAGCAAAGCCAAATTGGAGAAGGAGTATGTGACAGTAAGGACTACGGCGAAAATGCCGGTGACAAACACCCGCTTAGCCGCCGATTCCTCCTCTACCCCGGCAAAAAGCTTACACAGATAGAACAGAGCCAGCAGCGTAAAAGCGCCGCCGTCTATAGCAAACAGGTTTTCCACCATAGAAGAGGACTTGGCATAGAACACATAGACCAAGATCAGGTAGGAAATTCCCCAGAGTACAGCCACCAGATACAACAGCGGGACCTTTTCCAGATTGTTCCTGCCCTGGAAAAAGCCCACGGAGAGATAAATCTGAACTGCCCCAAACAGGAAACAGGCGATAAGGAAAGCTACATGGATGACCCCCCGCTCGGCGGAATCATAAGCAGATGCTCCGGTTTTGAGATAGCCGATATAATCCACGGCCTGCAAAATGGCGGAAGCTATCAGCGCCGCGGCGGATAGAATCGCCACTACGCCTAAAATATTGTTTTTTCTGGGCACATAAGGACCGAAATACCTTCTGGACCGAAAACACATGATCCCGCCGAGCAGTGCCGTAGCCGCGGGGATCAGAAGACTGAGCCAGGCCAGAAGTCCTCCGTCGGTATAAAAGCCCGTTTCATAATCAAAACAATACAGCATTTGGATCACCCGCAGCAATACGCCGGCCGCAAAACCCACGCAGGTGACCTTTAAAGCGTTTCCAACATTCATTCTCTCATATCCTTTAAATTATTAACGGTCTGCCGCCAGG
>CAZGLW010000074.1:0-4449 GCA_964525985.1 uncultured Acutalibacter sp. | reverse complement strand
GCCGGAGGGAAATATTGAATATCTGATTTATCTGGAACGTTCTCAAACTCCTGACCGGGTGCCGGACGTGCTGTCGCCGGAGGACGTGGTGGATGCGTCTCACAGAGAACTTGACAAATAATATAAGGGGGGATGATAATGAAAGTTGCTGTAGTCCCAAATTTTACGAAAAAAGAAGCTATGGCCTGTACCGAGGAAGTTTTGGCGGCACTGAAAAATCATCAGTGTCATACCGTACTGAAAACGGATCTGTTTGATGAAAACGGGGTTTACCACGAAACAGACGAGGAAGAACTGCGTACCTGCGATCTTTTTATAGCCGTAGGAGGTGACGGTACTATTATCCACACAGCGAGACTGGCTGCCTCTTTTGACAAACCGATTTTGGGCATTAATGCCGGTACGCTTGGCTTTACCGCCGCCCTGGAACGGGATGAAATCTCTCTGCTTGACAATTTGTTTACCGGGAAATACCGGGAGGAAAAAAGGCTGATTTTGAAGGTAACTGTAGAGAGTAGGGGCAACACTTTGGAATATCGGGCCCTGAACGACGCAGTGGTGACGGGGGGCGCAGCAAAAATCATTGATTACACAATGGCTCTGGGCGAAAACCGGGGTTATCATTGCAGGGCGGACGGTTTTATCGTAGCCACGCCCACAGGCTCTACAGCTTATTCGCTCTCGGCTGGCGGCCCGGTGATCCAGCCGGACATGGAATGCCTGGTTTATACGCCCATTTGCTCCCATGCGCTGTTTAGCAGGAGCGTGGTCTTTGGAGGAGGTACCTGCCTGACGGTAAGCGTGCCGGAAGGTACGGGGAAAATGTTTCTCACCGTGGACGGGGAAGAGCCCCTGGAACTTTTCACCGGAGATAAGTTGTCCTTTTTCAAATCCCGCCGGTCCGCCCGGTTTGTAAACTTAGGTGGCAATGACTTTTACGATGTACTCAACCAAAAAATTATCGAGACCCGGTAGGGTCTGAATATTATGATACCAGGGCGGGCCGCCCCCGCCGGAAAGGAAGCATTTTTATGAAGACCCGACGCCACGCCAAAATTTTGGAACTTATCAAGGAACACGACATTGAAACACAGGACGAACTGCTCAATTACCTGCGGGACAGCGGGTTTGATGTGACCCAGGCCACTATTTCCAGGGACATTAAAGAATTGCGGCTGGTAAAAGCCCTTTCCCGCACAGGAAAATATAAGTATTCTACCGGCAGTGACAGTTCAGCGGACATGTCCTCAAAGTTTCTCTCACTTTTTTCCGATTCCGTCCTGTCTGTAGAGGCATCTCAGAATCTGGTGGTCATCAAGTGTTTCAGCGGCATGGCCCAGGCTGTTTGTGCCGCAATGGATGCCGCGCAGGCCCAGAGTTTTGTGGGAACTTTGGCCGGGGAGGATACGATTCTCATTATTTGCAAAAGCGACGCTTCCGCGCTGGAGACCCAAGAGGAATTCCGTAAGCTGATTCACAGATAGTACTGCTTTAGAAAGGAAAGAAGCGATATGCTTGCACAGCTTTTTATCAATAATATTGCGGTGATTGAAAAGGCCTCTATCGATTTTGACGCCGGATTAACTGTGCTTACCGGAGAGACTGGAGCAGGCAAATCCATTATTATCGATGCGATCCACGCCGTGTTGGGTGAGCGGACATCAAAGGAATTGGTGCGCACCGGTTCCCAGTCAGCCTCTGTTTCCGCATTGTTTACAGGTCTTGATGAAGAAGCTTTACAATTGCTGGACAGCCTGTCTGTACCCAGGGAGAATGATACCCTTCTTGTCCAGAGGGATATCCGGCTGGAGGGGCGTTCGCTGTGTAAATTAAACGGCGCACCGGCAACCGTGTCTATGTTGAGGGAAGTCGGTCCCCATCTTATAAGCATCCACGGTCAGCACGAAAGCTACGAATTGTTGTCCCCGGAGGTTCACATGACATATCTGGACAGCTTTGGCGGGCTGGAGGAACTTTTAAAAGAATATCAGGAAAGCTATCATCGTTTAAGAAAACTTCAGCAAAGACTGGATTCATTTAACACAGACGAGGGGGAAAAGGCCCGGCAGATGGACCTTTTGCGTTACCAGATCGACGAACTGGAGGCCGCTGATATCCAGCCGGGCGAGCAGGAAGAACTTTCCCGCCAGCGGGATGCTATCCGCAACAGCGAGAAGATTGCCTCATCTCTGGGAATGGTCCGCTCTCTTCTTGCCGGGGATGAGGACAGTGACGGCCTGCTGTCAGGCATATCTCAAGCAGCTGCGGAAATGGATAAGGCGGCCCAGTTTCTGCCCGAAGCCGAAGACGCTGCTCAAAAATTGCGGGAAGCAGGCTTTTTGCTGGAAGATGTTGATTCCTCTTTGGAGAACCTGGGTGTAGATTTCGATCCTTCAGCGCTGGAATCGATAGAGGACCGTCTGGACCTTTTATATCGGTTGGGTCTGAAATATGGAAATTCCGAAGAAAAAATGCTGGCATTTTTGAATGACTGCCGGGAAAAATTGCGCCAAATTGAATTTTCTGATGAAAAACGTGAACATCTGGAAAAGGAATACGAGATGGAGAAGGACAGGGCCATCTCTTTAGCCAAAGAACTTTCGGCCAACCGAAAAAAGTTTGCAGGCAAATTCGCAGAACAGGTAAAAACAGAACTGGCCTTTTTAAATATGCCGGACATTGAATTCTTAACAGCGACTGAGCGGGTGCCCCTTTATCTTATGGGTTGTGACAAGATACAGTTTCTGGTATCGGCCAATAAAGGTGAACCGCCAAAACCCATGTCCAAAATCGCTTCCGGCGGCGAGCTGTCCCGCATTATGCTGGCTATTAAAACGGTACTTTCCGGCAAAGACAAGGTGGAAACGCTTATTTTTGACGAAGTGGATACCGGTATCAGCGGGGCTGCTGCTAACAAAGTGGGGCAGAAATTAAAGCAAGTGGCCAAAAATCGCCAAGTGCTGTGCATTACACACCTGGCGCAGATTGCCGCTTTGGCGGACCACCACTTTAAAATCAGTAAGCATGTGGAGAACGGCCGCACCTACACAGACGTAACGCCCCTTGATTTTGAGGGAAGAAAGCGTGAGGTGGCCCGCATTATCGGCGGCGAAGTGGTGAGCGAACTGCAGTTGGAAATGGCAGGAGAAATGATTGAGAAAAAAACTTGACATTTAAAAGCCCCGGATTTATAATCCTGTTTAGTGGCATTGACGGAGTTTTGTAGGCCCTGCTGAACCGGTACAGAAAGCCCGTGGCTGATGAAAACGGGACCGGAGCAGACGCTGAAGTTACTCTCCCGAGCCGCCGCCCTGAAAAAACTACCTTTGTTTTAGTAGGGGTTGGCCGCGTGACAGACGTTATCCTGTCAGGGCATGCATGTGTCCGTTGAGGCCGTGGCCGCAAGGCCCCGGTAAATAGAGGTGGTACCGCGGATTGATTTCGCCCTCTGCAAATTTTGCGGAGGGCTTTTTTATAGCTGTAGACACCCTCCGGAAAGGAGAAAAGATATGATTGAACTAGCAAAGATTAGCCCACAGGACGCGGTGGAACTGTATCAAATGCGTATCCTGGCTTTTCAGCCTCTTCTGGATAAGTACCAGGACTTTGATACCAATCCCGCGGCGGAGACATTTGAGCGGTTCCAGCGGTATTTTGGTGAAAACAGCGACTGCTATTTTATCAAAGCCCACTGGGAAAGGGTAGGTGCCCTGCGGGTGGTGCGTTGCTCTGAAGTGGAGTGCCGCCTTTCGCCCATTTTCGTTTTGCCGGAATACCAGGGGAAGGGGTACGCCCAACAGGCTCTGACCGACGTGGAAAAGTTGTATCCGCAGGTCCAGCGCTGGTCCCTTGATACCATTAAGCAGGAGCCAATGCTACTGCATCTCTACGAAAAGGCGGGATACACCGGCAGACCGGAAAAGAGGAAAGAATCAAAGAAGGCATGGATATTGTCTTTTATGAAAAACGAATTTGAAAGGATGATATGAAATGGGAGTTTACGAGGAATTGCAGGCCAGAGGTTTGATTGCACAGGTGACCAACGAGGATGAGATCAGGAAGATGGTAAACGCTGGAAAAGCTGTGTTTTACATCGGTTTTGACTGCACGGCTGACAGCCTGACTGCCGGGCACTTTATGGCACTGACGTTAATGAAGCGGCTGCAAATGGCGGGTAACCGGCCCATTGCCCTGATTGGCGGAGGTACCACAATGATCGGCGACCCCTCTGGCCGGACGGATATGCGGAGAATGCTGACTAAGGAAGATATCGACCACAACGCTGTATGCTTCAAACGTCAGATGGAGAACTTTATCGAATTCGGCGAGGGCAAGGCCCAGATGGTAAACAACGCCGATTGGCTGTTAAATCTGAATTATGTAGAGCTTCTCAGGGAAGTTGGCGCCTGCTTCTCTGTCAACAATATGCTGCGGGCTGAATGCTATAAG
>CAZGLW010000073.1:0-4875 GCA_964525985.1 uncultured Acutalibacter sp. | reverse complement strand
CCTATGAGAAGCGCGGCGTGGCAGTGGACGTTCCCGAATGGATCGTGGACAACTGCATTCAGTGCAACCAGTGCTCTTATGTTTGCCCCCACGCGGTTATCCGTCCCATCGCCATGACCGACGAGGAGGCAAAGAACGCCCCCGCCGCCATTAAGACCAAGCCTATGACCGGCGTGCCCGGCATGAATTTCGCTATGGTCATTTCCGCTTTGGACTGCACCGGCTGTGGCTCCTGTGTCTCTGTGTGCCCCGCAAAGGAGAAGGCTCTGAAGATGTCTCCCATCGATTCCCAGAGGCCACAGCAGGACGTGTTCGACTACGCCATCGACCTGCCCAAGAAGGAAGAGGTTGCCGCGAAATTTAAAGAGACCAGCGTAAAGGGCAGCCAGTTCAAGCAGCCCTTGCTTGAGTTCTCCGGCGCCTGCGGCGGCTGCGGCGAGACTCCTTACGCCAAGCTGGCTACCCAGCTGTTCGGCGACAGGATGTACATTGCCAACGCTACCGGATGCTCCTCCATCTGGGGCGGTTCCGCTCCCGCCACGCCCTATACCGTCAATAAGCAGGGCCACGGCCCCGCTTGGCAGAACAGCCTGTTCGAGGACAACGCCGAGTTTGGTCTGGGTATGACTCTGGCCCAGAACGCTGTCCGCGGCCGTCTGGCCGAGCTGACCGAAAAACTCATCGCCATTGACTATGTGGAGCAGGAAGTGAAGGATACCGGCAGGGCTTGGCTGGATACCATGAATGACGGCCGCGCCAACGGTGCCGCCGCCGAGGCTTATATCGCCGCTTTGGAGTACAGCCGCGCTTCTATGGATTGGGTCATCAACTGGCTGAGCAGCCCCGACGCCCTCAAAGTGTACGGCACTCAGGAGAAGGTTGACGAGGCTTTGAAAGAAGCCCAGGCCCGCAAGGCTTCCGGTGAGAAGTACTGCGGCTGCCCGGCCTGCACCCTGTGCAACGAGATTTTGAAGGATAAAGATTTTCTGGCCAAGAAGTCCATGTGGATTCTGGGCGGTGACGGCTGGGCTTACGATATTGGCTTCGGCGGGTTGGATCACGCAATTGCCTCCGGCGAGGACATCAACATTCTGGTCTTCGACACCGAGGTCTATTCCAACACCGGCGGTCAGGCCTCCAAGTCCACTCCCTGCGGTTCTGTAGCCCAGTTTGCTGCTACTGGTAAATCTACCAAGAAGAAGGACCTGGCCGCTATTGCCATGAGTTATGGCTACGTCTATGTGGCTCAGGTGGCTATGGGTGCTGATATGAACCAGTGCATCAAGGCATTTGACGAGGCTGAGAGCTATCACGGTCCCTCCATCATCCTGGCTTACGCTCCCTGCATTAACCACGGTATCAAGGGCGGCATGGGAATCTCCCAGTTGGAGGAAAAGAAGGCTGTTGCCGCCGGCTACTGGCACAACTTCCGCTTCGATCCCCGCAAGGCCGACGCTGGCGAGAATCCCTTCCAGCTTGACAGTAAGGCTCCTTCCGCTTCCTATCGCGACTTTATCATGGGCGAGGTCCGTTATAACAGCCTGACCCGTTCCTTCCCTGAGCGCGCTGAGAAGCTGTTCGCCAACGCTGAAAAGTACGCCGAAGAGAAATACGCGAAGCTGAAGAAGATGGCCGAGTAATTTCGAGTACAACTTTTCATTTCCATTCCCTCATAGGAAGGCCCCGTCTGGATGGAACCAGGCGGGGCCTTCCGCTTTGTTTGACTTTTCGGTTATCTTGGGATATACTAAGCACAAAGAAGGGGTTTACCCGTGAAAAAGGGAAAGACCATTCGTATCTGGCTGACTATATTTGCCATGCTTTGTGTTCTGCCGGTCAGCGCCGTAGTCACCTGGGGCGTGAAAAACGATTTTTCAGACGGCCTGATCCTGACCATGAAGATGGCAGGCGGCACGGGCGTGCTCCTTCTCATTGTAAACGCTGTTTTAGCTGTGGCCCAGTTGATTCGAAAAGAACAGCAAAAGAACACGAAATAGAATTTGCGTAGAGAGAAAGGAAAGTGGTTGTCAATATGGATACAAAAGCGCTTTATAAAATCACTTACGGCCTGTTTGTCATTTCCTCCCAGGCGGAGGGGAAGGAGAGCGGCTGCGTGGTGAACACCCTGCAGCAGGTCACCAGTAAACCTATCAGGCTTTCGGTCGCCATCAATAAGGAGAATTATACCTGTGAACTGATCCAAAAGGCAGGTCGCTTTGCCGCCGTAGCTTTGGACCAGCGGTCCGATTTGATGTCTATCGGCCGTTTTGGGTTCCGCACCGGCCGCGACTTTGAAAAGTTCCAGGATATTCCCTGCGCCCGCGATAGCGCCGGTATGCCGTATCCCACGGACAATATCTGCGCCCGGTACAGCTGCAAGGTCATAAAAACCCTGGATCTGGGCACCCACATTCTCTTTATCGGCGAATGCGGCGAAGCGGAAATCATGAGCGAAAACGAGCCCCTGACCTACGCCTATTACCGCAACGTCATCAAGGGGAATACCCCCAAAAACGCCCCGTCCTATCAGGGCTGATGGGATGGAAGCAGTTCTTCCGCCCGGCCCAAAAGCGCGGCCCGTTCATTTGCCAGGCTGCCTTCCAGCACTTCATCAAGCAATTGCTTCAGGGCCTTCCCCAGAGAGGGCCCTTTTTCATACCCCAGGCCCAGCAGGTCGTTCCCGTCAATCTTCAAATCTCTTAGTGTCAGGCACTGCCCTTGCGCCAGAATTTCCTTTGCCAGGACTTCTGTTTGCCGGATGGATTCAATGCGTTCCCGGTACAAAAAAGGGGCCTGCCCACGAAGATCCCCCTCTGAAAGCTGAAACAGCCTGAACACCTGCTCCTCCCCCAAAAGGCCCAACAGCTTTTTCAGCCGCTTTGGGGTCATGGGGTAGATTTCTCCGTGGTACCGCACCAGATCTAAAATCTGCTGTGACTCCCGGTTGGGAAAGCGCAGGCGTTCCAAAATACTCCTTGCCAGGTCCGCGCTAAGCTTCTCATGGCCGTAAAAATGGGCCGTCCCGTCGGAACCAAAGGTTTTTGATCCCGGTTTACCGCAGTCGTGCAGAAGGGCCGCCCACCGCAAAACGGGGTCCGGCGGCAGACTGGAAAGGACCTTTAAGGTATGTTCCCAAACTGTACAGCAGTGGTAAGGGTTCTCCTGGCCGCAGCACGCCGCGGGGGCGAGTTCCGGTAGCACCACAAAAGCGACTTCGCTATAGGCCCCAAGTATCTTTGCCGCATCCCGGCCGCAGAGTAGCTTTGTCATTTCCTCCCGCACCCGTTCATGGGAGACGGCCCCCAGCAGATTCCTTTTGTCCTCCAGAGCTTTTGCTGTGTCCTCTTCAATGATGAAGCCCAGAGCAGCCGCGAACCGAAGGCACCGCAAAACCCGCAGGGCGTCTTCCTCAAAGCGCCGGGAGGCATCACCCACGCAGCGCAGAACGCCGTTTTTCAAGTCTTCCAGGCCCCCAAAACAGTCCACCAGCCCCCGCGCCGGATGATAAGCCAGAGCGTTTACCGTGAAATCCCGCCGTGATAGATCCTCCTGCAAGCTTTTGGAAAACGCCACCTGTTCCGGGTGGCGGTGGTCCAGGTATTTCCCGTCCCGGCGATAGGTGGTTACTTCAATCTGCCCGTCCGGCAGCAGGACCGTCACCGTGCCGTGCTTCATGCCGGTATCTGCCGTCTTATAGCCTTGAAAGCAGGCTTTTATTTCTTCCGGCAGGGCGTTGGTGGTCATGTCCCAGTCAATGGGTGAGAGCCCCCGGAGGGAATCCCGCACGCAGCCGCCCACGCACCAGGCTTCATAGCCATGTTTTTCCAGAGTTTCCAGCGCCAGGACGGCGCAAGAAGGCAAATTGATGATCCCGGCTTTCACGGCGTTTTCTCCTTTCATTTTTTATTATTGTATCACGCGGACTTATCGTTTTGCAACATTGACAGACCCTGGGAAAAATGGTAAAATCTGCAAAGTAAGAAAAATGACGGAAGGAAGCGGGTAAAACATGGCTTTGTTGCAGCAGTGGCAGGCTTACGCGGAAGAAAAACAACAGGGGCACGACGGGGCAAAGTTTTGGAACGAATATTTCAAGCAGGAAACGGAGATCTATAAAAAAATCCTGGCCAGCAAGCCCCGAAAAAACACGGTAAAGGGCTACGCCGCAAAGTACGGCGTGGATTTGATGACAATGGTCGGGTTCCTTGACGGCATCAACGACAGCCTGAAAGTGAAGAATCCTTTGGAAGAAATGGAAAAGGAGACGGAAGTCAACCTGAACTATGACAAGGAACTGCTCTACAGAAACATGGTAGAGGCCAAAGCAGACTGGCTGTACAGTCTGCCCGAGTGGGAGCCGCTTATTCCAGAGGATCGGAGAAAAGAACTTTACAAAGAACAAAAGCGCTCTAAGACCGTTGTGAAGGGGAAGAAGATTGGCAGGAACGACCCCTGCCCCTGCGGCAGCGGGAAAAAATATAAAAAGTGCTGCGGCAGAGATTTATAATTTCTGCGTTTAAAAAATCCCAATACTGCAAACAATATCCTCCGTAACGAAGTTTACGGAGGATATTGTTATGAATGGCAAAGTCGAGATCTGCGGAGTAAATACCGCTAAACTGAAGGTACTGAAAAGTGATGAAATGCGGGAATTGCTGATAAAAAGCCATAATGGCGACAAGGATGCCCGGGAAAAGCTGATTTCAGGGAACCTGCGCCTGGTACTCAGCGTCATTCAGCGCTTTAATAACCGTGGGGAAAACCCCGACGATCTGTTCCAGGTGGGGTGCATCGGACTGATGAAGGCCATCGACCATTTTGATGTGGACCAGGGAGTGCAGTTCAGCACCTACGGCGTGCCGATGATTATCGGTG
>CAZGLW010000072.1:0-4906 GCA_964525985.1 uncultured Acutalibacter sp. | reverse complement strand
CAGCCCTGATACTCTAAGTCCCTTGTCCGGTGCTTCCCGCTGTCAGGCTGCGGTAATCTTCACCCTGTTTTCAAAGCTGCTGGAGCAGACAACTGAGTAGAAAAGTAAGGCCGCCCTAAGGCGGCCTTTGTTGTTTTGCTTTCTTACCGGTTGTTCAGTTCCGCGTATTGGAGCAAATTCCGGCAGAGATACAGGACCAGTAAAGAAATAATGATGTTTTCCATGAGCATGCCCAATAGCATGATGCCGGTAAGTTCTAAGGGCAGAAGTACCATCATTACCGCGCCCGCCACGATTCCGTGGACAGCCATAAAAATCAGCGCCATGAGGTAAAACAGAAAAATCAGCGTTTTAGAACTCACCGTGCCAAATACCCGCTCTACTAAAATGCTCCCGGCCGTGAACAGCAGGGAAAAGGAAATGCGGGCCAGAATGCAGAGAAGGGCGGCATAATCCCCGCTTTGTTATTTTTCACTGGACAAGAGGGAGAATATGAGATAGAATAAAAATGCTCGGATCATCTGTACACTTGAAAGGATGAAAATATCATGGAACTGAAAAAAGGCATTGATTTTGTAGGCGCGCTGGACCATGACCTGCGGGTTTTCGATATCATCATGGAAACGGAATTCGGCACCACCTATAATTCCTATGTGGTCAAGGGCTCTGAGAAAACGGCCCTGATAGAGACAGTAAAGGCAAAATTCTGGGACGGGTACCTGCGGGACATTCAGGCTGTCACCAGGGTGGAAGATATCGACTACCTGGTGATGGATCACACTGAGCCGGATCATGCGGGCAGCGCCGCCAAGCTGCTGGAAATGAACCCAAACATTGAGATCGTGGCCACAGCCGGGGCTGTCAGTTTTCTTACGCAGATCATGAACAAACCCTTCAAGTCCCGCATTGTGAAAGAGGGAGACACTCTGGATCTGGGCGGCAGGACTTTACAGTTTATGATCCTTCCCAACCTTCATTGGCCCGACACCATGTACACCTATCTGCCCGAGGACAAGCTGCTGTTCACCTGCGACTCCTTCGGGGCCCACTACTGCTGTGAGGGCATTCTCCGCAGCAAGGTGGAGAACGAGGAAGACTACATGCGGGCGGCCAAGTATTATTTTGACAACATTCTCGGTCCCTTTAAGCCCTTCATGAACAGGGCCCTTGACCGGGTAGAGGGGATGGACCTGGATATGATCTGTCCCGGTCATGGCCCTGTGCTGGATACCGGCCTGAGGGATTTTCTCAAAACTTACCGCCGGTGGAGCAAAATCGAGGCCCCAAACAAGAATAAGACGGTTGTAATTGTCTATGTCAGCGCTTACGGCTACACAGGTATGATGGCCCGGGCCATCAAGGAGGGGGTAGAGAGCCAGGGGGCAGATGTGCATATGTATGATCTGGTCACCGACGATGCATCCAACCTTTCCGCCGACCTGCTCTTCGCGGACGGCATTCTGTTGGGCTCGCCTACAATTTTGGGGGACGCCTTAAAGCCCATTTACGATGTGACCGCCGCCATGCTTCCCGTCACCCACGGGGGCAAGCAGGCCGCCGCCTTCGGTTCTTACGGCTGGACCGGCGAGGCTGTGCCCAACCTGACCCAGCGACTGACCCAACTGAAAATGAAGGTTACAGATGGCCTGCGCCTGCGCTTTATGCCCAGCGGGGAAGAACTGGAAAAATGCAAGGCTTTCGGCGCGGAATTCGGTGCCAAAGTTATGGGGAAATAAATAAAGCGTTCCTTTTTGGCGCATACTGTGTGTATCCGAATAAAGAAAGGAAGCGGCAGTATGCAGCAAAAAGATCTGGAAAAGATGGACCAGAATGCCAGAGAGTATTTTGATTCCCTCCCCGCCGTTATGCAGGAACAGATCATGCAGTGCGGCGTGACCATGACCACCAGGGACCAGTTGGAAACTTACTGCAAAAACACTCTGGAAAGCGGCGAAAAGGAGCCCCGGCGCTGAACGCAAAAAGATAATGTCCGGAAAGAAAAGCCCCCGGTATGAACCGGGGGCTCTCTTTTTAGTTTTTGTCATCCTGTGGTTCTGCAATTGGTTCCTCCGGATCCTTGACGATCAGCAGCCGGGAGAGCCGCTGATCCTCCACCTTCAGCACGGTGATGGAAAGCTTGTCCACCTTGATTTGGGGCCGCTCGCCATCTTTTGGGATGCGCCCCAATTGTTCTGTCACCAGACCGGCGATAGTGTCATAGTCCCCTTCGGGCAGGGCCACGCCGGTCAAATCGGAAAGTTCGTCGATAGATGTGGCTCCGTCTACGGTAAAGGCGGTCTCGCTGACCTTGTGGATATCCTCCTCTTCATTGTCATATTCGTCTTGTATGTTGCCGACAATAGATTCCACCAGGTCCTCCAGAGTGACCAGCCCGGCAGTGCCGCCGTATTCGTCCACCACAATGGCGATCTGCACCTTCCGGTCAGTCATTTCCGTGAACAGCTGGCTGCATTTTTTCGTTTCGGGGATGAAATAGGCGGGCCGCATCAGATCGATAAGCTTCACATTCTCCGGCACCCCCTTGCCAACAAATGGAAGAAGGTCCTTTACATAGCAGATGCCCACTACGCTGTCAATATCTTCGTGGTACACCGGCACCCGGGAGCAGCCGTTTTCCACAGCAGCCTCCACCAGATCTGAAATGGGGGCGGTATCCTCTACTGCCACAATGTCGGTGCGGTGGGTCATGGTCTCGCCGGCGGTGGTATCGTTAAAGTCCAGGATATTCTGGATCATATCCTTCTCATTTTCTTCAATAACGCCTTTTTCCTCGCCTTCCCCGACCATTTGCAAAATCTCTTCTTCGGTTACGGCGTTGTCCAGAGTTTTGGGGTCAATACGGAACAGACGGAGGATGCCGTTGACGATGAAAAGACACAGCGATAAAAATGGGACGGTGGACACAGTGAGCCAGCGGATCAGTCCCGCATTGCGGTAGGCAAAGCTTTCCGCGTTGTGCCGGGCAGCTTTTTTAGGCAGCAGATCCCCGAACACGGCAAAGACCAGCACATAGAGGAAAGCCGCCAGGACGCAGGAAAGGACCGCCCGTAAGCCCCGGCTTTCTACAGCGGAAAAGGCCCGGTAGAAAAGCGGCTGTAGAACCGACAGGGCAAAGGCTGCGCCGAACAGCCCGCAGAAGATCAGGCCGCTTTGCAGCGGAGAGACCGCACCGGGTCTGGGATCACATGCTTTCATAAGAATGAGGGCCTTTTTATCCCCGGCGTCGGAATCTTTTTTCAACTGGGTGGGGGAAAGGCAGCCGGAAGCGGATTCTGCAGCGGCGTACAGGGCGGCCAGCAGGAGCATCAAAACGGCAAGTACGGCGGATACAATATATGTACCGTCAGGGTCGGCAGGCATAAAAAGTCGAACTCCTTTCAAAGGTATTGCATTCTGTGTAGTTTCCTATTTTACTAAAGATCGCACGGATTGTCAAATATGTGGGACCCATTGGGGAACATCCGCGCTGGCAGCTTTGGCCGCGGCGGGCCGAAGATCCACATGTTTTTCCGGGAAAAAGCCATAAAAAATTTGGCAGAACGCCGTTTTTTTCCTTTACACGGCAGGGAAAAAATGATAAAATATAACAGAACGGGCGGAGAAAGCCGCCTTCCGATCCTGACTATCCTAAAAGGAGGAAATAGTTCAAATGGCAAGAAAAATGAAAACAATGGATGGCAATAACGCCGCCGCGCACGTTTCCTATGCGTTTACCGACGTTGCCGCTATCTACCCCATCACGCCTTCTTCCGTGATGGCCGACGAGACGGACAAGTACGCCGCCGCGGGCCGTAAGAACCTGTTCGGCAGAGAGGTACGTGTCACTGAGATGCAGTCCGAGGCCGGCGCCGCCGGCGCTGTTCACGGCTCTTTTGCGGCCGGCGCCCTCACCACCACTTACACCGCCTCTCAGGGGCTGCTGCTCATGATCCCCAACATGTACAAGATGGCAGGCGAACTGCTGCCCAGCGTCATTCATGTGTCCGCCCGTACGCTGGCCACTCATGCCCTGAACATCTTCGGCGACCACTCCGACGTGTATGCCTGCCGTCAGACCGGCTACGCCATGCTGTGTTCCAATTCTCCCCAGGAGGTCATGGACCTGGGCGCTGTGGCCCATCTGGCCGCCATCAAGGGTCGGGTGCCCTTCCTGCACTTCTTCGACGGTTTCCGCACCTCCCACGAAATCCAGAAGATCCAGGTTTGGGACTATGAGGACCTGGGCGAAATGCTGGACTGGGACGCTGTCAACGATTTCCGCCGCCGCGCTTTGAATCCTGAGCACCCCGTGCTTCGCGGTCAGGCCCAGAACGGTGACATCTTCTTCCAGGCCAGAGAGGCCTGCAACAAGTATTACGACGCAATTCCCGAGGTGGTCGTCGAATACATGAACAAGGTGAACGAGAAGATCGGCACCGACTACAAACCTTTCAACTACTACGGCGCCCCCGACGCTGACAAGGTCATTATCTGCATGGGCTCCGCCTGCGAGACCATTGAGGAAGTCGTTGATTACATGAACGCCGCCGGCGAAAAGGTTGGTCTGGTTAAGTGTCACCTGTACCGCCCCTTTGTGGCCAAGTACCTCCTGGACGTGCTGCCCGGGACCGTGAAGACCATCTCCGTTCTCGACCGCACCAAAGAACCCGGCTCTATCGGCGAGCCCCTCTATCTTGACGTGCTGGCCGCCATCAATGGGACTCAGTTTGCTTCCTGCCCTGTGTACTCCGGCCGTTACGGTCTGGGTTCTAAGGACACCAAGCCCAGCGATATCATCGCCGTGTACCGCAATATGGAGTCTTCCGCTCCCAAGAAGCGTTTCACCATCGGTATTGTGGATGATGTTACCCATCTGTCCCTGGAAGTGAAGGAAGACCCCGATACC
>CAZGLW010000071.1:0-5629 GCA_964525985.1 uncultured Acutalibacter sp. | reverse complement strand
GGAGAACGCCCGGCACACCGTTTCCTGCACGGCGTCCTCCACGTCTTCCTCCCTGTGGAGGATGGACTTGGCCGCGCGGTACAGGGCCAGTTCGTTGTCGCGCATCAGCTGCAAGAAGGCGTTTTTGTCCCCGTTTTGGGCTTTCCGCACCAAGTATTCTGTCCTCGCGGCGTCCCCCTCCCTTCCCTTTGCTGTTACCATTATACCCTACTTTAAATTGGACGGCAACAGCCTGCAAAAAGTCTTTAGGTATATAAAAAAAGCGGAGCGTTTCCGCTCCGCCTTCCGCTGTTCACTGTTTATCCCTCTCCGCTGCTCTCATCAGAAGACTTGCCTGTATTCTCGGACAGGACAAGCTCGATCTGCACCGTTCCCTCGCCGGATGTGCTGCGGTTTACCGTAAGGGTTACGGTGTCGCCCGGCTTTTTGTTGGCGATATAGGTAGAAATGGTGTTGACTGAGGTCACCTGGGTGTCATCAATCGCGGTGATCACGTCTCCCCGCTGGAGGCCGGCTTTCTGGGCGTTTTCACTGTTGACCTGGACCACATAATATCCTGCTGGCAGATTGTAGAAGCTGGCAGTCATACTGTCCACATACTGGCCGGAAATACCCAGCATGGGGCGGTCCTTTACATAACCGTACTCCATCAGGTCGGAAACGACGGGCTGCACCGTATCGGAGGGAATGGCAAATCCGAGGCCCTCATATTCGGTAGCCACAATTTTGGAGGAGTTGATCCCTACCACATAGCCGTTCATATCTACCAGCGCACCGCCGGAGTTGCCGGGATTGATGGCCGCATCGGTCTGGATGCACTTCATGGTATAGCCAGTTTCGCTGTCTTCTATCTGGCGGTTCAGGGCTGAAATATGGCCGAAGGTCACACTGGAATTCAGCTGCAAGCCGCCGGGATTGCCGATAGCCATAACCTCATCGGCCACCTGCAGGTCCTCAGAAGAACCAAACTCGGCGGGGGTCAGTTCGTCATCGGTGTTTACCTTGATGACGGCCAGATCGGTTTGGGTGTCTTCGCCTACCAGCTCGGCCTCATAAGTCAGACCCTCAGAGGTGACCACCTTCAGGCTGGTGGCGTCGGCAATAACATGTTGGTTGGTGACGATATAGCCATCCTTTGAGATGATAATGCCCGAGCCCTCGCCCGCCGGGGAAATACTGGAATCGTCTTCGCTGTCGTCAGAGCCGTAACCGTAGCCGAAGAAAAATCCATAACTGCTCTGTTGGGTGATCTGATAGTTCTGTATGCACACCACAGAAGGAGTCACCTTTTTGGCTACTTCCTGGGCGGTCATGCTCTCGTTGGTCACCGTAGGGGTAGAGGCGGAACTGCTCTCGGCCTGCTTATAAATGGTAAAGGCCGCGGTAGTGTTGGCTTCGCCCGAGCTCTGTATATTTATCACGCCGTTCTGGATCATCAGGGCAAAAGCCCCGACAGACCCAAATGACACCACCGCGCAGGCAAGCACGGCTGCCAGCACTTTCAGGGCAAACTTTCCCCCATGATGCTTTTTGGGCTTTTTCTGTTTCTGTGGCATAACGGGGGCGTAATAGGGAGCGCCGGGCTGGCCGGGCTGGCCGGGCTGACCGTTCTGGTTCCAGGTGTAGGCCGTTTTGGGGGCCTGCTGGGGCTGGCTGTAAGCCGGCGTGCTCTGCTGTGGGAAGTACGCCGAGCCCGTATGCACAGGGCCCGTGTGATAAGTGACAGATGGTGCGGGCTGGCCTGCCCCGGTCTGGGGCGTTCCGGTCTGGTCTGTATTGGTCTGAGCGGGCTGTACCGGACTCGTCTGGGCAGTATAGGGATTGGCGCCTGTGGCGTAGCCGGGGGCCGCGGACTGCCGGTCGTCTACGGGACGATCCGCGCTGTTGTTATGGGTTTGCTCGTTGGCTTCATTGTTGGAATTGTTTTCGTAGGGGTTATACATAAACCGCCGCTCCTTTCACAAATGTGTTTCGCAAGGGTCGTTCTGTTCCCTGCTCCCTTGTTGTGGCTACATTATCGCCCGGCATTGTGAAAAGGATGTGACGGCTGCATTATTCTTTGCTGAAAACTTTTTTTTGCGGTCCGCTAGATTCTCTCTAAAAGTCCGCTCTTCTTTAAGGCGGCCCGGATGGCGGCGCAGAGAGGCACCGAAACCACCACGGCGATAATGGCGTTTACCCCGGAGGTGACAAATTTCGTGGCGAGGGAAGTCAGCACCGCGCCCATCTCGCTGCCGAGAAGCAGTCCCTGGATGAAGCTTTTTCCCAGGTACAGGATCATATATGTCACGCTGCCGGAAACGGCAGCTAGGATATTCCATTTGTGTTTCGCGGCTTTCCTGCCGCCGGCCCACGCCACCCAGCCGCAAACTGCGGCCAGCAGAAATTTAAAGGCAAAAGTGAAGGGCGCCGACGCGATATAGGCGGGGTTCGTCATGTCGTACAGGGCCGAACCCACACCCGCCGCCAGGCCGCCGCCTACGGGGCCCAACACAAAGCCTGCAAGCAGACAGAAAATATTCCCCAGATGAATGCGGGTTATGTCGCCGATAGCCACAGGAATAGGCACGCTTACCATGCTGCCCACAAAAACCAGTGCGGCGAACACCGCCCACAGCACGATCCTGTAAATACGGCTCTCTGTGCGGCTCCCCCTCCGGTTCATTTCAGAAACATCCTCTGCAATCTGTTCCAGTTCTCTTTTCTTATCCTCGCTCATGTCAGATTCCTCCTAAACCTATATTCTGGCTGCGCCGGTCTCCCGGGCCGCTTTCGCCACAGCTTTCGCTACGGCGGGGGCCACGCGCCTGTCGAAAACCGAAGGGATTATGTTGTCCTCCCGCAGCTCGCTTTCCGGAATGATGTCAGCTATAGCCCGGGCCGCCGCCACCTTCATCCGGTCGTTGATCTCTTTTGCCCTCACATCCAAAGCCCCCCTGAACAACCCGGGGAACACCAGCACATTGTTGACCTGGTTGGGGTAGTCGCTTCGACCGGTACCCACCACCCTGGCCCCGGCGGCCAAAGCCTCCTCCGGGAAAATCTCGGGGGTGGGGTTGGCGCATGCAAACACAATAGGATCCTTTGCCATTATGCGTACCATGTCCCCGGTCAGGCATTTCGGCGCGGAAAACCCCATGAACACATCGGCTCCCTCTATCACGTCGGCCAGGGTCCCGGCTTTCCGTTCCGGGTTGGTCACAGCCGCCAATTCCGCCTGGGCGTCGGTCATGCCGGGCAGGCCGGGCCGCAAAGCGCCGATTTTATCGCACACCACCACATTTTTCAGGCCCAGGGCCATTAAAAGCCTGGTACAGGCCGTGCCCGCCGCCCCCGCGCCGTTTACAACAGCGGAAACGCTTTCCAGCTTTCTTCCCGTCAACTTTAAGGCGTTCAGCAAAGAGGCCACCGTGACAACCGCCGTGCCGTGCTGGTCGTCGTGGAACACCGGGATATCCAGCCGTTCCTGTAACTTTTTCTCAACCTCGAAACACCGGGGCGCGGAAATATCCTCCAGGTTGATTCCCCCAAAGGACCCGGCGATCATTTCTATCGTGTGCACGATCTCGTCCACGTCCTTACTGCGCACACAGATGGGAAAAGCGTCCACTCCGGCAAAAGCCTTGAACAGAGCGCATTTGCCCTCCATTACCGGCATACCCGCCTCAGGGCCGATGTCCCCCAGTCCCAAAACCGCCGTGCCGTCGGTGACCACCGCCACCAAATTCCCCCGGCGGGTGTACTCGTAAGACTTTTCCATATCTCCGGCAATTTCCAAACACGGGGCGGCCACCCCCGGCGTGTAGGCCACGGAAAGGTCGTCCCGGGTCTCAATTGGGCAAGGCGTCTCCACCCGGATTTTCCCCTTCCATTCCCGGTGCATCTCCAACGCCTTCCGGCTGTAGTCCATGACTCTTTCCCCCTTCTTTTTTGTCCTGACCTATTATAGCACCGGCCCGAGGGAAAAACAAGGTGGCCGGCTCTTTATCGCCAGGTGGAAAATACAGCAGGCGGCTAAAGCCGGGGGAGCGGCGAGGAAAGGTGTTGTCAATTCCCCTAAAAGTGATATAATGGTGAAAGAAGAGGTGGTTACATGAAGAGGCTCTACATAATGCTTGTTATCAGTCTTGTTGTGATTTCATTTGGAGCGTGTTCTTTTTCTCCGATTTCCTCTAGCTCATCTTTGCAGGACGGCAAAGCGTCAAGCACTGTTGCAGACCCTTCCAATTCAGCATTGGATTTTTCTTCCGAAATCTCAGACCATATAACTGATGATCCGTCAATGATTCAGCGTGAGCTTTCCTCTGGAGTGAAAATAAATGCTGAAGTACATGTCCCAGACAGTATAGATTTTTCCAGCTTGAAGACTTATCAGGGAACATTGCAAAGACTGGATATTGAAAAGGTGAAAAATTTCTTTCTGGGTGAGTTTTCAACGATTGAAAAAACACAGTCAGAGACGAGAGAATCTTCCTTCTCAGATGCGATGTATACACTATATCGGACTTCTGACGGTTACACACTGTCCAGCCTTGAAAGTAGCTTGAACTTCTATTCTCCGCAGTGCCCTGAAGTAGAGACTTTCCTTCGGTTAGAGCCAGGCACGGAATACAATGGGGATGTATTTTTGAAAGATCAGGACCTTCCGTTTGGAAGTCGAGATGAAAGTCTTATGAAGGTACAGAAGGTGCTTAGCCTTCTGGGAGTTTCAGTCACAGATGAACCTGTTTGCTATGTGATTGACCACGAAACTCTAACTGAAGAAGCAGAGCGTTTCCAGAGAGAACAGGAAACCGGATCTCCAGCTTCATATACAAATGACCAGGAATTGTTACAAGACTTGTCCGTTCCAAACTATACCGAAAAGGATGACTGTTACTACTTTAAGTTTTTCGCTTCCGCCGACGGTTTCCCCATTACGAGAGTGGGAAACGGTGTAGTAGAAAGCGGAAGTTATATGCCCGGCTCAACTATTGCAGCAATTTGTTCTAAAAACGGAATCGTGGACTTCCGTTGCGATTCAGTCTATCAGGAAACAGAAGTGCTTCAGGAGAGCAGCGGGCTGAATCTTGAAGAAGCCATTTCAACTCTGGATGATAAGTACAATTCCATCATTACAAACGGAACATATGAAGTCCAGGAAATCGCGTTTGAATATGTTCCTGTTTCTCAAGGTGACGGAATTCATGCGGAACTTACTCCTGCTTGGAGATTCCAGATAAAGCAAACTATTATGGTGTCGGGCAAATCCGATAGCGGTGGCAGTAGCTCAATAGATTTATATGATTATGTATTGATAAACGCAGTAAATGGGAAAGAGATCTTGAAGGATGTGGGCAGTATATGAAGAAGTTTATGCTTTTCCTTGCAAGCACATTGAAACGAATTTTTCTTTCCAAGAGTTTCTGGGCTAGCTGTTTTGGCATAACCGGATTAAATCTGCTTAGCGTATATCAGGAGATTACGTTAATAAAGGATCAACGGATATCCGTTTTATATTTCTACGAAATTTCAAACCATGTCAACTTCTGGGTCCTTTTTTTGTTGCTTGCTGCTCTGCCCAGCGCACCGCTCTTTTGTGTTGACTGGGAAAATCGATATTTTCGTGCTGCTGTCTGCCGTTGTACTA
>CAZGLW010000070.1:1270-5784 GCA_964525985.1 uncultured Acutalibacter sp. | reverse complement strand
CGATGGAAATGGCCGGGGAAAGCCCGTCTATCAGGTCTACATCCGGCTTTTCCATCTGGCCCAAAAACATCCGGGCGTAAGAAGACAGGGACTCAACGTACCGGCGCTGCCCCTCCGCGTAAATGGTATCGAAAGCCAAAGAGGATTTTCCTGACCCGGAAAGGCCGGTCAATACCACCAGCTTGTCCCTGGGTATCTCAACATTCACATTTTTCAAATTATGCTCTCTGGCGCCATGTACCACGATCTTATCAAGGCTCATTCTGTTCCCTCTTTCTTTTCTGTCTTTCTTGCGGCCAACTCCACCGCTTTCCCGCCCCCGGTTTTTCACCCACGTTTTCAAAATCCATGTTATTCTTTCCTCTTCTTTAAAAAACGACGTCCCGCAGAAGCTAGGGCCTGGCTTTTTCCCCATAAGGGAACACATGCTCCGCTTTCGACTGGAACTCTTTCAGGGAGACGATCTTCTCGGCTTCGTCAAATTCTATCAGGGAAACGCCGTCGAAACCGTCGGTACTGCCGTCGTACTCGCAGCGGAAGTACCACTCCACCGCCGTTTTGTTTCCCTGGTGCAAAAATTCCTTGATGTTCCATTCCAGGACCTTCCCGTGCTGGTTCCAATCCGCAAACCACTTTTGAATCTGTCCCAGCCCCCGGTATTCCGGGCCGTAGCACTCGCTGTAAACAATGTTCTCGGCGAAGACCTCCGGCAGGCAGTCCGGCTTGTTTTCCACCCAAGCGGCAAAATACCGGCGGATCGTCTGTTCTCTTTTTTCCATGTTTCTACCCTTTCTATTTCCAAATCTGTCATACCCTGCGCGGTTTATCGAATTTCCTGCACGATCTCCACCACTTCGATATCCCCGTCCACCAGCATTTCCGGGATGGGCCTTTCTCCATCCGCGTTGGGAAGGTTTTTCCAGTAGTGTTCCGCGAGACTGAGATTTTCCTCTTTCAAAAGCCGCCCGTCAAAGCAATTATTGGCGTCGCCGGTAAAACAGTTCCCCCTAACCTTCAGCTTTACCACCTGAAAGGCGGGCCGTCCCCACTCCACAAACCAACTGGCCCAAAGCTGGGCGTCCTCCAGTCTTTCCGAAACGTAAAGGCAGGCCATCCGAGAAGGATACCCCGGGAATTGTTTCACCCGGACTTCCTCCAGTGCAAGCTCCCGCAGGGCCACGGAAGTATGGTGCTCCAATTCCCGGCCCGCGTACTTTTCGGGATGGGCGTAAATTCCCTCCACAATAGGGAGCTTCTCCCGCACCCTGTTCCAGACGCCGTTGTGACGCTCTCCGCCCAGCAGGATATGCTGGCCCAGTTCCATGGGGCGTTCCGTCACAGCGTGATACGCGTAAACGGGGCTTTCAACCCCGGCGGAGGTCAGCAATAATTTTTTCATAGTAGTTATCCCTTCTAACAGCTACTTTGGAATTTTCCTTGTGGCGGCAAAGGCTTTTGACTGCTCGCCCTCTAATTCTTTTATCTTATCCCGGAGATAGGCGGCGTGCTCGAATTCCAGCAGCTTGGCGGCGGCTTTCATCTCTTTCTTCAGCTTTTCGATCATCTCCACACGCTCAGCGGGGGTATACCTCTTCTTCTTTTTCTTTCCGTCCTCCCTGTGAGTGGAAATCTCCAGGATCTCCGCCACGCTCTTGGTGATAGTCTTCGGGACGACGCCGTGTTCTTCATTATATTTTTCCTGGATCCCCCGGCGGCGCTCGGTCTCGGTGATGGCGTATTCCATCGATGGGGTCACCTCGTCGGCGTACATGATCACCTGGCCCTCGGCGTTTCTGGCCGCCCGGCCGATGGTCTGCACCAGGCTGCGGCCGCTGCGCAGGAAGCCCTCCTTGTCCGCGTCCAAAATGGCCACCAGCGACACCTCCGGAATGTCCAGGCCCTCTCTGAGCAGGTTGATACCCACCAGCACGTCAAATTCACCCAGACGCAGGTCCCTGATAATCTCCATCCGCTCCACCGTGTCGATATCGTGGTGCATGTACCGCACCCTGATGCCGTAACCCTCCAGGAAGGAGGTAAGGTCCTCAGCCATTTTCTTTGTCAGGGTGGTAACCAGCACCCGCTGGCCTTTTTCCACCCGCAGGTTGATCTCGCCGATCAGGTCATCGATCTGGCCGTCGGTGGGTTTTACGGTGACCTTCGGGTCCAAAAGCCCGGTGGGCCGGATCACCTGCTCCACCACCTGGGCGGACTTTTCCAGTTCCAGGTCCCCCGGCGTGGCGCTGACAAACACAGCCTGGTTGATGTGGGAGTAGAACTCGTCGAAGTTTAAAGGCCGGTTATCATAAGCCGAGGGCAGCCGAAACCCGTAATTTACCAGCATTTCTTTCCTGGCGTGGTCTCCCGCGAACATGCCCCGCACCTGGGGCAGGGTCACATGGGACTCGTCCACGAACAGCAGGAAGTCATCGGGAAAATAGTCCAGCAAAGTAAAGGGGGCGCTGCCGGCCTCTCTGCCGGAAAGGACACGGGAATAGTTTTCTATCCCCTTACAGAAGCCGATCTCGGACAGCATCTCCATGTCGTACCGGGTGCGCTGCTCGATGCGCTGGGCCTCGATCAGCTTCCCCTGGGCCTTAAAGGCAGCCGCCTGCTTTTCCATTTCGTCGTTGATATTTAAAATGGCGGCCTCCATCTTCTCTTTTGGCACAATATAGTGAGAGGCCGGGTAAATGGCGATATGCTTCAGTTCCGCCGTGACATCGCCGGTCAGGGGGTTAAACTCCCGCAGACGGTCTATCTCATCGCCGAAAAATTCCACACGCACCGCCCGGTCACTGGACTGGGCGGGAAATATCTCCACCACATCCCCACGCACCCGGAACTTGTTGCGTACAAAATTGACGTCGTTGCGTTCATACTGCAATTCCACCAGCTTTTTCAGAAGCTCGTCCCGGCTTTTCTCCATACCGGGACGCATGGAGATCACCATAGTCCTGTAATCGATGGGATCGCCCAGAGAGTAAATACATGACACCGAGGCTACAATGATAACGTCCCGGCGCTCGGAAAGGGCGCTGGTGGCGCTGTGGCGCAGCTTGTCGATCTCATCGTTTATGGCGGAATCTTTCTCAATATAGGTATCTGTCTGGGGGATATAGGCCTCAGGCTGGTAATAATCGTAGTAAGACACAAAATATTCCACGGCGTTGTCAGGGAAAAACTCGCGGAACTCAGAGCAGAGCTGGGCCGCCAGGGTCTTGTTGTGGGCCAGCACCAAAGTGGGACGGTTCACCCGCTCGATGACGTTCGCCATAGTAAAAGTCTTGCCGGATCCAGTAACTCCCAAAAGGGTCTGCTCTTTCATGCCGCCGTTTATGCCCTCCACCAGCCTGTCAATGGCCTCGGGCTGGTCGCCTGTGGGTTGGAATTTTGACACCAGTTTGAAATCCAAAACGGCCTTCCTCCCTTTTCTTTTCTTTACTTTGCCTTCCCTTTCAGCTTGAGTTCCAGCTCGCGTATCGATTCCATCCCATTAGCCTGGGCGGTAAGGACTATCTTCACCTGCTGGTCCAGCGCCCCGCTGGCACAAAAGGAGTAGTAACTGTCGTCCGCAAAAATAATATGGTCCCTAAGCCGGGCCCCTATGCTTTCCAAAGCGGCGATCAGCCGGTACGTCACAGACAGATCACCAAAAGAGGGAAAGGCCACGCCGCTGGGATGATTGTGAGCCAACATCACGTCCGCCGCGCCGTATTCGATACACAGCCGCAGCACCATGCGCAGATGCAGGGGCACCTGATCCACAGAGCCTTCGCAGATCATATCGTTGAACACTATCCTGCCCCGTCCGTCCAGCAGCATAAGGCAGGCGGCTTCGGTCTTCCTGCCTAAAAATTTAGGACGGAAGGCCCCTGCGGCCGAAGGGGTATCGTACACTCTCTGCAGATCCCAAGTGCGCTCTTCCAGGTACTCCTGGGAAAGGCGGATGACCAGCCGCAGGAAGCGGGCAGTTTCCGGGCCGACGTCGGGCAGGCTCTTTAAAATCTCCTCCGGCGCGGCAAATATGCCGTCAAAGCTCCCAAAGGCATTCAGCAGTGCCTGACAGGTCTTTTTCGCCTTATCCTTTGGAAGCACATAATTCAGGGTCTCTGCCAGCAATTCCCGGCGTTCCGTTTCCCTTAACGCCGCTTTCAACGGCCGAACCTCCCTCTTTTTTCCCACAGCCATCCCTTCCCCTTTTACTCACCTATAATATCGAACATTTTTTCTATTGTCAATAGTGAATTTTTCGGGTCGAAAAATTCCCCTCAAGTTTTGCTGCGCAAAACTTTATTACGCCAGTTACGATTAAATCGCTTTTCGGGTCGAAAAATTCCCCTCAAGTTTCGCTGCGCAAAACTTTATTACGCCAGTTATGATAAAACCGCTTTTCGGATCGAAAAATTCCCCTCAAGTTTTGCTGCGCAAAACTTTATTACGCCAGTTATGATAAAATCGCTTTTCGGATCGAAAAATTCCCCTCAAGTTTTGCTGCGCAAAACTTTATTACG
>CAZGLW010000070.1:0-1170 GCA_964525985.1 uncultured Acutalibacter sp. | reverse complement strand
ATTACGCCAGTTACGATTAAATCGCTTTTCGGGTCGAAAAATTCCCCTCAAGTTTTGCTACGCAAAACTTTATATTTCCATTCTTTAAAACTCATTTTTAAGGCTGCGGGAGAAAAGGCTGTCCAGCGTGGCTCGGGGGTCGGCCTTTTCGTAAAGCACCTGGTGTACCGCCCCGCAAATGGGCAGAGAAACGCCTGCTTCTTTTCCCAGCTTTAACAGGGCTTCTACGGTGTAACAGCCCTCGGCCAGTTCCCCGTAAGGTTCGCCCAGCACAAAAGCCTCGCCGCATCGGCGGTTGCGGCTGTATTTTGAAAATACTGTAGCTTCATAATCGCCCAGATGGCACAGACCGTAAGCGGAAAACTCACTGCCCCCCAGGGCCGCGATCAGCCTGGCAATCTCCCGGGTGCCCCGGCTCATCAGGGCTCCCTTTAAAGAGGAAAGGCGCAGGCCGTCCAGCATTCCGGCGGCGATACCGATGACGTTTTTCGCCGCACCGCCAATCTCGTTGCCGATCAGGTCACGGCCATAATAAAAGCGGATCAGGTCCCCGGAAAACCGGGAGACCAGTTCCTCCTTCAATATCGGGTCCCTGCTGTCGATGACCATGCAGTTGGGCACGCCCGCGACAAATTCCTGCACATGGCCGGGCCCCAGCCATACCGCTACAGATGTTCCGGGCCCCGCCTCTTCCTCCACAATGGTGGAAAGCCGCTTGCCGGTTGCCTCTTCCAGTCCCTTCATGCACAGCACGAAGGTTTTCTCCCCGCACCGGCACAGAGCGGCAATTTGCCTTACCAGGCCCCGCAGGCTTTGAGAGCCCACAGAGATCACCAGCGTTTCATTTTCCAAAGCCGTTTCCAAACTCCTGGTCAGTGTGACCGTCTCCGGCAGCGTTACCACCCCGTTGGTCCGGGTATTTACAAGGGCGTCCATCTTCCGCGAACTCTCGCGGCCATACAGGGTCACCTGGTGGCCGCACCGGTTGAGATACCAGGCCAGAAAGGAGCCCCACCGGCCGCAGCCCAATACTGAAATCTTCATTTTCACGCCCCCTTCGAGGTTCATATGCCTATTATACATCCAAGAGTATGGAAGCGCAAAATAAATTTCCCGTAGATTCTCTATGGAAAATATGATATAATGATTGCGGAGCAATCATTACGGAGA
>CAZGLW010000069.1:0-6164 GCA_964525985.1 uncultured Acutalibacter sp. | reverse complement strand
GAGGCCCTGGTGGAGACTATCGGCTGCTCCGGCATGACCCACTCCGCCGCTATGGCCGCCGAGATTCTGCCTGGGAAGACCCTGCTTGAGTGCTTGAACACCGACCTGGTGTGCGATGCCATCAACGTGGCCATGCGGGAGATCTTTAAGCAGCTGGCCTATGGCCGCAGTCAGACCGCTTTCTCCGAGGACGGCCTGCCCGTGGGCGCCGGTCTGGAAGACCTGGGTAAGGGCCTGCGTTCCCAGGTGGGTACCATGTTCTCTACCGGGGCAAAGGGCGTTCGTTACATGGAGATGGCCGAGGGCTATGTCATTAAAATGGCCCTGGACGAGAACGGCGAAGTAATCGGCTACCAGTTCGTCAAGGTGGGCAAAATGCTGGAAGACATCCGCCACGGTATGTCCCCCAACGAGGCCTATGAAAAGAACATCGGCCAATATGGCCGTTTCGACGGTGCCGCCAAGTATATCGACCCCAGAGAAGAATAATCACAGACCAACCATAGATTAGGAGGAAATACCATGGCAAATGACGTGATGTTCGAAGGCAAGGAAAGAAGAATGCCCAAAATCGAGAAGTGCCTTGCCGAGTATGGCTTGGGCAGCCTGGAAGATTGCAGAGAGCTTTGCAAGGAGAAGGGCTTTGATCCCTATGATATCGTAAAGAGCGTACAGCCCATTGCTTTTGAAAACGCCGGTTGGGCCTATACTCTGGGTTGTGCTGTCGCCGTTAAAAAGGGCGTAAAGACGGCCGCTGACGCCGCCGAAGCTATAGGTATCGGTCTGGAAGCTTTCTGTGTGCCCGGCTCTGTGGCAGAGCAGCGCAATGTTGGCCGGGGTCACGGTAACCTGGGCGCCATGTTGCTTCGCGACGAGACCAAGTGCTTTGCTTTCCTGGCGGGCCACGAGTCCTTCGCTGCAGCCGAGGGCGCTATTGGCATTGCCAAGACCGCCAACCGTGCCCGGAAAGAGCCCCTGCGCATCATTTTGAATGGTTTGGGCAAAGACGCAGCCTACATCATTTCCCGTATTAACGGCTTTACTTATGTTAAAACTGACTATGACTTTTTCACAGGCGATCTGAAGATTGAGGAGGAGCGTCCCTTCTCTGACGGCGAGCGGGCCGCTGTAAAGTGCTACGGCGCCAACGATGTATTGGAGGGCGTAGCCATTATGAAGCACGAGGGCGTAGACGTGTCTATTACCGGCAACTCCACCAATCCAACCCGCTTCCAGCACCTGGTAGCCGGCACTTATAAGAAGTGGGCACTGGAGAATGGCAAGAAGTATTTCTCCGTGGCTTCCGGCGGCGGCACCGGCCGTACGCTGCACCCTGACAATATGGCTGCCGGCCCCGCTTCTTACGGTTTGACCGACTCTATGGGCCGCATGCACGGTGACGCTCAGTTCGCGGGTTCTTCTTCCGTCCCCGCCCACGTAGAGATGATGGGCCTGATTGGCATGGGCAACAACCCGATGGTGGGCGCGACAGTCGCCTGCGCCGTGGCGGTTTATGAGGGAACAAGGTAAAACGTCCTTTATTGACGAGGAAAAGAGCGCCTTTTGGGCGCTCTTTTCGCTTGCAGTTTTTTGCTGATTGTGGTATGATGACAACAGAACATCTTTTCGATGAGGAAGAGGCAATGAAATTGATATCCGCAAAAAGTTGCTGCTTTACTGGGCACAGGGACATTCCGGACAGGGAAAAAGGCCAGCTGAGGGAGCGTCTCAGAGAACAAATCATCCGGTTGGCCGGGCAAGGGGTCAACACTTTTTTAGACGGCGGCGCTGTGGGCTTTGACCTGTTGGCGGCCCAGGAGGTGCTTCGGGCAAAGGCCCAAACCCTGCCTGACCTGCGTCTCGTGTTGGTGCTGCCCTGTTTGGGCCAGGAGGCTCGCTGGAGTCAGTGGGACGCCTCCGTTTACCACCAGACCCTGCGTGCCGCCGACGAAGTGATCTACACAGGGGATGTGTATGACCGGTCCTGCATGTTTGTGCGCAACCGCTATTTGGTGGACCACAGCGCCCACTGCCTGTGTTATTTGAAAGACAGTAGCGGCGGCACGGCTTACACGGCGAAGTACGCTCAAAAGCAGGGACTTTCGCTCATCAATCTGGCTAACCCGCCTTTTCCAGATCCTTTCGCAGGCGGTGGATAATGCGTTTTTCCAGTCGGGAAATGTACGATTGGGAAATGCCAAGTTGGTCGGCCACCTCTTTTTGGGTGTGCTCCTTTGTTGCGTGCAGACCAAAACGAAGCTGCATGATCTTTTTCTCTCTGGGGGCCAGCCGGTCCACAGCTTCCAGTAGCATAGCCTTTTCCGCCTCCTGTTCGATATCCCGGTTTACCGCATCAGGGTCGCTGCCCAAGAGGTCTGAAAGCAAAAGTTCGTTGCCGTCCCAGTCCACGTTTAAGGGATCATCGATAGAGATTTCATTTTTTAGCTGAGAGCTTTTCCGAAGGTACATTAAAATTTCATTTTCAATGCACCGGGAAGCGTAGGTGGCGAGCTTTATGTTCCGGTCAATTTGAAAGGTATTTACCGCTTTTATAAGCCCTATGGTGCCAATGGAGATCAGATCTTCCACGCCGGCTCCGGGGCTTTCAAATTTTTTGGCGATATATACTACCAGCCGAAGGTTGCGGGTAATCAGGGGTTCCCGTGCGTTGGGCACACCGCTGCGAATATTTTCCATCACCTGGGCCTCTTCTTCTTTGCTGAGAGGAGGGGGCAAGGTGTCAGGGCCGTTGATATAATGGCATGGTTCCCCCCGCCAATAGACGAGAAAACGGCGGAACAGAGCGGACAAAGATAAAGATTTGTTCATGGTATGCCTCCCGGATTTACATGGTTTTTAAGATTGCAGGCCCGTTCCCTCCGGGAACAGGTCCGGGTTCAGCAGGGCGTTGAACTGGCCGGCGGAAAGATTTTTTTCGCTCACTGCTATCCAGCAGTCCAGCGCCGCGCGGGTCTTTGTCACAAAGACCCTCTGGGGGCGAAATGCAGGCAGAACGCCGGTGCCGCCCAGGGTTTCAAAAGGGATGAGGCGCAGACCTTGCGGAAGTGGAGCGCCCCCAAGCGGCCCGGCAAGGCCGGGCGGCGCGGCGGCCTTCAGGCTTCCCGCCTGGCAGACGATTACCGGCAGGCCCGAAAAGGGTTCCCTCAAATTGCTGCCCGTGTCTGTCTTAGCCCACAGCTTTACAGAGACCCCCTGATTTTCCACGGTAACTGACAAGTACCGGACTGCGGGGGAGCCTCTGGGAAGGAGCTTCCCGCCCACATAAAAAACGGCGTATGCCCCGCAGGTGCATAAGAACAGGGTCAGGGGGGAAAGGTCGAAATAGACGGCGTTTCCCAGCACCGCCATGCGGTTGGGTGCAAAAAACCTGATAAGGAACAGAAAAAAGCCGGCAAGCCCCAAAGAAAAAGCCCAAAAGCAGGCCGCGGCTTTGCAAAAGGTTCGAGGATGGATGGGGCAGAAGGCTGCCCCGGTCACGGCCAGAGCTGAGACAAAGCCACAAAAGAAAGAAATGAGAGGGGGCGTTTCCAGGAGGGCCAGCAAAGAGAGAGAGCCACCTGTCAGAGCCCCCAGAACCAGTCTGCGGCCTTTCACCGCTAAGCCCAGCGTTTTTTGCACACACCACAGCAAAAAGAAATCTATGTAGAGATTTACGATCACCAAAATGTCCGCGTAGACAGTCAAAGGCATCCCCCCATTCCTACTGCCATTATAACCCGGGGCCGCCCGCGAATCTGTCGCTTTGAGGAAGGCGGAACCGCGGATTTCCTTTGCTTTTCGGGTGGCTCTGGGAATATCCGGTAAATAATCTGGGACACTATAAAAATAAAAGGGGGAAATGTGTATGTTCCAAAATAAGCGAAAGGTCGTGCTTGTAGGCACCGGTATGGTGGGCATGAGCTTTGCCTATTCCGCGTTGAACCAGGGGGTGTGCGATGAGATGGCGCTGGTGGACATCGACCGGAAACGGGCGGAGGGGGAAGCTATGGATCTGAACCACGGCGTGGCTTTCGCCTCACGAAGCATGAAAATCTACGCCGGGTGTTACGATGACTGCGCCGATGCGGATATCGTTGTGATCTGCGCGGGAGTCAGTCAAAAGCCGGGCGAGTCTCGCCTGGACCTGCTAAAGCGCAACGCAGCTGTGTTCCAGTCCGTTATCGGATCGGTGGTGCGGTCCGGCTTTGGTGGGATTTTCCTGGTGGCCACGAATCCCGTGGACATTATGACCCGGGTAACCTGTGAACTTTCCGGTTTTAACTCCAATCGGGTGTTCGGCAGCGGCACTACCCTGGATACAGCCAGGCTCCGGTATCTTTTAGGCGAATACTTCTCGGTGGATCCCCGCAACATGCATGCTTACGTCATCGGTGAGCACGGGGACAGCGAATTTGTGCCCTGGAGCCAGGCTATGCTGGGCACCAAGTCTGTCATAGACATCTGCGGATGTTCCGGCGGCAAATTTAAGGTAGAAGAAATGCAGAATATCAGCTTCGAGGTACGGGACGCGGCCCAGCGCATTATTGAAGCAAAGCGGGCCACATATTATGGTATTGGCATGGCCCTAGTGCGTATTGTAAGGGCCGTCCTTTCCGACGAGAACAGCGTGCTTACTGTTTCAGCCCGTCTGTGGGGGGAATACGGTCAGAAAGACCTGTATGTGGGGGTCCCCTGTATCGTCAACCGCAACGGCGTGGATCGGGTGCTGGAACTGACTCTGACCGAAGAAGAGCAGGAAAAGTTTGAGGCCTCATGTGCCGTTTTAAATGAAAACTATGCGGGTTTGAAGCTGTAAAAAATCCCGGCGATACGGAAAATCTCCGCACCGCCGGGGTTTTCATAATGCCTCTGTTCTAAACCGGGCCTGCCCCAAATTTTTCTGGTATCCCGCAAAAAACTGGGGACAGCCAAATTGACGCATTTCAAGACGGAACCGCGTTACAATCTCTGGATATCCTGTATAAGCTGATCTACATTTTCATCCCTGGTGGCCCAACTGGTGCAAATCCGCACAGCGGAGTGGGTGCCGTCTACCTTTTCCCAGTAGGAAAAAAGATATTTTTTCTGAAGCTTTTCCAAGTCGCTGTTTTTCAGAATAAAAAATTGCTGATTGGTGGGGGAGGGAGCAAACTCCGCAAGGCCTTTCGCTTTACAGGCGGCTGCAATGCGGTACGCCTGCTGGTTGGCTTTCCGGCAGATCGTTGTATACAGCCCGTCGGTGAAAAGTTCCTCAAACTGGATTCCCAGGAGCCTGCCCTTTGCCAGCATACCGCCGTTTTGTTTGATGGCATACCGGAAATCCCGGTCGATCTCCGGATTGATAATGACTACCGCCTCCCCAAACAAGGCCCCGCATTTTGTTCCGCCAATATAGAACACGTCGCAGTACCGGGCCATGTCGGGCAAGGTGACGTCGGCGCCGTCGGCCGTAAGACCGTAGCCCATGCGGGCGCCGTCACAGAAGAGGTACAAGTGCCACTTGTCGCAGACGGACCGCAGACTGTCAAGCTCCGCTTTGGTGTAAAGGGCACCATTTTCCGTGGGATGGGAGATATAGACCATCTTGGGCTGGACAGTGTGGCCGTAAGGGGTGGTTTCGGCGTAATGCTCGGCGCAGACTGCCTCCACCTGAGCGGCAGAAAGCTTTCCCTCCGGGCCGCAAGGCACGGGGAGCACCTTATGGCCGGTGGCTTCTACCGCTCCGGTCTCGTGGACGTTGATGTGGCCCGTCGCCGGGGAAATGGCTCCCTGGTGGGGCCGCAGCGCCGCCCGGATCACGGTAAAGTTGGTCTGTGTCCCTCCTACCAGGAAATGGACGCCAGCCATTGGAGACTGGCAGGCCTCCCGGATCAGGGCTCTGGCGTGTTCACAGTGCTCATCCTCACCGTAGCCCACAGTCTGGTCCAGGTTGGTGGCGGTCATAGCTTCCAGAATTTTGGGGTGGCAGCCCTCGGTGTAGTCGCAGTTAAAGCAGATCATTGGCTTTTCTCCTTTTTCTCATTTCTTGTACGGTATGTAATGGGGCCGCTCAGAATGGCTTTCCCAAAATTCCTCGACGCCATTGTCACGTATTTCTTTATTCCCGTCGAGCCATTGCTGGTACACTTCTTCCTCAAACAGGCCCTTTGTCTTCTGGCAGGGGA
>CAZGLW010000068.1:0-6267 GCA_964525985.1 uncultured Acutalibacter sp. | reverse complement strand
TGTCTATTATAGCTAAGCCGTCCAGGGGCAGGTACATTGAGAATTACAGCGAAAACCTGCGGCGCTTGGGCGAAGCCGGAGTAAAATGCGTGTGCTACAATTTTATGCCTGTGTTCGACTGGACCAGGACTCAGCTGGACCACCCCCTCCCTGACGGTTCTACATCGCTGGCATACTATGAGGAACAGGCAAAACAGGTAGATCCTTTAAAAACCGACAGCGATTTGACTTTGCCCGGATGGGATGCCAGCTATACCCGGGAAGAACTGCGCGATGTAGCTGCCCAGTACCAAAACCTGACGGAAGAGGACCTGTGGGAAAACCTGCGGTATTTTCTTGAACGTGTTATTCCCGCCGCAGCAAAGGCTGGCATCAACATGGCGGTACATCAGGACGACCCGTGCTGGGGCATCTTTGGGCTGCCCCGCATCTTAAAGAATGAACATGATCTGGACCGTTTTTTAAAGCTGGTGGATGACCCTCACAATGGGCTTACCCTGTGCTGCGGCTCTTTGGGGTGTTCCTCAAAAAACGACCTGCCCAAGCTGGCGGCAAAATATGCCAAAATGGGACGGATACACTTTGTACACTTACGGAATGTACAGATTCTGGAAAACGGTTTTGAAGAGCGGGCCCATTTGAGTAAATGCGGTTCTTTGGATATGTACGCCATTGTAAAAGCTCTGGTGAAAAACGGATTTGACGGGTTTGTGCGGCCGGACCACGGCAGAATGATCTGGGGCGAAACGGGCAGGGCCGGGTACGGTCTGTACGACCGGGCTTTGGGCGCAGCCTACATTAACGGCCTGTTTGAAGCCGCAGAGAAGGAGAACGAATGGATCACCTGACGATTCGTGACATGATATTAGCGGACTATCCGGTTTTCTGCCGGTTTTTAGAAGACCTGCATGGCGTCCACCACCGGGCGTACCCCGATATTTTTAAGGAAACCTGCCCTCTCCCCTCTCTGGAGAAATTCGAAAAATGGCTGGAAGACCCCAGGCGGGTCCTTTTCATGGCTGTGACAAACGGGGCCGCTGCCGGTTTTTGCAACGCTGTGTTCAGCCAGGCGCCGGACGACCCGGCATATCCCCTGTACTCCAACAAGGTCCTGCATATCGACGACATTTATGTGTTGCCGGAATTCCGACGGCAGGGCGTTGCTACTGCCCTGTATCAAGCAACGCTGGAGCAGGCCAAAATTATGGGCGCGCAGAAGGTAAACCTGATGGTATGGGATTTTAACAAAGGGGCCATGACTTTTTATGAAAGTCTGGGCATGAAAACCACCTTTTCCCAAATGGAAACAAAGCTATAAGCTTTCTTCAATATCAACACTCTAGGAGGAATTTTTATGAAACTGGGTATTATTCAACCGCCCGTCCCGGAAAGCTTTGACCACGCCAAAAAGCTTGGCCTGGACTTTCTGGAATTCGACTGCAACCCCTCGGACTTCTTCGGCAAACCTATGACCGAGGTTGCGGCCCAGAAGGAAGCCTTGAAGGCCGCTTCTGAGCGCACCGGCGTAGAAGTAGGCGCTGTAGGCCGGTGGGCCAGCCACATTCTGGACCAAAACGGCGACGTTATCCCCGAAGAATGGGAAGAAGTTAAAGCTGTCATTGACTTTGGCCAGTATCTGGGTGCGAAGTACTACTTGTGCAGTTGCGCGTATGTACCGGAACTTTCTTATTACAAAAATATCACTGCGGCCATCAAGGTATTGAATCAGATCGTGGCCTACGCCAAAGACCGGGGCATGGAGTGCGCAATTGTCAATTGCTGTATGGGCGACAACTACATCCGCACCCCTGAACAGTGGAAGCTGGTCTTAGATGAAGTGCCGGGCCTGGGTATTAAGTATGACCCCTCACACAGCTTTGTGCACGGCGGGCCCCAGGGCGCTTATATGGATGAGGGCATCCAGTGGGGTGACCGCTTTACTTACTGCCACGTAAAGGGTGTCATCCAGCGCGGGGAGTCCAGAGAACCCCAGCAGTGGGAAGACAAAAAGATGATGGAACGCCACCCCGAACTGAAAGAGGAATTCCTTGCGAAAACCTTTGGTAAGAACGACTGGTACGACAACCCTCCGGCGGGACTGGACTGCATCAACTGGCGGGCCTTTTTTGGCATTCTGTATAAGCACGGCTATGACGGCTATCTGTCCATTGAACCACATTCCATGACCTGGCAAGGCGAGAAGGGCGAGAAAGGTGTGGAATACACCATCAAGTACATCCGCGATTTGATGATTTTGGATTAAGCGTAACGCCAAACAGCGGCTGTGGTTTTCCCACAGCCGCTGTTGTTTTTTTTCTGCCCCGCTTGGCTGGCAACAATAGGCGTACCGTAGGGTGCGCCTATATCCAGACCTTTGTTTGGATAGAACTTCTCATTTCCCTGGCGCAACTCCTCCTGCCGCTCTTGTACCTAGTCGACGGCATCGGCCCTTACTGTAACAGGTAACAGCAGAATGGCCGCCAGAACAGCGCACATGAGCCTGCATGAAAATATCCTCTGTTTCAATGCACTTTCCATCAATATTATAAATTAGGCGACAGGGTATGGGTATGGTGGAACTAAGGGAAATCACCACTGAAAATTCAGATTGCATTTTTGAAGCTGAATGCCGCGATTAGCCGGTAGAGTTCTGTATCCACTACTGATTATTCTCTGACCCGGATCCGGTTTATGGTTCCAACGGTTCTGACCGAGAACTGCAGAGAGCCGGATAGGAAAAAATCCAGTCCGGCCCTCTGACAAATTATTAGTTTGACCTGTTAATCATTTCACCAGGTTGGCAATCTCCTCGGCGAAATTGTCTTCGCGCTTCTCCAGACCCTCGCCTTTCTCAAAGCGGGTGTAAGCGACAATCCTGATGGGCGCGCCGGCCTCTTTGGCCACACTGTCCACATACTGCTGTACAGTTAGCTTGCTGTCCTGCACGTATTGCTGGTCTACCAGGCAGATCTCTTTAAAGAACTTGTTGAGGCGGCCAGCCACAATCTTCTCTGCAATATTGGCAGGTTTACCTTCGTCAACAATCTGTTGAGTGAGGATTTCTTTCTCTTTCTCCTTGCGGTCGGTTGGAACGGAAGCCTCATCCAGATACTCTGGATTAAGAGCGGCAATCTGCATGGCCACGTTGTGGGCGCAGGTTCTGAAAGCCTCGGAAGCCGCAACCTCATCGGTGGTATCAAACTTCACAATGACGCCGATACGGCCGCCGCCATGAACATAAGCGGTAACAGACCCCTCATAACGAGCAAACCTACGAATCTTGATGTTTTCACCGATGGTGAGAATCTTCTCCTTTAAGAGATCGTCTACGGTCTGCTCTGACCCATGAGCCTTGCAGGCAAGCAAAGTCTCGACGTCAGCGGGATTCTCGTAAATGATGGTGTCGGCGCAGGTTTTAACAAAAGACTGGAACTCAGCGTTTTTGGCCACAAAGTCAGTCTCGGCATTGACCTCGATTACAACGGCAACTCTGCCGCATTCGCTGACAGTGGCAAACGCCACGCCCTCAGCGGCAATACGGCCAGCCTTTTTTACGGCGGCGGCCAGACCCTTTTCACGCAGAAAATCAATGGCCTTGTCCATGTCTCCATCGGAGGCGGTAAGGGCTTTCTTGCAGTCCATCATGCCGCAGCCGGTCTTTTCCCGGAGGGCAGCAACATCTTTCGCTGTAAAATTCATCTTATATCGTTCCTTTCTCTTCAGGTTCCAAATTATTCCTCAACAGGAGTTTCCTCAATCTCTTCAGCGGGATCTTCCTCGTCCTCCTGTGCAGCGGCGCCCATCTGGCCCTCGCGGCCCTCGATAACGGCATCGGCCATAGCCCCGGCAATAAGCTTAACGGCGCGGATGGCGTCATCATTTCCTGGAATTACGTAGTCAATCTCGTCAGGATCGCAGTTGGTGTCTACAATGGCGACGATAGGAATATGCAGTTTCCGGGCCTCAGATACAGCGATGCGCTCCTTACGCGGATCCACAATGAACAGTGCGCCGGGAAATTCCGTCATATCTTTAATGCCGCCCAAATATTTTTCCAGCTTATCGATTTCCAACTGTAGCTTGGCAACTTCCTTCTTGGGGAGAAGTTCGAAAGTGCCGTCCTCTTCCATTTTGCGAAGCTGGGCCAGGCGCTGGATGCGCTTGCGGATGGTAGAAAAGTTTGTGAGCATACCGCCCAGCCAGCGGGCATTCACATAGTAAGCGCCGGCACGAATAGCCTCGTCCTTTACCGACTCTTGCGCCTGCTTTTTGGTGCCCACGAAGAGAATGTTCTTTCCTTCGGCGGCCAGGTCGCGCACAAAGCTGTAAGCCTCTTCAAGTTTTTTTACGGTCTTTTGCAAATCGATAATGTAAATGCCGTTGCGCTCGGTGAAGATGTAGGGAGCCATTTTTGGGTTCCATCTTCTGGTCTGGTGGCCGAAATGGACGCCGGCCTCCAAAAGCTGTTTCATAGATACGACTGCCATGTTTGAAAACCTCCTTGGTTTTTCCTCTGGCCCTCCGTTTATTTTAGGGCGGCGAAACGCCCCAAGAGGAGAACCGTGTGTATTTTAGCGCAAATATTATATCATGCTCAGAGCGTGAAAGCAAGACTTTTTTCAAGAGATCCCCGAGATAAAGGTTAAAGGCTCAGTTTATCAAAAAATCCTGAGAGAACGGACTTTTTTTCCTTTTCCGGTTTTTCATATCGCACCAATACTGTGTCATCGCCTATCAGAATAATATCCTTCCATTTGATGACGGAATCGGGCTCTCTGCCCAAAAGTCCAAACCACCTCAGCTTCCCGTACACTACCACGGCGGTAAGGGAGGCGCTCTGGGTGTCAATTTCAACATCAGACACAAATCCCACCCTGGTACCGTCTTTCATGTTAATGACTTCTTTATTTCGCAGATCGCCCATACGGCAGTTCACGCGGGTCCCTCCTATAATCAACTTGTGTTTTCTCTTCATTTATATTATAATAAAGGCAAATTGAGAAGGAAAAGGAGGACGCGAGACATGAATATCTGGCATGACATCTCCCCCAAGCGCATTAAGGCAGACGATTTTTTCGCCGTCATTGAAATTACCAAAGGCGGCAAGGCAAAATATGAGATGGACAAAGAAACCGGCCTGCTGCGTCTGGACCGGGTTCTTTACACCTCTACCCACTATCCGGCAAACTACGGTTTCATCCCCCGCACCTTTGCCGACGACGGCGACCCTCTGGACGTGCTGGTTCTCTGCTCGGAAAACATCATCCCCATGTCGTTGGTGCGGTGTTATCCCATCGGCGTTATCATCATGGATGACGGCGGCAAAAAGGACGAGAAGATTATCGCCATTCCCTTTGATGACCCCACCTATAACACCTATCGGGACATCAAGGATCTGCCCTCACACATCTTTGAGGAGATGACCCATTTCTTCGCCGTATATAAGCAGCTGGAAACCGGCAAGCTGACGGAAATCGACATGGTGTGGGGCGCGGAGGAGGCAAAAGAGATCGTGACCTCGTGTCTGGAACGGTACTTAAACGATTTTTGCAAATAATTGGCCCTCTCCTGTAAGGTTTCCCCCATTTAGGTACTATGATAGTTAAGGGCGGGCCCTATATGCTGTTTAGAAGATTTACCGCTTTACTCTGCGCTTTTGCTCTGGCCCTGGGCCTTTGGGCCTGCCAGGCGGAGAAGAAGGACGGCCAGTGGGACTATGAACTGGGAGGCTTTGCCATTTCGTGAAAAATCCATCACTTAATAATAAGCGGGCCAGGGAGTTTCCCTGGCCCTGCTTTTTAGCATCGAATTTCCCTTTTGATCTTTCCCAGCGCTCCCTTTTCCAGGCGGGACACCTGGGCCTGCGAAATGCCAATCATTCCGGCCACTTCCATTTGAGTCTTGCCAGTCAGGAACCGCAATGAAAGAATACGCCTTTCCCGGTCGCTTAAATTGCGGATTGCCTGCTTGATTGCGATCTCCTCCAGCCAGTCGTCGTCGTCGCTGCCGTCCCCCACCTGATCCATGATATAGATGGTGTCTCCCCCGTCGGAGAACACCGGTTCGTACAGGGAAACCGGTTCCACAATGGCTTCCAGAGCCACTACCACGTCTTCCCGTTTCATTTCAAGTTCTTTTGCAATTTCTTCTACAGAAGGCTCCCTCCCGTTTTTGGAAGTGAGCCTTTCTTTGCATTGGATGGCCTTATAGGCGGTATCTCGCATGGACCGGCTGACCCGAACCGAATTGTTGTCCCGAAGGAAGCGG
>CAZGLW010000067.1:0-6347 GCA_964525985.1 uncultured Acutalibacter sp. | reverse complement strand
GGGACGTCCGGCACCGCACTTCTAACCTGGAGGTATCTATGGAAGGCATAAACGTATTCGACGGGGCCGTTATGGCATTTATCCAGGCGCATTGCCATAACCCCTTTACAGACGCGGTATTTCCGGTCATAACCTACTTCGGAGAATCGGGCCTGTTTTGGATCGGCGTTTCCCTGGTCCTGCTGTTTTTTAAGAGGACCCGACGGTGCGGCGTCTTTGCGATATGCGCCATTGCTCTGGGATTTTTGGTGGGGGAATTGGGTATCAAAAATATTGTGTGCCGCCCCCGACCTTATCAGATGTTCCCGGATTATACCGCCCTGCTGGCGCAGGTCCCCAGCGGGTATTCCTTCCCCTCAGGGCACACCTGCTCTTCCTTTGCAGTGGCCACGGTGTATTTCAAATTCTCGAAAAAGTGGGGAGCCGCTGCCCTGGTACTGGCGGCCCTGATCGGGTTTTCCCGCGTCTTTCTTTTTTTCCACTGGCCCACCGACGTGCTGGCGGGCGTGGGCCTGGGTATCACCTGCGCCCTTTTGGTGCTGTGGGCAGCCCCAAAGATCGAGAAAAAGCGACGTGAAACAGAAGAAATGTTGGACAATGAGTAAATGATGGCATAGCTTTCAAAAGAAATGGAGCGCATTTGGAGCGCATTTTGCAGGAACTCTTCGGCAAGAACCGCGCAATCGTTTTGGCCACAGTGGGTAACAGCAGGCCGTGCGTCCGTTATGTGAACGCGTTTTATGAAAGCCTGGCGTTCTATGTCCTTACCTGGACCTTTTTCCAACAAGATAAAGCAGCTTAAAAGGAATCCGCGGCCTCCTGAGATCGATTTTACGGAATAAATGGTACAGACAACGCCCGCCCTGGGGAAAAACCGGGGCGGGTGCAATTTTTCATCTGGTCACTCCTGTGGGCAGACTATCACCTTGATTGACTGGTCGCTCATCTGCATGGCAATAGCTTCCGGGAGTTGATCTAAGGGGAACCGATGGGTGATGATCCGGGAAAAGTCCAACTTGCCTGCGTTCAATAGGTCTACCGCACGCTGGTGGGTGTCCGGGTTCACAAAGGAACCTTTAACGGTCAGTTCTTTCTTATACACGTCAAACAGGGGCAAGTCAAACGTGCTGTCTACCCTGGGTACACTGAACAGCACAATATTCGCTCCTTTTTTGGCATACTGGAAAGCGCTCTTCACAGCGGGGGTATTTCCCGCACATTCAATGACCACGTCAGCCGTTTCTAAATATGAGCCCATTGAACTGGAATCTGTAGGGTCAATCGCCGCGGCCGCACCCAGTGATAGTCCTGCCTGGCGGCGCTTTTCGTTGGGTTCGCTCAGCAGCACCTGTGCAGCACCGGAAAGCTTTGCCAACTGGATCATAATAAGCCCGATCGCCCCTCCGCCAACCACGCACACCGTATCGCCCGCCCTGATCTCCGCCCGGTCGATCCCGTGCAGGCAGCAGGCAACAGGCTCGGCCATAGCTCCAAATTCCAGGGGCAGTGAATCCTCCAGGCGGAAAGCCTGGGATTCAGGCACAAGGCTGTATTCCTCAAAACCGCCGTTTCGGGTCACGCCGATAGCTTCCATGCTTTCGCACAACTGTTTTTTGCCATTATGACAATACCGGCACTTTCCGCAGTAAATGTTGGGGTCCACTGTCACGTGGTCGCCGGGTTTTAAAGAGGTCACTCCCTCTCCCACTTCCGTCACCACGCCAGCATACTCGTGGCCCAGCACTACCGGCGGGTTCACATCTGCGGAACCGGGTTCACCGTGGAAAATATGCACGTCGGTACCGCAAACGCCACAAACCACGTTCTCAATAACCACTTCTCCCCTTCCGGCACGGGGCATTTCCGCCTCACGCACTTCAAAGGAACCTTTTCCCAGAAAAAACGAAGCTTTCATCTTTTGCTTTCCTTTCTATTTTTTCTATTTCAGCGCGCTGATGGCGTCGGTCATGCTCTTATCTCCGGCGGTGCTGCCGTATTTTTCCACAGCCTCCCAGTTTTTTGGTCCGTGGGTGAGGCACCCGGCCCCGCCGATGCATCCGCCCTCGCAGGCCATACCCTCTATGAATTTCCCGGGCAGCACATTTTTTGAGGCCTTTAGCAGGGCCGCACGGCAGGCCTCTGACACCTTGTAACCGCTGACCGGGCACTCGTCGCAGGCGATATCGATAACCTCGATGACGTTTGGGTTACTCGTGTCCCCGCCCATTGCCCGCTTGATGCGTTCCTCTACAATAGCCCGTTCTTTATAGATACAGCACCGCATGGTAGGCTTTTCTTTAACAATCATCTTGGGGATCTAGGAATAAGACTCCAGCAATTTGTCCTCGAAGGCACAACGGGCCACGGCCGTTAAAACCCTGTACTTCAAGTACTGGGCGGAGGTGTCGAACTTGCGGTCTTTCAAAGGTTCGTTCGGCATTTTGTTCCCTCGCTTTCCTCTGAACCAAACTCCACCAACGGGACCGCTGATGGAGTTCAGAGAATCTACATGATATCAGGATACCTCGGACAAAGTTTTCGCGGCGTTTATTGGTATTCCACCACGTTGACCCACCGCATCAGGAATTCCCGCTCTTCGGGCTTTCCTTTTACAGACTGGGAAGCTGCCACGATCGGCAGCCACTTCTGCACATATTGCCTGGCGGTATCGCTCTTTTTACAGAACAGGTTCAGGTATTTCTCGGCAGTGTCAGCATCGCCGGCCAGATGGAACAGCAGATAGGTGCGGGCCGCGTCGGCGCTGGCATTGCCCTGGGTGGCGTGGGCCCAGTCCAGGATGGAGTAGCCGCCGTCGGGTGTGATAATGACGTTTGAGGGGTTAAAGTCACCGTGGCACAGTTTATTATGCTTGGGCATGCTGTTTAACCGGGTGTCCAATTCGTACCGTATGGTGGCATCAAGGCCCGTTTCGGAGATTTTCCTGTGCATTTTGTCCTTGAGTTTTCCCAACATGGGAGCGGTCTTAGATTGTACCTCCAACTGAATGTCTACAAAACGCTCCAGATACTCGTCCTTCTTCTCAGGATGGTCCTCCATCAGCTGCTGCAGAGTGGTGCCCTCTACAAAGTCGGTGACAATAGCCCACTTGCCATCAATCTTTGTAACTTCTTCCACTCCTGGCATGGAAAGACCGGTCTCTTCCACGCGGGCGGTGTTAAGGGCCTCGTTTAGAATGTCCGCCTTAGAGTATTCCCTGTCAAAAACTTTAACGGCATAATTCCCGTCACGATAAACTGTTTTAAGCGTTCTGACCGCAATAACATTTTCCAGTTTCATAGTAGCTCCTCCTTAATTATTTGCCGTAGTAGCACTTCAGGTAGATATCCTTTATCTCACTCATCAGAGGGTAGCGGGGGTTGGCGCCGGTACACTGATCGTTAAAGGCGTTCTCCACCATCTCGTCCAGAGTATCCAGAAAATATTTCTCGTCCACGCCGTAATCCCGGATGGTCTTTTTAATGCCGATTTTTTCCTTCAGGTCCTCCAAAGCCTTGATAAAGTTTTCAAAGACCTCGTTGTCATCCTTGCCTTGAATACCGCAGAAGCGGGCGGCCTCTACATAACGTTCTTTGGCGTGAGGATACTGGTACTGAGAGAAAGTGCCCATTTTTACGGGAACATCGGCGGCATTGTAGCGGATGACTTCGGTGAGGATAACCGCATTTGCGACACCGTGAGGCAGATGATGGTATGCGCCCAGCTTGTGGGCCATAGAATGGTTCACGCCCAGGAAGGCGTTAGCAAAAGCCATACCGGCCATGCAGGAGGCTTCGGCCATGCGTTCACGGGCCACCGGGTCTTTTGCTCCGTTTTCATATGCGGAAGGCAGATAATCAAACACCGTCTTCATAGCCTTTAAAGCCATGCCGTCCGTAAAGGGCGTTGCCATAATGGAGACGTATGCCTCAATTGCGTGAGTCATCACGTCGATGCCGGATGCACTGGTCAGTCCCTTTGGAGCGTTCATCATATTGTCCACGTCTACGATAGCCATGTCGGGCAGAAGCTCATAATCGGCAATGGGCCACTTGGTACCGGTCTTTTCATCGGTGATGATGGCAAAAGGTGTTACCTCGGATCCGGTGCCGGCTGAGGTGGGAACAGCCACAAACATGGCTTTCTCGCCCATTTTGGGGAACCTGTAAATGCGCTTGCGGATGTCCATAAAATCCATAGACATGGACTGGAAGTCGGCGTCCGGATGCTCATACAGCAGCCACATGATCTTGGCGGCATCCATAGCGGAACCGCCGCCCAGAGCAATGATCACATCGGGCTGGAAAGCGCGGATCTGACGGACGCCCTCCAGGGCGTTTGCCAGAGTTGGATCGGGCTGTACGTTCCAGAAACAGGAATACTGGATGCTCATTTCATCCAGCTTATCGGTGATGGGCTTGGTATAGCCGTTTTGATACAGGAAGGTATCAGTAACAATGAACGCCTTCTTTTTATGGTACTCGGTCCTCAGCTCGTCAAGAGCCACAGGCATGCAGCCCTTTTTAAAATACACCTTCTCAGGCACACGGAACCACAGCATATTCTCTCTCCTTTCGGCAACCGTTTTAATGTTGATGAGATGCTTCACGCCCACGTTCTCAGATACAGAGTTGCCGCCCCAGGAACCGCATCCCAGGGTAAGAGAAGGGGCAAGCTTGAAATTATACAGGTCGCCGATGCCGCCCTGAGAGGACGGTGTGTTGACCAGGATCCGGCAGGTCTTCATAGCCTCCTGGTGCTTTGCCCGCTTTTCTTCCTGGGCAGGATCGATATACAAAGAAGCGGTGTGGCCGTAACCACCGTCAGCAATCAGGCGCTCGGCTTTTTCCAGCGCATCGTCAAAACTTCCGGCCTTGTACATAGCAAGAACGGGAGACAGCTTTTCATGGGCGAACTCTTCGGAAATGTCCACGCTTTCCACCTCGCCAATGATAATCTTGGTAGTCCGGGGCACCTCTACCCCGGCCATAGAGGCAATGGTGTAGGCGGTCTGTCCCACGATCCTGGCATTCAAGGCGCCGTTGATCAAAATGGTCTTGCGCACCTTTTCCGTCTCAGCTTTGGTGAGAAAATAGCAGCCCCGCTTTTTGAACTCATCCTTTACGGCCTTGTATACTTTATCCAGCACGATGACCGATTGCTCGGAAGCGCAGATCATGCCGTTGTCGAAAGTTTTGGAGTGGATAATGGAGTTTACCGCCAGCACCACATCGGCCGTGTCGTCAATGATGGCGGGAGTATTGCCCGCGCCCACGCCCAAAGCGGGAGTGCCGGAGGAATAAGCGGCCTTCACCATGCCGGGGCCGCCGGTAGCCAGAATAATGTCTGCCTCAGCCATCAGGGTGTTGGTCAGATCCAAGCTGGGCTGATCGATCCAACCGAACAGTCCTTCGGGGGCGCCGGCCCTGACGGCAGCCTCAAGCACCACCTGAGCGGCGGCAATGGTACACTTTCTGGCACGGGGATGGGGACTGATGATTATGCCGTTGCGAGTCTTTAAAGCCAACAGGGTCTTAAAAATAGCGGTTGAAGTAGGGTTCGTGGTTGGAATGACCGCAGCAATCACGCCAACAGGCTCCGCCACCCTGCGAATGCCGAAAGCCTTGTCTTCCTCGATAACGCCGCAGGTCTTTGTTTCCTTATAGGCGTTGTAGATATACTCGCTGGCATAGTGATTCTTAATCACCTTGTCTTCCACAACACCCATACCGGTCTCCTCTACTGCCATCTTCGCCAGCGGAATGCGCTGCAGGTTGGCGGCCATTGCTCCTGCGCGGAATATCTCGTCCACCTGCTCCTGGGTATAAGAGGCGTACTGCTTCTGCGCCTCCCGTACCCTTTGAAGCATGCGCTCGAAAGTCTCCGCATTTTCCACGATCTCATAAGTGGTCCTGGTTTCCATTGAGACATCCATCCTTTACTGAAATTTGATTTGGTGCGGGATATCTGTACAATCGCCTCACCTTCCTTACGGCTTTGATAACATTTTAACATTCTTTCTTTAGAATGTAAATTGGCTGAGCCACTAGATTGATAAAAAATATCAATACAGAATTGTACAATTTTTTCCCCACGGAAAACTGAGAAAAGTATTTTATAAAAATGCCGCAAAAATGGTTCTGTTTCCCAAGCGTTTTTCGTATATGTTCCTTATTCTATCCCATTGGTGGGAGAAAAACAAGGGAAAAAGGCAATTTGAGAAAAATAAAAAAAGGTCTTGCTTTTTCAGGCGATACCCGTTATAATTGTATACGTTGTCCGGGTGTGGCGCAGTTGGTAGCGCGCTTGACTGGGGGTCAAGAGGCCGTGAGTTCAAGTCTCGCCACTCG
>CAZGLW010000066.1:0-6360 GCA_964525985.1 uncultured Acutalibacter sp. | reverse complement strand
GAGCCAGGGGACGCTGGGGGAGAATATCGAATAAGAGCGAAAGCGGCGGCGTGTATTGCGCCCGTTTTCAGAAACGGAGAGTAAAAGTATGAATTTTGAACTGATTCCCGTCCGGGAGGACGAGAAGGAGATCCTTCGGAATTTGATGGAAAAGTATCTGTACGAATTTTCCCAGTACGAGCTGTGCGATGTAAACAGTCTGGGGCTGTACGGTTACTCCTGTCTGGACAATTACTGGACGGAGGACGGCCGCTGGGCGTTCTTTTTGAAGGTAGATGGAAAGCTGGCGGGTTTCGCTATGGTCAACGATTATCCGGAGGCGGGGAAGACTGACTACTGCATGGCGGAATTTTTCGTCGTGTACAAATACCGCCGATGCGGCCTGGGAAAATGGGCGGCTTTTCGGCTGTTCCAAAAATTTCCCGGCACATGGCAGCTGAAGCGCCACCCGAAAAATATCCCTTCCGTCCACTTCTGGAATAAGGTGGTATCCGAATACACCGGCGGCGATTACCGCCTGGAGAGCATGGGTGGCGATATTGCCTACCCGGACGGCACGCCAGGGGACGTGTTCTTTTTCCAGACTTGAGGAGCCTTGAGCATGAACCAATAATTTGTAAATATTTTCTAAAAAATCCCGGAAAGGCTTTCTTTTCGGGAATTTTTATGATAAACTGCACTTTAGGCCAAAATTTAAAATATCATTGGCCGTTGCCGCTGGCTCCCCTTTGAAACGGAGGGGATGTGACAGCCCCGCATTTGCGCAGGCAAATGTGTTGATCGCTGAATCGCGGGAGACCCCCGCGGTAGAAAGGATGGTAAATTATGAAGTCCAACACAGAGCCCTTCGAGTCCTACGAGTCCGAGGTCCGTTCCTATTGCCGCAGTTTCCCCACGGTGTTCACTACCGCAAAAGGGCCGTTCCTCTATGATGAGGACGGGAAAAAGTATATCGATTTTTTCTGCGGCGCGGGGGGACTTAACTACGGCCACAACAACGACTACATCAAAGGGAAGATCGTTGAGTACCTGCAAAGCGACGGCGTAATGCACGCTTTGGACATGTATACCGTTCCCAAGAGGGATTTTATCGAATTCTACGAGGAAAGGATATTAAAACCCAGAGGGCTGAACTACAAGCTACAGTTCCCCGGCCCCACCGGCACAAATGCCGTAGAGGCCGCTCTAAAGCTGGCCCGGAAGGTGAAAAAGCGCCAGAATATTTTCGCCATGATGGGCGCTTTTCACGGCATGACTTTGGGCTCTATTGCCCTTACCACCGACGCCGCCGCTCGGAAAGGCGCGGGGGTGCCCCTGACAAATGTGACCCATATCCCGGCGCCCTATATGTTCCCCGAACTGGATACCCTTCACTATATGGATACGATTTTGAGCGACGATCACTCCGGTGTGGAGAAGCCTGCGGCTATCATTTTGGAGACTGTCCAGGCTGATGGTGGCATCAACCCATTCTCTGCAGAGTGGCTTCGAGGCGTGCGGGCCCTGTGCGACAAGCATGACATTTTAATGATCGTGGACGACATACAGGTAGGGTGTGCCCGCACCGGCTGGTTCTTCTCCTTTGAGCGGGCTGGCATCGTGCCCGACATTGTCACTCAGTCCAAGTCTATCGGCGGCTACGGCATGCCATTTGCTCTGGTGCTGATAAAGCCCGAATTGGATATCTGGAACCCCGGTGAACACAATGGTACTTTCCGGGGCTACCAGCTTTCTATGGTGGCTGCTAAAGCCGGGCTGGAAGTCATGCTTTCCGAACACGTGGAGGAGAAGGTCCGGGAAAAGTCCAGGATTATTGAGAAATATATGGACGGGATTCAGTCTCTGGCCCCCGGAAAGCTTTCCACCCGGGGCATTGGCTTTGTCTGGGGTGTGGACTGCATCGGCTTTGACGGGGAAGGGAAGATGTCTAAGAAGATCCAGCAGGAATGCTTTAGGAACGGCCTGATAGTAGAGCGTTGCGGCCGGGGCGATACTGTGGTCAAGGTCATGCCCGAACTGCTCATCGATGAGGAAACCCTGCGGGCGGGCCTGGAAATTTTAAAGACCGCCGCCGAAAAGTGTGTAAAGTAACGAGGAAAGGAACCTGTCTATGAAACTTCGCTGCCCTGCCGTACCTCTTGTGACTCACACGCCTTACTTCAGCCTTTGGTCCCCTGATGACGTGCCCAACCGCACGCCTACCTGCCACTGGACCGGCAGCCCCCAGCCCTTAAACGGGGTGCTGCGGGTAGGGGAGAGGCAATACGGCTTTTTAGGAGCAACCGGTCTGCCTCCCATGAAGACTCTTTCGGTGGATGTGACCGCCTGTTCCACGGAATATGTGTTAGAATCCCCCGAAGCCCGGCTTACTGTGCGTTTCACTTCACCGCTTCTGCTGGAAGACCTGGAAGTGCTTTCCCGTCCGGCCACCTATATCTCCACCAAAGTAGAGGGCCGGTACGGGCAGCTTTCCGACGTGTCGGTGGCTATCACAGCCGACGAGGCCTTTTGTTTGGACAGGCCCGGGCAGGGCCCGGTGGTTTCCGGCACGGTCACAGGACGGTGCTATACCGCCGCCGTCCTGAAGAACTCTGTCCAGGAACCCTTGAACCGGGCGGGGGATGACGTGCGCATCGACTGGGGGACACTGTACCTGGCAGTGGAAAAAGGTAAGGCCGCCTGCCAAACGGGGGAGACCACCTTTTTGAAAGCTGAGGCAGAGGGGAAAGAAGCCCTGTTTGTCCTGGCATATGACGAGGACAAGGCCGTCGAATATTTCGGCAAGGCCCTGGACCCCTTGTGGAAAAGCTATTATCCCACGATGGAAAAACTGCTGGAAGAGGCCTTTACCCGCCATGCCGAGATCGAGGAGCGGTGTGAGCGCTTCTCCGACGCCTTAAAAGAAGCGGCTGTGGAAAGCGGCGGCGAGCAGTACGCTGAACTGTTGCTGCTGGCTTACCGTCAGACCGTAGCCGCACATTGTCTGTGTAAAGACGAAGACGGGAAACTGCTGTTTATTTCCAAAGAATGTTTTTCCAACGGCTGCGCCGCTACTGTCGACATCAGCTACCCATCCATGCCTCTCTACCTGTTGGAACAGCCCGAGTGCGTGTTCGGTATGATGAGGCCTATAATGAGATATGCGGCTTCTCCCGCCTGGCCTTATGGTTTCGCTCCCCATGACGCGGGCACTTTCCCGCTTTTGAACGGCCAGGTCTACAGCGGCGGCACCGACCCGGAGAGACAGATGCCGGTGGAGGAATGCGGAAATATGCTGCTGATGACCGCAGCCGCCACAGTGGCCTCGGATGACAATCGCTTCGCGGCAGAGCATTGGGAGCTTTTAACCAAGTGGGCGGTCTATTTGAAGGAAAAGGGAATGGACCCGGATAACCAGCTGTGCACCGACGATTTTGCCGGGCATTTGGCCCACAACTGCAACCTGTCCATCAAGGCTGTTCTGGGCGTCGCGGCCTACGGTCTGCTGAAAAACCGCCGGGGCGAAAACGGGGAAGAATGGCTTGCCTGCGCCAGGGAAATGGCCGCCGTTTGGATAGACCGGGCCGCCAATGGAGACGGCACTTACCGCCTGGCTTTCGATCAGCCCGGCACCTTCAGCATGAAATACAATGCCGTGTGGGACCGTATTCTGGGCCTTAATATCTTCCCGGCGGGTACATGGGAAAAAGAACTGGCTTCTTATTTGAAACGGGCGAACCCCTATGGTACGCCTTTGGATAACCGGGCTGGGTACACCAAGTCGGACTGGCTTGTGTGGGCGGCTTCCATGATGCCAGACAAGAAAGATTTTGAGGCGATGATCTCCCCCTTGTGGGCGGCTTACAACGAAATGCCCCAGCGCGTTCCCCTTACCGACTGGTATGAGACCGAAAATGCCTGGCAGGTCATCTACAGCCGGGATCGCGGCTGGCAGGGCGGCGGTTTTCAGAACCGTGCTGTGCAGGGCGGCCTGTATGTCAGATTGCTGTTGGATAAAATGATGAAATAATAAAGATAATTTTAGTTATTTTCACAAACCTTTATTTGCGCCGAAATTCCTGAAGAATTGGGAATTTCGGTTTTTTTCACTTTTCCCCCGGGTGAAGCACGGCAACTACTGGGGAAAATAACAAAAAAGTAAATAATTTTTTAATTTTGGGGGTAGACTTTTTAGAATCTACGCTATATAATAAATTACAAAAGTACTCTCGGCTTTGTGGAAATTGCTGAATGGGTGCCGGAAAGATGCCCGTTTGTCTTCGGAGTTCCGTTTGGCCCGGACAGAACAGGAGGTTGAAGAAGCGCACTGGTTTCCGCTGGAGGGGAATTCCTGGTGGGGTTCCCGGAGGGAAATTCCCTCGAGTATTAAAAAACAGCCGCGCCTCTTTGTGAACCACGCGGCTAGGGAGTGATGAGATTGAAGAAAGAAAGTACCGCTGTTTTGGACGCCCCGAGAAAGAAACCCGGTTTTTTCCGGAGAGCTATTGACCAATGGGACCTGCAGGTGCTTGTCCTGCCGGGGATTATCCTGTTAATCATCTTTAGCTATCTGCCCATGTACGGCCTGATTATGTCCTTCCAGGAGTACCACATGGGAGACTTTCCCGGCGTCAGCGAATGGGTGGGCCTGAAGCAGTTCCAGATGCTGTTCAGCGATGCGTCGCTGTACACGGCTCTGCGCAATACTCTGGTTATAAGCCTGCTGAAGCTGACGATTGGCTTTGTGTGCCCTATCATTTTTGCCGTGTTCTTAAATGAAATGCGCAATCAGGGCATAAAGAAGACGGTGCAGACCGTTTCCTACCTGCCGCACTTTATTTCCTGGACCGTGTGCGCCATGCTGATGATGGATTTCCTGTCTATTGACGGCGGCGCCGTAAACGAGTTGCTGGGCGTGTTCGGGATCGGACCCGTTGGCTTCTTCCAGGAGGGCAAATATTTCTGGGCCCTGGCACTTTTCACCGATATCTGGAAAGAACTTGGGTGGAACTCCATCATCTACATATCGGCCATTGCCGGCGTAGACGCGGAGATGTACGAGGCTGCCGACATTGACGGCGCCACCCGTGCCCAGAAGATGTGGCATATCACTGTAAAGGCTATCAAGCCTACCATTATCCTGCTTCTTATTATGAATGTGGGCGGCATTTTGAACGCGAACTTCGACCAGATCATGATGCTGACCAAGAATATGGGCAACGCTATGCTGAAGGATTACGCCGACGTGATCGACACTTATATCTATCGCTACGGCCTCGGGCAGTTCCGTGTTTCCTTCGCTACCGCCGCCGGCCTGGTGAAAGCTATCATCAACTTTGTGTTGTTGCTTACCGCCAATAAGATTGCCGACAAGGCCGGTGAAAGCGCGCTGTTCTAAACTCATAATAAAAGAAAGGAGGTCTACCTCATGTCTGAAAATGCCAGAGAATATCAAGGCAAGCCCCATAAGATGAAGTATAAGAAGGTTGCGAGCGACTACGTCATCATTATTCTGATGGTGGTCATTATGGTGGTAGTGTTCTGCTCCACCCTGTATCCCTTCTTGAACTCGCTGGCCATTTCCTTAAACGAGGCCAACGATACCACACTGGGCGGCATCACCTTTTATCCCAGGAAGTTTACGCTGGAAAATTACAAGAATATCTTTAAGAACGCCACCATCTGGAAGGCCTACGGCATTACTTTTGCCCGTACCATCGTCGGCACGATCTGCGGCCTGCTGGTCACCGGCTCCCTGTCTTTCGCCCTTTCCAGAAAGTCACTGGTCGGACGCAAGGGCTACACCATGCTTTGCCTGATCCCCATGTACTTTGGCGGCGGCATTATCCCCACCTACTTTCTGATAAAGACCCTGGGCTTTATGAACACCTTCTGGGTGTATATCATCCCCTTTATGGTCAATATCTGGAACATGATCCTGATGCGGAGCTACTTCCAATCCGTCCCTGACGCTCTGGAGGAATCCGCCAGAATTGACGGCGCCAATTACTTTACGGTGTTCTTTAAGATTTACTGGCCCGTCTCCACGCCCATCATCGCCACTATTGCGTTGTACTTCGCGGTGCAGCACTGGAACGACTGGTACACCACCTTTGTGTATGTGACCAACCCGGACCTGCGGCCCATGACCAACGTGCTACTGTCCATCATCAACGAATCGAAATTCGCTGAGCAGATGGCATCTATGGGCGTGACCGATTTGGGCAACGCTACGATGGGCAAAAAGACCAATGTCCGTTCCACCACTATGGCTACCATGATTGTGTCCATTCTGCCCATTGTGGTCATTTATCCCTTCCTGCAGAAGTTCTTCATCAAGGGCATTATGATCGGCTCCATCAAGGGGTGAGCAAGCGCCGG
>CAZGLW010000065.1:0-6400 GCA_964525985.1 uncultured Acutalibacter sp. | reverse complement strand
AAACGCATGTGTGCCCACACATGCACTGCTTGCCAAGTATGAAAGCTCCGGTGTGCAGCTACACCGAATTTGCTTGCTGTTCTCCGGCCCTCATGATGGCAAGCGCTATTTTCCAAATGAAAATCGGCGGCAACCTCCGCCTAAAAAAGAGAAATTGGAACGGAAATGGATTCCCCGGACCGCCGGGCCTGGAGGAAAAGCTTTCCCGGGGGCGTGACCCGCAGGATCCCCATGTTCGTCGGGACTTGTTTGCCCTCACAAAATAATTGACAAAATCCCCGGTTTGTGATAGGGTAATCTTAGTTAAATTTCACTTGCCGGAGGTTTTGTCGTATGAAAGTAAACATCGGTACTTATTCGTTTGGTGGGATCGCCAGCTATCTGGGTCTCGGCCCCACGCTGCTGGAAAAGTTTCAGACCATTTCATCCCTGGGTTATAACGGCGTAGAACTTTTACCGGTAGACCTGGAGGAGAATTCGGTGGAGGACATTCGAAAATGGGCAAGGGAAACCGGGCTGGAGATCGTGTCCGTCCATGCCAAACCCACGGAAGAGATCGTCAAAAAGATGGCGGCATTAGGCGGAAAAGCGGTCATTTGGGCCAGCACCCCCTTTTGCAATAAAGAAGAGGCCATTGAAGTCGCCCATGAACTGGACAAAATGGCGGAAATGGCCGAACCCTACGGCATCAAGATCGGCTACCACAATCACAGCCAGGAATTTTTCGTAGATCAGGGCAAGTGCCTGTTGGAGCACCTGCTGGACAACTCCACCAAGTGCTACTCCCAGTTGGACTGCGGCTGGGCCCAAAACGGCGGCTGCTATCCCCCCTCCTTTATCCGCAAGTATAAAAACCGCATTGTGGCCATCCATGTAAAGGAGAATTCCAAAGTACAAGGCCCCGGCCCCAGGCCCGCTTCGGCCCACGACCAGCAAGACAGCGGCAGCTTTTTTGCAAAAGCGGCTGAAATGCCTTTGGAAGAACGCCGGAAGATTCTGGAAAGCTTTGAAGCCCAACAGAACAGCCCCGAGGGTAAAAAGCGGTTTGAGGTCCAGTGTAAAATGGGCGCCCCCGAATCCAACATCGACTGGCAGGAGATCAAGAATGCTTTGGACGAGCAGGACTTTGAAGCGTTCTGGGTAGTGGAGCGGGAAGGCTTTTACGGCGAGCACGACAAATGTTTGGCTGATGACTGCAAGTATGTTAAAGAGCACATAAAATGATTGGATAAAATACAAGGTCCCCGAAACATCGGGGACCTTATTCCATTTGCTATCACTGCTTCGCGCCAATTTCCACAGCCTTTCGGTTCAGGTCCAGCATATCGGCCTTTCGGGCGGGAATGCATTTTTGCATGGCCTGGTCCAAAAGCTCGGAAGTACAAAAGCTGTACTCGCCGCCGGAGGCGCACACCTCGTGGAACAGCTTCCCAACCAGGATCATGTTGCCGAGACCTTTAAGGCCGTTTTCCTCGGCCAACCGGGAGGAAGGCACATAAAACACGTTTACATCCTCCCGCTCCACCTTTTTGTCAATAAGGGAACTGTCCAAAATCACTGTACCGCCTGGCTCCACAGCGCCGATGAATTTGTCCAGCGAGGGCAGATTCATTGCCACCAGCACGTTTGGATTGGTAACCAGGGGTGAACCAATAGGCTCATCGGACACACACACACTGCAATTGGCGGTGCCGCCCCGCATTTCGGGGCCGTAGGAGGGCAGCCAGGAAATCTCCTTGTTGGCCAGCAGTCCGGCGTAAACGGAGACTTTCCCGGCAAACAGCACACCCTGGCCGCCGAACCCGGCAAAGATCATGTTGAGAGACTTCATTTCTTCACGCCTCCTTCAATGTCCTTATACACGCCCAGAGGATAGTAGGGGACCATGTTTTCTTCCATCCACTTGACGGCCTCTACCGGGGAAAGCCCCCAGTTGGTGGGACAGGTGGAAAGCACCTCTACAATAGAATAACCCTTGCCGTCCAGCTGGTTCTGGAAGGCCTTCTTTATGGCTTTTCTGGCGATGTTCACGTTTTTTACATCGCTGACGGTGACCCGCTGGGCAAAAGCCACGCCGTCTAATGTGGACAACAGTTCGCACACACGCACAGGGTAACCGGCGGTGTTGGTATCGCGGCCATAAGGAGTGGTCTGGGTAACCTGTCCGGGCAGAGACGTTGGGGCCATCTGACCGCCGGTCATGCCGTAAATGGCGTTGTTGATGAATATAACCGTGATATTCTCGCCTCTGGTGGCGGCATGAACGGTCTCGGCAGTGCCAATAGCGGCAAGATCGCCGTCGCCCTGATAGGTAAACACCACATTTTCTGGCCTTGCCCGCTTAATGCCTGTAGCCACAGCTTGGGCCCGCCCGTGGGGGGCCTCTACCATATCACAGGCGAAATAATCATAACTCATTACCGAGCAGCCCACAGATGCCACACCTACAGTGCGGCCCTCAATGCCCAGCTCGTCCATAGCCTGGGCAACCAATCTATGCACTATACCGTGAGTGCAGCCGGGACAATAGTGCAGCGGGGCGTTTGTCAGCGCGTGGGGCTTTTGAAATACGATTGCCATACTCTGTCACTCCTCTCAGTTTTCTCTGGAAAGGGCTGTCATCCGGTCCAGCACCTCTGCCGGAGTGGGGATCATTCCGCCGGTACGCCCAAAGAAATGGACGGGCACCTTACATTCCACGGCCAGCCTGACGTCATCCACCATCTGGCCCATACTCATTTCCACAGTCAGCACCTGCTCTACGTGGGAAGCAGCCTTTTGCAACACATTCACCGGGAATGGCCACAGGGTAATGGGCCGGATCAGCCCCGCTCTGATTCCCTGCTCTCTGGCCTTGTTCACAGCGCTGCGGGCCACGCGGGCAGAGGCTCCGTAAGCAACCACAGCAATATCCGCGTCATCCATCAGATATTCTTCGGCCCGCTGCTCGGTCTCTTTGATGACCTCATATCGCTTATAACGTTCCAGCACCAGACTCTCCAGCTTTTCAGGCGTCAGGTAAAGGGAGTTGATAACATTGTGCTCCCGCCTGTTCTGGTGGCCGCTGGCCGCCCAGGGCTTTTCCACCGGGGCTTTTGCACCCTCTTCGGGCAGGACCACAGGCTCCATCATCTGCCCCAACATGCCATCCGCCAAAATCATGGCCGGCATTCGGTACTTGTCCGCCATATCGAAAGCGTCAGAGACCAGGTCTACCATTTCCTGTACTGTAGAGGGGGCGAAAACCAACACCTGGTAATCGCCGTGACCTCCCGCCTTAGTGGCCTGCCAGTAATCGGACTGAGAAGGCTGGATACCCCCCAGACCCGGGCCGCCCCGCTGTACGTTGATAATAAGCGCGGGCAGGTCGGAGCCGGCCATATAGGAAATTCCCTCGCCCTTCAGGCTGACGCCGGGGGAAGAAGACGATGTCATGGCCCGAATGCCGGCAGAGGACGCCCCCAGCACCATATTTATGGCGGCGATCTCAGATTCGGCCTGAAGATATGTACCGCCCACTTTGGGCATACGCTTTGCCATGTAGGCGGCCAGCTCCGTCTGTGGCGTGATGGGATAACCGAAGAAATGGTGGCAGCCTGCCCGGATGGCCGCTTCGGCCAGGGCTTCGTTGCCCTTCATCAGAACTTTTTCAGACATTACGCTCATCCTTTCTTATTTCTCTACCGTAATAGCCGTGTCAGGACACATGGTGGCGCAGGCCGCGCAGCCCACACATTTTTCCGGTTCCATCAGCCTGGCCGGATGGTAACCTTTGGCGTTCAACTTCTCTTTGGCCAGCGCGATCAGCTTTAAAGGGCAGGCGTTTACGCACATTGAACAGCCCTTGCACACCGTTTCGTCCACAATGATCCTTGCCATTTCTGTTGCCTCCTTTTAGGTTTCATTTTCTTCCCAATAAAATTTTACGTATCGTTTTACCAATTTGAACCCCTCCGGCAGTGTTTCCCCTGATTTTATGGCAAAATCGGGGGCTGTGGAATACAAAAGGGGCAGACCCGTAAGTTCAGCCGTCCTTTGGGCGAAAGGTAAGGCGTCTGTCAGGGTATCCCGGCAGGTCTCCACCCCCAGGTGAGAATTATTGACCAGAGCCGTAGCTTTCAGCCGGGATGCCGCCTCGATCTCCCGGAGCAGACACGCAGCTTCCTCCGGGGTCTGCGACAGGACCCGGTACCGATTGATAACGTACACCATGTCATATCCGCTTTGGGCCAACTGTTCATGAAGGCCCCCCAGAGCCGTGACCCCCGCGTCGTCCCCTCCGGCGTCCAAAAAGACCCGCCCGGCCCGGGGTTCAAACACGGAATACACATCCGGCGGCAGCGTGGGGGTATCCAGAGTGGTGCCTGCAAACACGGGAGCGATGAGCCTTACCCCGTGCCGTTCAAGCAGGGCCCCATACTCAGAAGAACGGAAGTAGGGGTTTACCACATCCAGGTCCGCCACAGTCACCGGTCCCCCCTGCCGGGCCGCTTCCAGGGCCAGGTTCAGTGTAAGGTTTGTCTTACCGCAGCCGTAGTGACCGCAGATCACGGTGATCCTGTTTCCAAATGGCATAAAGCTATGTTCCTTTCAAAAAAACAGCCCAAACTGTTTTTGTATATGATACCACAAAAGGTCGGAGGATTCAACCGAAATTGCTGCTTTAACCCGTTAACGCCCTGACGCCCGGCACTTTTCGGCATTTTGAACAATTCATTTAAAAAGCGTTCATGATTTCATTACAAAATATTCAAAACTTTCTTATTCTGTCTTCATAAAAATGGGGTAGACTAAACCTGTAAGCGGGAAAGGGGGAATGCCGCACTTCCATTTTTTGTAAATCAGATTACTTCCATATGCTTCCACTGTCCCGCCTGTCGGGCGGTGACCGACGGCAGTCGGTCCGGTGCCAACGCCCGGCAGACGCGGCAGACCAAAAATTCTCGCCCCTGTATCCTTTGTACACAACTGCACAAGGAATACAGAGGCGTTATTGATTGCCAAAATAATTCTCATCCCGGGTGGCAAAGTAAAATCGGGACCGGAAACAGACCTGCGTTTTCAATCTGTGTCCCGGGAAGAGATGAACTCATATAAAAGGCTTTAAATGGAATAAAAAATCATTTTGCGAAGCGGTAAGAACCTTTTCCCTCGGCGTGGGCGCCACTGCCCTGTGCGCTCTGACCCTTTTGGGATTTCTGCCCGAAAGCGGCCCCGCTCAGGAAGCCTCTCTGTTCAACAGCGGAGGCGGCTTTGCACCCGCCGCGGCTGCCGCTGTTACGGGAAAGGCCCCGGAAAAGGTGGTCCCGCTGGGAACGGCATTTGGCATTAAACTGTTCACAAACGGGGTTATTGTTGCCTCCCTTTCCGATATTTATACGGAAAACGGCACATGCTGCCCCGCCGCCGAAGCCGGTATCAAGCCTGGCGACTCCTTGCTGGAAGCGGACGGCCAGGTGATCGAGAACAACGCCGCCCTGGCCCGGATAATCGGCGGCAGCGGCGGGACCGCCGTGACCTTCAAGGTCCAGCGGGACGAAAAAATCTTTGAGGCGTCTGTAACGCCGGTGTACGGTCAGGGTTCTTTTAAAACCGGTATGTGGGTGCGGGACAGCGCAGCAGGCATCGGCACCCTGACCTTTTGGGACCCCGAATCCGGTGTGTTCGGCGGTTTGGGACACGGAATCTGCGACATGGATGCCGGAGCCGTTATGCCTTTAAAAAGCGGGGAGCCTTCCCCCATAACACTGTGCGGAGTGATAAAAGGGGAACCGAACCATCCCGGACAGCTGAGGGGCTACTTTTCTTCCGACCAGCCGATGGGTAATCTGCTGATTAACAACGAAACAGGTGTTTACGGCGTGCTTGACCGGGCCCCGGAGGGACAGGCTGTAGAGGTGCTGTCCAGAGAACAGGTCCGCAGGGGCAAGGTAAAGATTATGGCCACTCTGGACCAGGACGCGCCAAAACTTTACGATGCTGAGATCGTTCGGATCAGCGCTAAAAACCAACGCACCAAAAACCTTGTGGTGCAGGTAACCGACCCCAGGCTTTTAGACGCTGTCGGGGGCATTGTTCAAGGCATGAGCGGCTGCCCTATTCTGCAGGACGGGAAACTGGCGGGAGCCGTGACCCATGTTTTTACGGAGGACCCCTCAATGGGCTTTGGCATCTTTGCCCAGACCATGTGTGAGGAAAGTACAGCATCTGGTATGTCGAAGTAACTCGAAACACAATTTTCTCCGGTGTTATGCCAAAGTTCGCCGTTTTTCGGCAAGATAATTTTCTAGTTTTTTCTTCAGAACCTCTTGCCAGAATCGCTTTATTATGGTAAGATTTATTCACATCAAAAAATTACCAGGAGGTTCGTCATGGAAAAGGAAATAAAGATAATTATAAG
>CAZGLW010000064.1:0-7082 GCA_964525985.1 uncultured Acutalibacter sp. | reverse complement strand
GGCGCGGGGGAGACCCCGCGGCCCTGTAAACCCTATCCGGAGCAACACCGTGGAGGAACAGCGTCCGGCAAATCCGGATGCATGCGCGGCCCGCGCGTTCCGTGGAGGTGGCGTGAGCCAGCCGGCAACGGCTGGCCAAGATAGATGACTGTTCAAGACAGAACCCGGCTTACAGGCTTGGTCACATGAAACAGGGACGTCAACGGGAAAACCCTCCTTGACGTCCTCAGTTTTTTGCGCTCTGGGCCCCGGACTTTGCGGAGGGGCTGTTTCAAGTGGACGCAGTGCCAGCCACGCCTGCTGTATTTGGTTAAGCTGATCGTGGACGGCTTTATAAATTTTGAAAAAAAGGTTGAATTTTTCCCGAAGATTCTGTAAAATAAGACTGTGTATCCGCAAGACGGTATCGGAGCCTCCGGCCGATAGAAAGGGGAAGAGACTATGTCTAATAGATTATTTCAGGGGATCATCCACCAGATGAGGGACACCATTGACCGTACTATTGGCGTAATTGACGAGTCTACCGTCATCATCGCGTGCAGCGAATTGGGAAAGATCGGCGAGGTCTGTGAAGGCGTTATGCCGGAAGAATTAGCTTCCACCGAAGTCTTTACGGCAGATAATTACACCTTTATGCCCTTTGGCAGCGGCCCCCGTCCCGAATATGCCGTCTTTGTGGCGGGCGTTGACCCCGAAGCCCAGAAGTATGTCCGCATCCTGGGAGTATCTTTAAACAACATCAAGCAGTATTACGACGAGAAGTATGACCGGGGCAACTTTATCAAGAACGTGATTTTGGATAATATTTTGCCCGGCGATATTTACCTGAAGAGCCATGAACTTCATTTTGACGCCGACGTCAGCCGTGTCTGCATGCTCATTAAGATTACGGAAAAGAACGATATTTCCGCTTATGACGTGCTGCAGAACCTGTTCCCTGATAAGAACAAGGATTTCATCATCAATATCAACGAAACCGATATTGCCCTCGTCAAAGAAATCAAGCCCAATATCGACGAGAAAGACATCAATAAGCTGGCCAGTTCTATCGTAGACACCCTTTCCAGTGAATTTTATACTCACTGCACCGTGGGTATCGGCACTGTGGTCAGCAGCATCAAAGAGTTGCCCCGCTCCTTCAAAGAGGCCCAGGTGGCTTTGGAGGTAGGAAAGGTATTTGATACCGAGAAGCCTATTGTCAGCTACAATCATCTTGGTATTGCCCGATTGATCTATCAGCTGCCCACCACCCTCTGCGAGATGTTCCTGAAGGAGGTTTTCCGCCGGGGTTCTATCGACTCGCTGGATCATGAGACTTTGTTTACCATACAGCGCTTTTTCGAGAACAACCTGAACGTGTCCGAAACTTCCCGAAAGCTGTTTGTCCACCGGAATACGCTGGTGTACCGTCTGGAAAAGATCAAGAAGATCACCGGCTTGGACCTGCGGGAATTTGAGGACGCTATCGTCTTCAAGGTAGCCCTGATGGTAAAGAAATATCTTTCCAGTAATCCCAATAAGTTCTAAGTTTCGAAAAGAATCGCCGGTTTTTTGGGAAAATGTTACAGAACTATTACAAATAATTTCTTTATTGGAATTAAATAAGAGGCACCCATTGGTATAATATCGGGGTAATCAGAGATTGCCCTGTACCGATGGGTGCCGTTATGTAATCCTGCCCCCGGCGCTAAAAGCGAAAGGAACGTGATCCTATGATTGAATTCCGCAATGTGTCAAAGGTATATAATAATGGTACAGAAGCCTTGCACAATGTGAATCTGAATGTGGAAAAGGGAGAGTTTGTTTTCATTGTGGGATCTTCCGGCGCGGGTAAAAGCACCTTCCTGAAGCTGATTACCTGCGAAGAGAGGCCCACATCCGGCAGCATTTTTGTGGACAATGTAGATGTTTCCCGCCTGCGCAAGGGGAAGATACCGTATGTCCGCCGGAAAATGGGCATGGTGTTTCAGGATTTCCGACTGATCGACCACATGACGGTTTACGATAACGTGGCGTTTGCCATGAGAGTGGTGGGTGCAAGACCCAGCACCATCAAAAAGCGGGTTCCTTACATCCTCAGTCTGGTGGGCCTGCAGCACAAAGCAAAGCACTATCCCAGCGAACTTTCCGGCGGCGAGCGCCAGCGGGTGGGTCTGGCCAGAGCTTTGGTAAATAATCCCTCCATGATTATAGCGGATGAGCCGACCGGCAATATCGACCCCGCTCTGTCCTTTGAGATTGTTGACCTGTTGAGCGAAATCAACCGCCGGGGAACCACTGTTTTGATGGTTACCCACGAGCATTCTCTGGTCAAGCATTTTCACAAGCGCATCATTCAAATCCACAGCGGAGAAATTGTGGCAGACACAGCCTCTATGCAGGACACCTATGCCCCGCCGGAGCGCTACAGCGATTCCGTTGAAGATGTGGAACAGGATGATGACTATGCTGAATACGACAACGACGAGCCCTATGAGCCTGCACAAATCGATACCGGCGAAGAGCCGGATACTTCCCGCGGGGATGATGCGGGAACATATAGCGAGTCGTATGGTGAGGAAGACGTAGACGGCGATTATTGGGAAGAGGAAGAGGAAGAGGAAGAGGATGATGACGGCGGACAGTCCGCCGGAGATGATGACGGGGAGGTGAGGTAATGGGCCTGCACAGTATTGGCTATCTGTTCCGGGAAGGCTTAAAAAGCCTGTGGAAAAACCGGACCATGAGTATTGCTTCTATCGCGGTGCTGATTTCATGCCTTTTAATGACCGGCGTGGCTATGGCTTTATCTCTGAACCTTTCGGTTACTATGGAGTCCATTGAGGGGAACAACACCATTACCGTGTTCTTGAAGGATGATCTGCCCTCTCTTACCGCCGTGAAGGTGGGGGAGGAGATACGCCAGATCGATAATATTTCAGAATGTACCTTTGTTCCAAAGGATGACGGCCTGAAAGAAATGATGGACGGGCTTGGCGGCAACAGCACCTTGTTTAATGGCTTACAGGGGGATGACAACCCTCTGCCGGACGCTTATAAGATTTCCATGTCGGATTTGAGCAGGTACGACGAGACCATTTCCCAGGTCCAGTCCCTAGACGGCGTTGATACAGTTACCAATTACCAGTACATTGCCAAGCAGCTTAGCAACCTTGACAGGCTGGTGCGTTATTGCAGTATTGCTATCGTACTGATTTTGGGCGTTGTGTCTTTGTTTATTATTTCCAACACCGTCAAGGTCACCATGTTCTCCCGCAGAATGGAGATCAACATTATGAAGTCAGTAGGAGCTACCAACGGCTTTGTGCGAATCCCGTTTTTGGTAGAGGGCATGGTCATCGGTGCGCTGTCTGGAGCCATTTCCGCCACCATCCTGTACTTTGCTTACGATAAGGCAGTGGAGGTGGTGTACAGCATCGTTACTTTCATCAGCGCGGTGGATATCCATCCCTATGTGGGATGGCTGTACCTGATTTATATTGTAGTGGGTATGCTGTTCGGTATGCTGGGCGGCGTGATTTCGATTGGCCGTTATTTGAAAAAGGAAGGAGAGGATGCGGTTGTCTAACCGGAAAAAGCGGCTGCACTCACTGTTGCGCGTGGTTCTGTGCCTTTTGTTGGTGTGCGCCCTTTCTCTGCCTGTATATGCCGAGACTTTAGAGGAACTTCAGATCCAGCAGGACAGCCTGCAAAGACAAAAAGAGGAAACTGACGCCTTACTGGAAGAACTACGGCTGGATATTGAGGACAAGCGGGCTTATCGGGACGCCTTGTACGAACAGATTGACACGGTGCAGAGCCAGATTGATGTTCTGCGAAAACAGATCGACAGCCTGAATGTTCAAATATCCCAAGCCAGGGATCAGATTGCCGGGAAACAGGAAAGCATAGACCGCAGTATGGACCTGCTGAAGGAAAGGGTGCGGGCCCTATATGTTTCGGGCAAAGCGTCTGCTCTGGCACTCTTTTTGGAAAGTGATAACATGCTGGACTTTGCAGAAAAGGCCCAGTTTTTAAAGGCGGTCACCCGGCACGACCAGGAACTGATCGATGTTTTAACGACCCAAATGGAAGAGATACAGCAAGACCTTCAGGAGATCAGTGCCTCCAAAGCGGAGTTGAGCACTCGAAAAAAAGAACTTGACTCTAAGGGCGCGGAACTTATCCGGTTGTACACCGAGGCCCAACGCCTGGTAGACAACGCGGAGAATCAGGAACTGAACGCCAGAACCAGTTCTGAGTTATTAAGTTCCCAAATCGAAGAAAATGAGGCGGCCATTACCGCTTTGGAGGAAGAACTGAAGAAGAACAATCCTGGCGGTCCCGGCTATGTGGGTACTGGCAGTTTTATGTGGCCCATGCCCGGTTACACCTATTTAAGCTGCTATTTCGGTGAAGGCGGCCACCGGGGAGTGGATATTGCCGGCGGCGATATTTACGGTAAACCCATTGTGGCTTCCGATGGAGGGACTGTCCTTTATGCCGGGTGGAACGACAGTTATGGCTGGTGCGTGTTTATTGATCACGGCAACGGTTTTGAGACCCGTTATGCCCACATGAGCGCGCTTGGCGTGGAAACGGGTGATTCCGCAGAGCAGGGTCAGGTTATCGGATATGTGGGAAGCACAGGCAATTCCACCGGTCCCCATCTCCATTTTGAGGTGATTTCCGGCGGCAGTCTTACCGACCCAATGGGATATTTCTAAGAGAAAGTTGACATTGGCTCTAGGTTTTATTATAATAAATTGCAATGTAGCCGCTGTTTTGCGGATTGCCCACTTGAAAAGATAGAACGTATATTTTCCCGCCTGCTCGGGGGAGAATATGCAAAAATCTTTGGGATGGACTTTTCCCGGTTCTGCGGCTCCACTTTATAAAGGATGGGACCTGTTATGGCAGAAAGACAGTTTTTTGTGACCGAGGAGGGGCTTGCCTCTCTGGAAAAGGAATTAGAACAGCTAAAGACTGTAAAACGAAAAGAAGTGGCGGAGAAAATTAAGGTCGCCCTTTCATTTGGTGACCTCTCTGAGAACAGCGAATATGACGAGGCAAAAAACGAGCAGGCCATTATGGAGGCCCGTATCGCCGATCTTGAGGTCATGCTGAAGGGCGCGGTAGTCATAGATGAAAGCGAACTGAACAACGAAACTGTGCATATCGGCTCTAAAATCGAAGTGAACGTCACCGCCGGAGGCAAGAAAACAGAACGGGATTTCAAAATTGTGGGTTCTAACGAAGCCGACCCAAGAAACGGCAAGATATCTGACGAGTCTGCTGTTGGCAAGGCGCTGATCGGCGCTAAAGTGGGCCAGACTGTGCAGGTGGAAACCCCCGCGGGAATTGCAAAATACAAGATCATCACCATCTCCCGGTAAACTTGTAAGTCCGCAGGAGGTAAAATAAAAAAAGCACGCTGTTTGTGCCGATCTTTTTTAATTGAAAAGTATTTTGACTGGGAAAGCGTAAGGATTGTTTTCCGGCGCATTTTTGTACCGCATTTTGCATACAGGAAACCGCAATGCTTGCGCTGAAAGGAAGGAAAGTGGAGGTAAGAATGGGCGAAAAACAGGCAAATGTTCCGGAAGAGCAGGACCAACGCGAACTGCTTCGTATCCGTAGGGAAAAGCTCAGTGCGCTTCAGCAGGAGGGGGAGGATCCTTTCCTGCAGGTCAAATTCGATTGGGATACCACTTCTCAGCAAATCAAAGATGATTTTGACGCTATGGAGGGCAAAGCTGTCAAAATCGCCGGCAGGCTGATGTCCAAGCGGGGTATGGGAAAGGTCTCTTTCTGCGACCTTCAGGACAAGGACGGACGTATCCAGTTGTACGCCCGTCAGGATGAGATGGATGAGGCTGCCTATAAGAAATTCAAGAAGTACGACATTGGGGACATCGTGGGCGTTTCCGGTGAGGTGTTCCGCACCCAGCGGGGGGAAATGAGCGTCCGTTGCAAGGAGATCGTGCTGCTTTCCAAATCTCTTCTGCCCCTGCCTGAAAAATATCACGGCTTAAAGGACACCGATGCCCGCTACCGCCAGCGGTACCTGGACTTGATCGTGAACCCGGAGGTCAAGGAGGTATTTGTCAAACGGTCCAGGATCATCACCGCTATCCGGGAGTATCTGGACGGCTTGGATTTTCTGGAAGTGGAAACGCCTGTCCTCCACACTCAGGCAGGAGGCGCTGCGGCCCGGCCCTTCATCACCCATCACAACACTTTGGATATGGAAATGTACCTGCGGATCGCTTTGGAACTTTACCTGAAGCGGCTCATTGTAGGCGGTTTTGACCGGGTATATGAGATCGGCCGCAACTTTCGCAACGAGGGTATGGACCGCACCCACAACCCCGAATTTACCATGCTGGAGTTGTATCAGGCCTATACGGACATCTACGGCATGATGGATGTTACCGAAGACATGATCCGCACGGTGGCTCACAAGGTGCTGGGCACCGGTACGGTAGAACAAAACGGCGTGGTAATCGACTTGGACCAGCCCTTTGCCCGCATCACTATGCTGGAAGCGGTGAAGCAGTACGCGGGAGTTGACTTTACCAGGGTAGAAACGCTGGAGCAGGCCCGGAAGCTGGCGGACGAGCGCCATATCCAGTACGAGCAGCGTCATAAGTGGGGAGATATTGTCAATCTCTTCTTTGAGACATATTGTGAAGAAAAGCTGGTCCAACCCACCTTCCTTACCGGCCACCCGGTGGATATTTCACCCCTGGCCAAGAAGGACCCGGAAAACCCCAGGTGTACCCAGCGCTTTGAGTTGTTTATCTGCGGCGCGGAATATGCCAATGCTTTCTCGGAACTGAACGACCCCATCGACCAGCGGGAGCGCTTTGAGGCCCAAGCGGCGTTAAAGGCCGCCGGAGATGACGAGGCTTGTGACGTGGACGAGGACTTTCTTACTGCGTTGGAATATGGTATGCCTCCCACAGGTGGCATGGGTATGGGGATTGACCGTTTAGTGATGCTTCTTACAGGTGCGGCATCCATCAGAGATGTTTTACTTTTTCCCACAATGAAGCCCATCGACCAAAAAAGCCAGTAAAATCAAGGCTTTTCGGCATCCA
>CAZGLW010000063.1:0-7699 GCA_964525985.1 uncultured Acutalibacter sp. | reverse complement strand
TCAAGGGGCTGTACGACAATGTTGACCTGCTGCCTACGGTGCAGGAACTTCTGGGTACAAAAATTGTGGGCAATTATGACTACGACGGCGTTTCTTATGCCGGAGCACTGCTGACTGGGGAGGACTGCTCCCGGAAAAATGTGGTACTCACACAGTGCTGTCACGTGTGCCAGCGCAGCGCCCGTTTCGGGGATTACCTCTACATCCGCACGGTACACGGCGGGTACCACCTGTTCCCCAAAGAAATGCTGTTCAACGTGAAAGAGGATCCCCATCAGATACATGACCTTTCGGCGGAACGGCCGGAACTCTGCGCCGCAGGGGCAAAATACATTCTGGACTGGACTGACGAGATGATGAAGAAGTCCGATTTCGACGCCGACCCCATGTGGACTGTGATGCGGGAAGGCGGTCCGGAACATGCCCGGGGGATGCTTGGGACGTATATCCGCCGTCTGGAGGAAACCGGGCGGGGAGAATATGTTCCCGCTCTTCGGGCTATGTACCCCGGGGAGGAATAGACTTTTCCCTGCGTCCTTCCCGGAAATAGCTGTCGTGGGTGCCGGTGCCGGCAATCCCCACCGGCGCACTTGGCGCTTCAGGCAGAACGCTGGCAGAGGAGATATCCGGCCGGCAGTAAGAAGCCGTACATGTGTTTAAAAGCTGATCAGGCGCGTTCTGGCGGTATTTCCGAGGCCCAAAGCTGTTGACTTTTGCGGGGTGCGGGTATATAATTAACTGAGAATAATAAAACCGATGATCGGGAAGAGTAACGGAAAACCAGGCCCAACAGAGAGCCGCGAAATGGTGGAAGCGCGGCGGGCTGGCCCCGTGAATGGAACCGTGAGGCCCGGGCAGGGAATGGCCTGGCGTTTGCCGCGTTAAGGCGAAGAGTTGGGCACCGCATTGCGGGTCAATTTGGGTGGTACCGCAGGTTTTTCCTGTCCCATTGTTGGGACAGGATTTTTGTTTCCATCAATATTCAGAAAGGACATGTGTGTTATGGAATACCATTTTTCGGATCGGGTGCAAAGCCTGAAGCCCTCCGCCATTCGGGAGATCTTAAAGAATTCTTCCGCGCCGGGGATCATCCCGCTGTCCGCCGGGAACCCCGCGCCGGACGCCTTTCCTGTGGAGGATATCCGGCGGCTGTCAGAGCAGCTGTTGACAGATACTCCCGTCGAGGCGCTGCAATACAGCGTTACCGAAGGGTACCAGCCCTTACGGGATCATCTTCGAAATTATATGAGGAAAAAGCACCATGTGGGCACGGACCGCGACGATGTGCTGATTACCAGCGGGGCGCAGCAGGTGATGGACCTGCTGACCAAAACCCTGTTGAATGAAGGGGACACAGTGCTGTGTGAAGCCCCCAGCTTCATCGGTTCATTGAACACCTTCCGCTCGTACCGGGCCAAGCTTGTCGGCGTGCCAATGGAAGAGGATGGGATAAGTATAGAAAAGCTTGAAAATGCTCTGGAAACAGAGAAAAAAGCAAAATACCTTTATACGATCCCCAACTTCCAGAATCCTTCCGGCATTACAATGAGCATGGAAAAGCGCGAAAAAGTTTACCGGATGTGCAGGGATCACGGTGTTTTAGTGCTGGAGGACAATCCATACGGTGACCTGCGCGTGAAGGGAAACGACTTGCCATCCATCAAGTCTTTTGATACCGATGGAGCAGTGGTATACGCCGGCTCTTTTTCCAAAGTGGTCTCTCCCGGAATGCGGGTGGGCTACGCCATTGGGCCCCAGGAGGTCATTCAGAAGATGGTCGTGTGCAAGCAGGGAGAGGACGTCCACTCCAACATATGGGCGCAGATCATTTGCCACAAGTTTATGACCCAGTGTGATTATGAGGGCCATTTGGAACGCCTGAGGGAGATTTACCGCAGAAAGAGCCAGGTGCTGCTTAGTGCTATGGAGAGGTATTTTGCCCCGCTGATCAGCTGGAGCCAGTTTGAGGGAGGGCTGTTTGCCTGGTGCACACTGCCCGAAAGCGTTGATATGCTGGATTTTGTAAAGAAAGCGGCGGAGCGGAAAGTCTGTGTGGTGCCTGGCACCGCATTTTTGACGGACGAGACAGAGCCCTGCCATTCTTTCCGTATCAATTTTTCCACCCCTACCGACCAGCAGCTGACAGAGGGCGTTAAGATTCTGGGCGGCTTGGCGAAAGAGATGAACCGGTAAAAGGAGAGATCATTTATGGAAACAGGACAGAAAAAACGTGTTTTAAGCATGTACCAGTGTACGGGGACATTTCACCTGGGAAATTATCTCGGGGCCATCCGCAACGGTGTAAGCCTTCAGGATAAGTATGATTGCGTATACGCGCTGGCGGACCTGCATGCCATTACAGTCCGGCAGGAGCCCGCGCAGCTGCGGAAATATACTTTAGAGGCGTATGCTTATCTGCTGGCTATGGGAATGGATCTCACAAAGACAGTGCTTTTCATTCAGAGCCAGGTGCCGGAGCATGCCCAGCTGGCGTGGATACTGGACTGTTATACCCAATTTGGAGAACTTTCCAGGATGACCCAGTTTAAAGACAAGTCTGCTAAGCACACGGACAACATCAATGCCGGGTTGTTCACCTATCCCTGTCTGATGGCGGCGGACATCCTGCTGTATCAGGCGGACTATGTACCCGTGGGAGCCGATCAGAAGCAGCATGTGGAGTTGGCCCGTGATGTGGCGGAGCGCTTTAACGGCCTGTACAGTCCCACCTTTACCGTGCCGGAGCCCCTGATTCCGGAGCGGGGGGCCCGGGTCATGTCCCTGCAGGATCCCGCGAAGAAGATGTCCAAGTCTGACGAGAATATGAGCGGCACCATTCTGATGTCCGACGACCCCGATACCATCATGCGGAAATTCAGGAGGGCGGTAACGGACAGTGAAGCATCGGTGCGCTATGCTGAGGGCAAGACAGGAGTGAACAACCTGATGGAGATATACTCCTGCGTCACCGGCAAGAATATGGAGGAGATCGAAAAAGAATTTGAGGGCAAGGGCTACGGCGACTTCAAACCGGCTGTTGCCGAAGCCGTCATCGGCGAGCTGGTGCCGATCCAGGCAAAGTTTAAAGATTTGATGGGCGACAAGGCGTATCTGGAAAAATGCTACCGCGAAAACGCGGAAAAGGCCCACTATTTGGCCCAGAAAACCTTGCGGAAGGTCATGAAAAAGATAGGGTACATCAGCTAAAGGAACCGGAGGAACTACAGTGGCCTGAATTGCTTTCTCCCGGAGGGAAAACCGGGCGCTTTCCCCGGTTTAACTTTCGCAAATGCCCACCGTTACCCGAAAACTTTTTTCAAAGCCTTCTCAACGTCTTCCCGTTGGAAAGGCTTCACAATAAACCCTTTGGCCCCTAAGTGAATGCCCTCGTCGGCCATGTCCTGCTGAGTTTGCTGGCCCATGAGCAAAACTTTGGCGCCGGTATCGATTTTCATGATCTCCTTCAGCGCCTCAATGCCATCCATCTCAGGCATCGTAATATCCATCAGGACCAGATCGGGGGAAAGCTCCTTATATTTTTCAACGGCTTTTCTTCCGTTTTCCGCCTCGCCTGTTATGGTGCAGTCAATCTCAACCAAAATGTCTTTTACCATCATTCTCATGAACGCGGCGTCATCGCACACCAGAATTTTTTTCGTCATATGATATTCTCCTCCGTTACGGTAAAATGATTATAATGCCGGTGCTTCCGGCTCTCTCAGCCCAAACGCGTATAATTTTAGCATATCAGTTCGGAAAACTCAAGCATGAACTGCTTAAAATGGTCAAAGAGTAAATGATTGATGCGATGCGCGCTTCGGCCCCCTGGCGGGGGAGGGGAGAAGAAAAACCCACTGTGTGCAGGCGGCCGGTCCCGGCAGATAAACGCCGACAGTACGGGCATACCTCTTTGACTTTTGGTTTGCCCTAACAAAGCTTTACCAAAAAACGGATTGCTTTTCCGTCGAGGTTTTGCGCCTGAATCTCTCCGTGGTGTTGTTCCACGATAGCTTTTGCCATTGATAGACCTATTCCGAATCCGCTGCCATAAGTTCTTGCCTTATCCGCGCGGTAAAAGCGGTCAAACAGGCGGGAAAGTTCTATTGTACCAACGGCCTGATAGGAATTTTCTATGGTGAAGACAGCACGCTTGCCCCCATGCTCCTGCAAAGTGACTGTGATGGTCCCGGATGGGTCACAGTATTTGACGGCGTTATCCATCAGGATTGACACAAGCTGCCGGATTGCCGTCTCGTTTCCCTTATACCGCACCAGAGGCGGAATGTTGAAAGCGAGGGTAATTTTCCGCTTCTCTGCGGCGGACGAAAACGCGGCGGCAGTATCAGCCAGCGCATTGCTTAAATCAAAGGGCGCCGTTTCCGGCCGCGTATGTTCCTCATCCATTCTGGCAAGCGTTACCAGACGGTTCACCAGTTCAGTCATTTTCTCGCCTTCTTCCCGAATATCTTCCAGCCATTCGTTTTTTCCCACTTCGGATTCCGCAATATCCAGATTAGCCTGAATCAATGTCAACGGTGTTTTTAATTCGTGGTTCGCGTCTGTAATAAACTGCTTCTGCTTTTCATAACTTTCCACCGTCGGTTTAACGGCCCGCTTGGAAATCAATACAATCAGAACAAGTACGACCACGCTCCCTGTGAGAAATACCGCTGCTACGGTCCACAAAAGCTGCCGACTTGTCCGGCGTGCGGTTGTTCCGTGGATGAAGACCACTGTCTTTCCTTCCGCGGTTGTATTGACTTTGTAGCGGAACTCGCCGATCCACCCCCTCTCCCGTCCTTTCTTGACAGCGGCGCGGGCATATTGCTCCGCCGTATCCTCGGTTACGCTGGCAATTGATCCGGTATCGGCGGACAAAAGGATGTCGGCAGCATCAAAACGCACAGTGAAAAAGCGGGTACTGAAAGGCGATTCCGCGGTTATGGGATCTATCCCCGCGGAAAACAGGTCCCGAGTTTCCGGCTCAGATCTTTCAAAAGGGGGGAAATAGCCGTCGTTTTCCGACACCACATCCGCCAGCATATCCAGGGAAGCGGTCGTCTGGTAATAGGTGAGGCAATAAATGGAAGCAAAGAGGAGAAGAAAGACAATCAAAAAGGACAGCATGCAAATGCGGATAAACTTGTTTCTAAGTCGGTAGATCACGATTTTCCCTCCAATATATAGCCTGCGCTCCGGATGAACCTTATTTCCATAGGCGCTCCCAATTTTACCAGCTTTTTCCGCAGGTTGGAAATATGCACCCACACGACGCTGACGTCAGCATCGCTGTTCCATCCCCAAATGTGGGACATGAATTGATCTGTGGTAATGACCGCTCCGGGGCTTCTCAGGAACATCTCCATAATTTGGAACTCCCGTCCGCTCAGCGGCTGTCTTTTATCCTGGCAGATGAGTTCATAAGTGGAACGGTTCAGCGTAAGCCCCAGAAAGGTCAGTTGATCGGGAATGAATTGCTCTTTTCGCCGGAGCATGGCCCGCACCCGCGCCAAAAGTTCCTGAGTGGAGAAGGGCTTCGGCAGATAGTCGTCCGCTCCGGCGTCTAATCCCTCTACTCGCTGATATATCTCCGTTTTCGCTGTCAGGAACAACGCAGGCGTGGAAATCCCCTGGGAACGCAGCTTTTTCAGAACTTCGATCCCGTCCATTCCCGGCATCATGATGTCCAAAACCAGGCCGTCATACTCGCCTGTTTGCGCAAAAGCCAGAGCGTCCGCCCCGTCGCTTACGCCGTCCACCAGATATTGCCTGCTTTCAAAAATATGTTTTAGAGCTTTTAACAGCTTTGGGTCATCTTCCGCCACCAGCAGACGCACAGACTGACAACTCCCTTCTTTCTGATACACAAAATCAGTATAGAGCGCGTTTCTAAAGAAAATCTAAAGACTATGTGTTTTTTCTGTGTACAAGACCGCCTAAAATTTCACCTTTTTTACACATTGTTTTTTAAGCTGGCTTTAGCAGAAACGGCTAAGATGAAGATGTTCTTCTTCATGTTTTCTTTATTTATCAGGTTACTGCCCGCCTGAGGGGTTCCCAAAGGGGCAGACCAAAGGCAACCGCCGCTTGCGGCGTTTTCACATACAGCACGGCAGTGGGCACGATCCGCTGCCGTGTGTTTGTGTCTGACCGAATGCTTTGCGCCGTGGGACAGCATAAAACATTCACTTTCTCTTCACCGCGTTTTTTAGCCTGCCTTTAGCACCGCGGGATATACTTTTAGAGAAAGCGCCCTTCATCCTGACCGGGGGAATGCAGATCAAATTTCGAGAAGCGATGCAGAAAGGACGAATAGCGACATGACAGCTGTTATGAAAAAAGCCCACCGGGCCGACCCGGACGCGTTGAGATCGCTCTATCATGCGAACAAGGCGGAAATTCTTTTTTTGTGCGACACTCTCCTGCCGGACAAAACCTCCTCAAAATCCGTAGCCCTGCAAGTGTTTAAAAATTCCTGGGAAAGCGTGCTGGACGGCCGCATCGGCTCAGAGACTGAATTCCAGAAATTTCTTGTTCACAAGACGATCATTTTCTGTAAGAACCGCGTTTTGAGGAATGATCCCAGAGCTTTCCGGCAGCCGCCCAACAGGAATTTTACGAATATTGTGTATCAGCCGGGAAAAATGGACCTGACGGGGGAACTTGCAGATGTGATTTTAAAAAACCTGCCGGATCTGCTCAGGTTTATTTACATTCTGCGGCTGTCCACGAACCTGGGTGACAAAGAAATCGGCAGATTGCTGAATATCAATACTGAAACGGTAAAAAAAGCCGTGAGCGCGGAGGAAGAAACTATTGGTAAAATATGCGCTGCCGTTTCAAAAGGAACTGGCCTGGAACGCTTTATGCCGGCAGCGGATTTCCACGAGGCTGTCCTGAAAAAGCGGAGCGATTTTTTTATTCCCAAAGAAACGGAGGCTTCGGCGCTGGCGGCTATCGATTCCGTCTGCAAACCGTTCCGGGTCAAAAAGAGGAAAAAAACGGCGGCCGTTGCGGCTGTTTGCGTGTGCGTGGCTCTCGTGGCAGGTGCGGCGGTATGGCTTATCCTCATGAATTCCGCGCGTGCGTCTGACGAGGAAACAGGGTCTTCCGCGGCGGACATTGCGGACGGAACAGAATCCTCCGCCCTTTCCAGCACTCTTCAGGCCTCTGAAACATCCGTCGATTCGGAAGAAAGCCAATCGGTGACTGTGGTGGAAGATCCCGCGTATTATGCGGATATCGCTGTAGAGGATTACGGCACGATCACTGTGGCGCTGGACGGCGCATCTGCCCCGGAAACGGTAGAAAACTTTGTTTCTTTGGCGGAAAGCGGATTCTATGACGGGCTTACCTTTCACAGGATCATAGAGGGTTTTATGATGCAGGGCGGGGACCCCAACGGAGATGGCACGGGCGGCTCAGACAGCACCATATATGGCGAGTTCACGGACAACGGATTTGAAAACACTTTGTCCAATACGCGCGGCGCTATTGCTATGGCCAGATCTGAAGATTACGACAGTGCCAGTTCACAGTTTTTCATCGTACAGGAAGATGCAACTTATCTTGACGGCCAATATGCCGTTTTTGGCTATGTGACCCGGGGTATGGATGTGGTGGACGCTGTCTGCGCGGATGCCCAGCCCACAGACGATAATGGAACGATCCCCGCAGAAGAACAGCCGGTTATTACGTC
>CAZGLW010000062.1:0-7875 GCA_964525985.1 uncultured Acutalibacter sp. | reverse complement strand
TTTTGGGCGTAAGGGGATAAAACTGTGGAATCTTTCGATCAAACCTGGGAACTGATTTGCGATTTCTGTAAGTCTCAGATCACAGACGTAGCCTACAAAACATGGTTCAGCCGCTTAAAGCCGGTCACGCTTGACTTCAATCAGGGCATGGCCGTTATCGAAGCGCCCAACGAATTTCATAAACAGACTTTACTGCGTTGCTATAATGATCTGTTAAGCCAGGCCTTCCAAAATGTGTTCGGTTCCAAAATAGACTTTACACTGTGTGTGGCGGAGGAAAGAAAGTCGGAAGACAGCGCCGCTGTCCAGGAGGGAGACGAACTCACTTTTGAAAACTTTGTGGTAGGCCCGTCGAACCGGTTTGCCCACGCGGCCTGTCAGGCTGTGGCGGCAAAACCCGCTATCCTTTACAATCCCCTGTTCATCTACGGTGATCCCGGACTCGGAAAGACCCACCTGCTCTACGCAGTTGCAAAAGAATTTCAAAAAAATTTTCCGGGCAGGAGTGTTGTCTATATAAAGGGAGAGGATTTTACAAACGAGGTAATAGAAGGTATCTCTCGGGGCACCATGCCCCATGTCAGGGAAAAATACCGTACCGCGGACCTTTTTTTGATGGACGACATCCAGTTTATCGCCGGCAAAAATTCCACCCAGGAGGAATTTTTCCATACTTACGATACGCTTCACGAAGCGAAAAAACAGATTATCCTTACATCCGACCGTCCCCCAAAGGAGATTGCAACTTTGGAAGAACGGCTGAAATCCCGGTTCGAATCCGGACTCCTGGCGGATATTCAGCCCCCCGATTTTGAAACCCGCACGGTAATTGTAGCGAGAAAAGCTCAGTCTATGGGTTTTGAAATTCCGGACAGCGTGTGCGAATACATCGCCAATAAATTAAAAAACAATATCCGTCAGCTGGAAGGAGCTGTGAAAAAACTGCGTGCTTTCCATCTGCTGGAGGACAAGCCTGTCAATATGGCTACCGCTCAAGCGGCTATCAGCGACATCATGAACAGCAGCCAGCCCACCCCTGTTACTGTGGACAGGATCATTGAAGAAGTTGCCCGCACATATGGCAACGTGACCCCGGAGGACATCAGGTCACAAAAAAGAAATTCAAATATTTCGGAAGCAAGACAGATTTCCATGTACATTGTACGGGAAATTACAGGCCTTTCAATGGTAGAGATCGGCCAAACTTTCGGCGGCAGGGACCATTCAACCGTTGTATACGCCACAAGACAAGTAGAAAAAAAACTTGAACAAGACCCTCACACCAAAGCGATTGTAAACGATATTGTAAAAAATATCAGGGACCGGTAAATTTTTACACACTTTTCTCCACATTCCACAAACAGGTTTTAACCTCCCGGTGGATAAAAAAATTTTTTTACACCATTCCACATTTTTTACACTTTTTGTTTTTAAAAACTTTCCTGGTATATTTTCAGGTTTTTCGGGCAGGCGGAGAATATTCAACAAATCCACAGCTACTACTATGACTTCTAAATCAAAAAATAAAATACAAAGATTTATCACAAAAAAAGAAAGGCGGAATAAAATATGAAATTTACAGTCAATAAGAGCGATATTGTAGAGGCTGTTTCCAATATTCAGCGGGCAGTTTCAACAAAAACAACCATTCCCGCTCTGGAATGCGTGCTGCTTACAGCTTCGGAAGAAAGCCTGGAACTTTGCGCTTACGACCTGGAGTTGGGTATTACCACCGTGATTCCCGCCAGGGTGGAAGAACCGGGAAAAACGGCGCTGGCCGCCAGGATTTTCTCCGAAATTGTGAGGAAAACTCCCGACGAGACTATCACGGTTTCAGTAGACGAAAAAAATATGGCTTCCCTTGAAAGCGGCCGCAGCCAGTTTTCCATTATAGCAAACCCAGCCGAGGAATTTCCGGAACTTCCAAAGCTTTCCGATTCCACATTGATCAGGCTACCTTCAAAAGTACTGAAAAGCATGATCCGGCAGACTTTATTTGCTGTCGCGGAAAGCGATGCAAAGCCTATCCATCAGGGCAGCCAGTTTCACATTGAGAACGGCGTTTTAGATGTGGTCTCTGTAGACGGCTACAGGCTGGCAAAGCGCAGTGAGCCTATCGACTTTAAGGAAGATATGTCATTTGTTGTCCCGGGAAAAACTCTGGGAGAGATTTTACGGCTTTTAAAGGATACAGACGATTCTGTGGAACTTTCCGCGGGCCGCAGGCACATTCTCTTTAAAATTGAAAATTATACGGTCATTTCCAGCCTGCTGGAGGGCGAATTTTTAAATTATAAGGCAGCCATCCCTCCGGACAGCAAAACCGAAGTGATTGCTAAAACGCGGGAAGTAATGGAAAGCGTGGAGCGCGTTTCCCTGCTTATCACCGACAGGTTGAAAAGCCCGGTACGCTGCATTTTCGAAGATAATGAAATAAAGCTTTTATGCACCACCACTATGGGTAGGGCAAGCGATCAGGTTCCAGTCGAGATAACCGGAGAAAATGTGGAAATTGGCTTTAATAATCGGTATTTGCTCGACGCTTTAAGGAACACCGAATGTGACGAGGTAAGAATCCAGCTGGGCGGACCTTTAAGCCCGATGAAGATAGTTCCAAAGGAAGGCGACAGTTTCTTGTTCCTTGTGCTGCCTGTCAGGCTTAAAAACGAGTAAAACGGGAATACTTATGGAAAAAATAGCGATTCGAACCGATTTTATCCGTCTTGACGCTTTTTTGAAGCTTACCGGCCTGACAGATACCGGCGGACAGGCGAAGTCTGCCGTGCAGAACGGCAAAATACAGGTGAACGGTGAACTCTGTCTGATGCGCGGGAAAAAATTGCGTTCCGGCGATATAGTTGAATGCGCTGGAAAAAAATACCAGGTGAGCTGATTATGTATGTAACGCGCCTGGCCACTCAAAATTTTAGAAACCTGGAAGACGCTGAAATTTTTCCCAGTCAGGGAGTCAACGTCATATACGGCGGCAACGCTCAGGGTAAAACAAACCTGTTGGAGGGATTGTGGCTCTTCACGGGCGGACATTCCTTCCGCGGCGCAAAGGACGGGGAACTCCCCCGGCTGGACCGGGAAAATGGGACCAATTCCTCCGCGGCGGCTTTAGCTCTGGATTTTTTCAGCGAGGAACGGTCCCAAAAAGCTGTTTTAAAGATAGAGAACGGCCGAAGATGCTCCGTAATCAACGGAGTGGAGAAAAAAACGGGGTCCGCTTTGATTGGCAAAGTCCGGGCCGTGATATTTTCTCCTGAGCATCTTCTTTTGGTGAAAGAGGGTCCTTCCCGCCGCAGAAGCTTTATTGACGGCGCACTTTGCCAGCTCCGACCCGGATTTGCCGGCGCTTTAAGTGTTTACAACCGGGCGCTTTTGCAGCGCAACGCCCTTTTAAAGGACCTTTTCCGTTTTCCGGAACTTCGCGACACGCTGGACGTATGGGACATGAGGCTGGTAAAGCTTGGAGTCTCAGTTATGGCGGAAAGGAAATCATATGTGGATAAGATCGCCCCAAAGGTAGAGGATATCTACAACGGGATTTCTAAAGGGAAGGAACAGATCAAAATAAATTATTCACCATCTGTTAAAGGGTATGTGAAAAACCTGTCTGCCGCCGAAACAGAAGAAATTTTTCTGACGGAACTGAAGCGGACCTTACAGTCTGATTTGAAATCGGGGTTCACAACAGTAGGGCCTCATAGAGATGATTTGGATATCGAATTGGACGGACTGTCCGCCAGGTCCTACGGTTCTCAGGGCCAGCAACGCAGCGCCGTTTTGGCTTTAAAGCTGGCTGAGGCGGAAACGTTGGCGGCAGCTTCCGGCGAGACGCCGGTGGTTTTATTGGACGACGTGATGAGCGAATTGGACCAGAGCCGCCAGGATTACCTGCTGAACCACCTGCATGGCCGACAGGTATTTATTACCTGCTGCAGCCCGGAGACCGTAAGCCTGCAGGAAACGGGAAAGCGGTTCAGAGTTGAGTCCGGCCATGTAGAGCCGGAGAATGTGTAAAGCCGAATCAAAACAGGAGGGACGCCGGCCATGTACCTGCATTTGGGACAAAATACGGTAGTGCGCACAGATAAAATCGTCGGCGTGTTTGATATGGACAATTCCACTATCTCAAAACATACCCGGGCGTTCCTGGCAAAAGCCCAGAAGGAGCAGCGGGTTGTCAACGTCTCTTTGGAGCTTCCAAAATCTTTTGTTGTATGCGAGGAAAACGGAAGAGAAACCATATACATTTCCCAGATGTCCCCGGCCACTTTACTGAGAAGGGCAAAAACCGGGTTTGCGGAAGGATAAGCAGAAAGGAAAAAGAGTATGCAGTATTTTGGAGTGCCCAAATGTCCCTACTGTAAAAAACGGGTGAACCTGATCAGGACCTGGTCTTTAAAACGCCAGGGTGAGTACCAGTGTCCCAGGTGTGGGGGAATTTCCAATATTTTTCTGTCCCCTCTCATCTACGTTTTTGCTTTGCTGGCAGTATTTGCAGGGGGAGCCGTGTACTTTTTCCACAAATTTGTGTTGGACGACATTTCCCTTTCCACCACAGTACAGATTTTGGTGCCGTTTGCTGTTTTCTTTCTGTTAAGCCTGTTTATGGTCTATCTGGTAAAGCCGGTCATCAAAAAGGTGCCAAAGGCTGATATGAAAAAACGCCGGACAAGCCGGGCCGACGCCCGTGGGGCTTATGAGAACCGCCGGGAGCCGGTCTATCAGGACCAGATGTTTTACGACGACCAGGAGTACCTGCCGAAGACAGATTACCGCACAGGGCCCTTTCCCCAGCCGGAGGATGACAGGGATATGAAGGTTGTCCCCTCCGGAGCCAGACGCGGGCCCGCCGGGGAGGAGATCCAGAAAACCTCGGTGGTAGAACTGCCCAAACTCCGGCAGGCCCAAACGACTGTAAAAACGGAGGTACCCGCGGCCCGCCGTTCTATCACCGTTGACCCTTCCGCCGTGTCCCCTGTAAGGTCCGCGCCCGCCCGGTCCCGGCCCACTGTTCAGCGGGAACGTCCTGTCCAATCGCAGGCCCGCCGGGTCCCGGCGGAAGGTATACAGGCGCCCGTATCTCAGGTAAAGCCGGCCAGCCGTCCTGTGGCGGAAGACGCCGAAAAATCCGCATCCAAACCGGCGGAATTTATCAGCAATGAGGATTTCTTCGCGAAATACGACGATCCAGACTACGTAGAACGAAGACTGCGGGAATTAAAAGAGGATCGAAACGGCCACGATTGAAAGAATGTCCGGGATCTCTGATCAGATACCTGATAAAATCGGTGTTTTTCCCAGAGGACCGGGCATTTTTATGTTTACAAAAAAGTGAAAATCTGTTATACTAATTATATATTGTTTCAGGCGTAGAATCTACATTGGGATCGCCGAAAAAAGCGGTCCTTTTTGTGTGGGTCCCGGCAGGAGGTATCAGGTTGGAAACAAATGAATTCAATGAGATGACAAAAGTACAAGCCCAGCAGGAGTATGACGGAGACCAGATTCAGGTCTTAGAGGGACTGGAGGCTGTGCGCAAACGGCCCGGTATGTATATCGGCTCTACCGGCCCCAGGGGCCTGCACCACCTTGTGTACGAGATAGTTGACAACGCTATTGACGAAGCTTTGGCGGGCTTTTGTGACAGGATCGTGGTAAAGCTTCTGCCAGGGAACGTGGTATACGTTTCCGATAACGGACGCGGCATCCCAGTTGGCATCCAACATAAAACCGGTCTGCCGGCCGTTACGGTAGTGTTTACCATTCTGCATGCCGGGGGCAAATTCGGCGGCGGCAGCTACAAGGTGTCCGGCGGTCTGCACGGCGTGGGCGCTTCTGTGGTAAACGCTTTGTCGGAATGGCTGGAAGTGGAAGTGGTCAACGAAGGAAGGCTGTATTATCAGAAGTTTTCCCGGGGCAAGCAGGTAACCGAACTGCTGGACAAAGGCCCTACCGACCGGGAAAGCGGCAGTGTGGTGCGCTTTAAAGCTGATAGTGAGATTTTTAAGGAGACCACTACCTATACGTACGAGACTCTGCAGACTCGCCTGCGGGAGCAGGCATTTTTGAATGCCGGCGTGCATATCGAATTGACCGACGAGCGGCCTGTTGAGGAAAGGGCGCCCGAGGAACAAAGCGAAGAAGGCGTGGTGTCCAACAGCTATTGCTATGAGGGCGGTATCAGTTCATTTGTGGAATACCTGAACAGGCAAAAGGCCGTTGAGGTCATTCACCCCGAGATCATCCACTTTTCTGCGGAAGCGGCGGATGGCAATTCTACCGCTGAGGTCGCCATGCAGTATACGGACAGCTATAATGAACTGCTGCTGTCCTTTGCCAACAACATCAACACCACCGACGGAGGCACCCACGAGGACGGCTTTAAACGGGCCCTCACCCGCGTGATGAATGATTATGCCAGGAAGTACGGCGTTTTAAAGGAAAATGACAAAAACCTTTCCGGCGACGACGTGCGCGAGGGCCTTACCTGTGTTATCAGCGTTAAACTGAAGGAGGCCCAGTTTGAGGGCCAGACCAAAGCAAAGCTTGGCAACACCGAAATGGCCTCTCTGGTCAGCACAATGGTGTATGACAAGATGATGACCTTTTTGGAGGAAAACCCCAACACCGCGAAGGCCGTGTTTGAAAAGGCCCTGATGGCTTCACGGGCCAGGGAGGCCGCCAGGAAGGCCCGGGAGCTGGCCCGCAGAAAAACCGCGTTGGAATCTGGTCAGATGCCGGACAAGCTGCAGGACTGCAATGAACGTGACCCCGCGCTGTGCGAACTGTATATCGTGGAGGGCGATTCCGCCGCCGGTTCGGCCATTCAGGGCCGGGACAGCCGGTTCCAGGCTATTTTGGCCATGTGGGGCAAAATGCTGAACGTGGAAAAAGCAAGGGCAGATAAAATCTACGGGAACGATAAGCTTTACCCACTGGTGCTGGGATTGGGCGCCGGCATGGGAGAAGAATTCGACATCAGCAAGCTGCGGTACCACAAAATCATCATTATGGCCGATGCCGATGTGGACGGCGCACATATCCGTACGCTGCTTTTGACCTTCTTTTTCCGCTATATGCGGCCCCTGATTGAGAATGGGTACGTCTATTCCGCCGTGCCTCCCCTGTTTAAGCTGACCCGCGGGAAGACCGTGCGGGTGGCCTATGACGAAGCCCAGCGGGATCGTATTTCCGCGGAAATGCGGGGAGACAATCCTAACGTAAAGGTGGATATCAGCCGGTTTAAAGGCCTGGGAGAAATGGATCCTCACGAGCTTTGGGAAACCACAATGGATCCGGAACAACGAACTTTGCGGCGAATTACCGTGCAAGACGCTATTGCGGCGGATCAAATTTTCACCGTACTGATGGGCGAGGAAGTGGAACCCCGCAAAGAATGGATCGAAGCGAACGCCTCGAAGGCCATGTATCTTGATTACTAAGGGGGTGCGGCAAAATGGCACACAACCGTGATTATAAACCCGAGGATATTGCTTTTCCCCAACAGGTTATCACCGAATCGGAACTGGTTGGAGAAATGCAGAAAAGCTATATTGAATACGCCATGAGCGTTATCAAGAGCCGAGCTCTGCCCGATGTGCGGGACGGCTTAAAGCCTGTACACAGGCGCATTTTGTACACCATGTATGAGGACGGCCTGACTGCCGACAAGGCGTTTAAAAAGTCAGCTACCTGCGTGGGCGATGTACTGGGCAAATACCATCCTCACGGCGACCAGTCAGTATACGACGCTTTAGTGCGCCTGGCCCAAAACTTTTCCATGAGGTACATGCTGGTGGACGGTCACGGAAACTTCGGTTCCGTAGACGGAGATCCTCCCGCCGCTTACCGTTATACAGAAGC
>CAZGLW010000061.1:0-8611 GCA_964525985.1 uncultured Acutalibacter sp. | reverse complement strand
TTTCCCCATACGCCGATTTCATAATCGCCTGTTTCGGGCAACTTCAGATCAGGCAACAGGTAGTCGCCTTGCCGGGCATAAGTGCCGCCGTTTTGCTCAAAGATAGATCTTTCCATGATGTAATCCTCCAAATGATTTGATTTCCCTGCAAATCTCTATCATTCCGGCTGATTACAAAGCCGAAGGGAGGCAACTTCCTTACGGAGGGTCTCCCTTGAAGGGGGCCTTTTCTTTTTATAAATTTCGAAAAAATCATTGACAAACATGTCGGAATTCCGTATAGTTATTTCATTGCGTTTGCATCTGAAAAAAGGTCCGCGTCAGGAGGTGAGCGGGCCATAAAAGCGGTCCTATTTCCCAGCCCGGCTGTACGGCTGAAATTTTTCCTTTGCGGGAGGCGGGAGACCACCCATAGGACCGGGTTATGTGTAGAATAATGAAGACACGCAGCTAATTTTGGCGCTTTCCGCGCCGCCGCAAAGGGGATGCATCACTATGGCTGACGCCATCATTTCGCTTCGGGACATCGCTGTTTCGTATGATGGGGAGCAGGTGCTGTCGGGCTTCGACCTGGAGATCAGGGACGGAGAGTTTGTCACACTGCTGGGACCCTCCGGGTGCGGGAAAACCACCGTACTCAGGACCATTGGGGGCTTCATCACGCCGGACAAGGGCGAGGTCTTTTTTTATGGGGACAAAATTACCCATCTGCCCCCGCACAAGCGTGAAGTAAACACCATCTTTCAAAAGTACGCGCTGTTTCCTCACCTAAACGTGTATGACAACATCGCTTTCGGCATGCGCCTGAAAAAGAAGAGTGAGAAGGAGGTAAAGGAGACCGTACACCGGATGCTGCAAATGGTGAACCTGACGGGCTACGCCCACAGGGGCGTGAGCCAGCTTTCCGGCGGACAGCAGCAGCGGGTGGCTATTGCCCGCGCCCTGGCAAACGAGCCTAAAGTGCTTTTGCTGGACGAACCTTTGGGAGCTCTTGATCTCAAGCTGCGCAAGGACATGCAGGTAGAACTGAAAAAGATCCAGCAGCAGACGGGGATCACTTTCATCTTTGTCACTCACGACCAGGAAGAAGCCCTGTCCATGTCCGATACGGTGGTGGTGATGGACGCCGGCCTTATCCAACAGATTGGTACGCCAACAGACATTTACAACGAGCCTAAAAATGCCTTTGTGGCTGATTTTATCGGCGAATCCAACATATTGGACGGCTTGATGCTGGAGGACTACCGGGTCCGCTTTGCCGGACGGGAGTTCCGCTGCCTGGACAGCGGTTTTGGCAAAAACGCGCCTGTGGATGTGGTGATTCGGCCCGAGGATATCGATGTGGTGGAACCAGGCTCTGCCTGCATTACGGGGAAGGTCACGGCCGTCACCTTTAAAGGCGTCCATTACGAGATTATCGTGGACGTGGCCGGCTTTAAATGGATGATCCAGTCCACCGATTTCCGGCAGGTGGGGGACCGCATCGGCATGTCCCTTACCCCCGACGACATCCATGTGATGAAAAAATCAAAGTATTCCGGCAAATTCGGCGATTACAGCACATTCTCCGACGAGATGGATCAGGATATGGCTGCTTCCGAGGAGGAAACAGCTTTGGAGGGCGGCGAAAGATGAAAACAAGATCAAAGCTTCTCTCCGCCCCCTACACCGTGTGGATGACGGTATTTATTGTTGTCCCCATGCTGTTGGTGGCCTGGTTCGCCTTTACGGATACAACCGGGGCGTTTACCCTGGAAAACATCCTCAGCGTGGGGCAGTATTCCAATGTGTTCCTGCGTTCTATCTGGCTGGGAGCAGTGGCTACTGTCATTTCTCTCGTGCTTGGGTACCCGCTGGCATACATCATTGCAAAGCTGGATGTAAAGCGTCAAAGCGTTATGGTCATGCTGGTAATGCTGCCCATGTGGATGAACTTTTTGCTGCGCACCTACGCCTGGATGTCCCTGTTAGAAGACAACGGCCTGATAAACGCCGCCCTTTCCGCTCTGGGCCTGCCCAAATTCCACATGATAAACACGGCCGGGGCAGTGGTGCTGGGCATGGTGTACAATTACATCCCCTATATGATACTGCCCCTGTACTCCGTGCTGACAAAAATCGACCCAAGCGTAATAGAGGCCGCCCAGGATTTGGGAGCGGACGGCAGACACGTCTTTTTTAAGGTCGTAGTGCCCATGAGCATGCCCGGGGTGATCTCCGGGGTAACTATGGTGTTCGTACCGGCGGTAAGCACCTTCATCATTTCAAAAATGCTGGGGGGCGGCGGCAACCTGCTTATAGGCGACCTGATTGATATGCAGTTTTTGGGCAGCGCTTATAACCCAAATCTGGGTTCCGCCATCTCTTTGGTGCTGATGGTCATTATCCTTATCTGTATGGGCATTATGAACCAGTTTGATGACGGCGAAACAGCCGGGGGAGGAGTGATGTTGTGAAAAAAGCGGCGGCCCGTATCTATACCTTTCTTATTTTTCTGTTTCTGTATGCGCCGATTTTGGTGCTTATCGTGTTTTCGTTTAATGACACGGAAACCGGCAGCCGGACGGTGTGGGGCGGCTTTTCCCTGAAATGGTACCAAAAGCTGTTTGAGGACCGGCTGATTCTGGAGGCCCTGCGGAACACGCTGATTATCGCCGTAGCGGCAGCTTTGGTGTCTACGGTATTGGGAACGGTAGCGGCTATCGGCATCAACTCCATGAAGAAGCTGCCCAGACGGATCATGATGAACATCACCAATTTTCCTATGGTCAACCCCGAGATCGTCACCGGCGTTTCGCTGATGCTGCTGTTTGTGTTCGCCGTTGGCCTGTTCGGCGGGCGTTCGCTGGGCATGGGATCCATTATCGCGGCCCACATCACCTTCTGCCTTCCCTATGTGATTTTATCCGTGCTGCCCAAGCTGCGGCAGATGGACCCGAATCTCTATGAGGCGGCCCAGGATTTGGGCTGCCCGCCGGTGCGTGCCTTTTTCAAGGTGGTTCTGCCCGAGATTGCCCCCGGCATTGTCACGGGCATGATAATGGCCTTTACGCTCTCAATCGATGATTTTGTCATCAGCTATTTCACTTCCGGTACTACCCAGACCCTGCCCATCTATATCTACTCCATGACAAGAAAGAGGGTAAGCCCTGAGATCAACGCCCTGTCAACCGTGCTGTTCGCCGTTGTGATGGCCTTGCTCATTGTGGTCAATGTCCGTCAAGGGAAAGACAAGACGGCCCCGGGAACAAAGGAGGAAAGCCTATGAAAAAGCGGGTTTCTGCGGCGGCTCTGTCCTGCCTCCTGCTCTTTTCCGGCCTGACCGTTTCCGCTCAGGAACCGGATACCAGCGTCACTCTGAATGTGTACAACTGGGGCGAATACATTGCCAACGGTACCGACGGTTCCCTGGACGTGAATGCGGAATTTACCCGCCGGACAGGGATCAAAGTGAATTACACCACCTTTGACAGCAACGAGTCCCTGTACTCGAAGCTGAAGGGGGGAGGCGCCGACTACGACGTCATTATCCCCTCGGATTACATGGTGTCCAAACTCATCGGGGAGGGAATGCTGGCCCCACTGGATTTTGAGAACATCCCCAACTATCGGTATGTGGACGAACAGTTCCTGGACCCGGTGTACGACCCCGGCGGTAAATTTTCCGTACCCTACACCTGGGGCGTGGTGGGAATTTTCTACAACAAGGAGTTTGTGGAAAAGGACGTGACAAGCTGGGAGATCCTTTGGGATACGGACTACGCCGGGAAAATTCTGATGTTCGACAATCCCCGGGACGCTTTTGCTATTGCCCAGTTCCGGCTGGGGCAATCCGTAAATTCCACAGACCCGGAGGATTGGGAAGCCGCCGCCAGGCTTTTAAAAGAACAAAAGCCCCTGGTACAGGGCTATTACATGGACCAGATCTTCGACAAGATGGAAAACGGCGAGGCCTGGCTGGCTCCTTATTACGCGGGGGATGCGGCCATTTTGGTGGACAACAGCGAGGACGTGGGTTTCGTGATACCCAAAGAAGGGACAAATTTTTTTGTGGACGCAATCTGCATCCCTGCCACCTCCACCCATAAGAGGGAGGCGGAGGAGTATATCAATTTTTTGTGCGACCCGGAAATTGCCGGGGCCAATATGAACTATGTAGGGTACTCGACCCCTGAGACCGCGGCAAAGAAATACATCGACCCTGAAATAGTGGAAAGCCCCATCCACTATCCGGATGAGGAGACTCTGAAAAACACAGAAGCTTTTACGAACCTCCCGGAAGATGTGAGCAAGCGGGTGGACCAGCTTTGGGCCGAAGTGAAAATGGGAGGTCCCGGCGAGACGGCTGTGCTGGTTGCAATCATCTTGGGGTTTTTGGCGGTGTACATCGCCATAATCGTCTACAAGAGGAAAAAGCGGAAAAGGGAACTTGCATAGCGCAGTTGACCGGCCCCCTGTCTGCTACCGGTTGATGATATTTTTCCCATCAAATACCAGCACGCCCAGACCCTCGCCGGTTTTACCGCCATTCAGCAGGTACTTTTTGAAGGCCCTCTGCATACTGGTGCGTTCCGGCAGGTCCTCAAGGGGCTTCCGGCAGTCCTTGCCGAACAGCCGCCAAGCGTCGCCGAATTCTTCGCTTTCGTCGGCCCTGACAAGTTCAAAGTCCTTCTGGAAGCTGACGATGTTGGAAGTTCCCGGCAGTATTTTTCCATACTCCGGGTACAAAAGCCAGGAATGACACATGCAAACCAGGGGCCCGCCGTTCAATTCGTCCCGGAAATACTTGTAAGCCTTGCGGTAGGCGTCCATCCGGGCGGTCAGGTCAAAAGGCTCGCCGCTGGATGGGATATGGACCTGCCTCACCCTGTCGCCGGGCTTTATCACCGTACCGTTTTTGGCAGTGATGGGCTGTCCCTGGTAGGTTGTGGTTTCAAATTCCAGCCGGCCCAGCTTTACAATATCTCCGGTGTAAAAGATGGGGTACCAGAAGGCTACGAAAGTGCCCCACACATTGTAAATGTCCTTGCATTCCAGGGCCTTGTATTTCAGGTCGGCAAAGGTGTCCCAGAACAGGTCCTCCCGGCCCTCCTCTGCAAAGGCTTTCCGCACCGGGGGCGCCGCCTCTATCAGAAGAAGCATCCACACCGTATAGGGGGAAAGCTTCGCGGATTCCGCTATTTTTGCCACTAAAGGCTCTGTCAGTTTGATACTGTAATTGTTTTCCCGAAAAAATTCCACTGCCCCGTCAAGGGCGCCCGCCTGGCCGGCGGCGGCCAGCGCGCCCGCGCTTTTTATAAGGCTTTCTCCGGCTTCTGCCGGAAAATCCTCCCGGAGGAGAAATTCCTGCAAAAAACTTTGGTTCATATGGTTTTCCTACTTTCCAATTTTTTCTGTGTCGATGATGATGGTGACCGGGCCGTCGTTTTCCACGTTCACATCCATGTGCGCGCCGAATTTCCCGGTCTCCACCCGCCTGATACCCAGAGTCCCGGCCTGTTCAACAAACCGGCAGTACAGCGCTTCCGCCTCAGCAGGGGGCGCGGCCGTGTCAAAAGAAGGGCGGCGGCCCTTTTTGCAGTCGGCGGCCAGAGTAAAATTGGACACCACCAGCAGTTCCCCGTTCACGTCTGCCAGAGACAGATTCATCTTGCCGTTTTCGTCTGTGAAAATCCGCAGGTCCCGGATTTTTTCCGCCAGGAAATCGGCCTGCTTTTCCGTGTCCCCATGTACAACGCCCAGGAATACCACAAGCCCCCGCCCGGTCCGGCGGGTTTCCCGACGGTCTATGGTGATCTCGGCCCCGTGGGCTCGCTGGATCACAGCCCGCATAAGCTTCCCTCCCTTACTGGGAACATCTTACTATAGATTTCCAAAGAGGTCAATTGTTTTCTTGCCCGTTTCATAGCATGGTGCAGACAATCGGGGCGCGATTGTCTGCACCATTAAGCACTTTTAGTTTCTTTTCCTTATTCCGCCGCCTTGCAGCGCACGGTGACCCTTGCCTTGCCGCTTACGGTGCAGGTGAACAGGGTCAGGTCCCAGACGCTGTTCTTCATTTCCTCCACATCGTCAGCGCCAAGCTGTTCCATTTCAGCTACCGTGTAAGAGAAAGCCTTACCTTCCGCGTCGGTGAATACCACTTGATCCCCAATCTCCAGGCTGCCAAGCCTCCCAAAATGGGAAGTGTAGTTGTGCCCGGCAATGACCAGGTCGTTTGACTGGACGGAGCCGCTGTAACGGCAGGGGGAGATTTTCAGCCGGGTATCGTCACAGTCGCTCATGACCGGCAGGGAAAGCCCCAGCGCCGGGAGGGACAGATAGCCGATATACCTTTCCCCGCCGACCTCCACCACGTCTGTTTCCGCGCCGTTCCCGCTTACAGTTTCCGCGGCGCCGCTTCCGGAAAGGCTGTCCGCCGGATGTTCTATAGCGTCTATAACCGCGGGGAGAATTTCTTCCGCCGTTTTCTCCGCGGCTTCATTCTCCGCACGGTTAAATATGAGCAGGGCCAGCGCCGCGATCAGCAGGACCGCCCCAACGGTCATCAACAGGATTCCAATCTTCTTACGCATCTTTTTTCTTTTTGAGGAACACCAGGCCCCAGCCCAGTGCGAACAGCGCCAGGCCGCAGCCGGCCAGCAGCGGTATCGGCCAGTTCAGCTGCCCCGTTTGGGGAAGTCCAGGCTCATCGGGCCCATCGGGGCTTTCGGGATTATCGGGATTGTCGGGATTGTCTGGGTTGTCCGGCTCATCCGGCTCACCGGGTTCGTCAGGCGTATATGTATTGGTCACGGTAAAAGTCATGTCATCCCGGGAAACGGATGTTGTAAAGCCCTCCGGGACATCCTTTTCAGTAAGCTGCCAGGTGCTGTCGCTGTTCAGGTCGGTCCAGATATAGCTCCAGTTGTTTTCCTCTGACAGCACGGCCTCCGAGTGGACGGTTCCGTTTTCAAGAAGCTGCACTGTCACGGATGTTGGCCGGTTCTCGCCGCCGTCGTCTTCCCAGACCTTAACAGCGCTGATTTCAATTGTACTGTTCCCGCCGCTGTGGTGCCTTTTCTCAAATTTCACGTCGGCCGTCGGGTCATAGTTCCATTCATCAGTGTCCGTGTCCAGATTAGGCAGTGAAATGATAAACGGCGTGGGGGTATAGGTGTAATTTCCAACCTTCATGGAATCGCCTGTTACAAGGTAAAGCCCTACCGTCAGGCCGCTGAATTTTATTATACCGGCGGAGTCAGTCGTGCCCGTCTGGGTTGGCACCAGCTTGTCACGGGCGGCATAGCCCGCCAGCGTAGCGGCCAGATCAAGCCACCCTGAATTGTCCAGACCCTCGAGGCTCACACCGTAGTTGTTAAAATCATCTGTCAAGGTGTATTGGTTTGTCGTGGAAATATCCGCCACCTTGTAAATCCGGAAGTCCGCCCCGGAGAGCGGTGTGGAACCATCCGCATACTCCAGCGTCAGGGACGTGTCGGCACCCACATGAATTTGCGTATAGGCAAACGCCGCCACGTTCACAGAGAGGAGCAGGGCCAGCGCCAGCAGGGAACCCCCTATTGTTTTGAATATTTTATTCACGGTGCTCCTTCTCCTTTCGTTTGCCGTGACGTCCCCGGTAACGCTGCTTCGGTTTCCGGTACTTTACCAGCAGGATTATCAGTAAAATGAGCAGCAGCGGCGCGGCCACAATTGGGGCCAGCAGTGTGGGGTCCAGTTCATATGCCTCACTGGTGACCACCGCCCCTTCCGTTCCGACGTTGCCGACCCGGTGGCCCCGCACCAGCAGCCTGTGGGTGTTGACGCCGTATGGGGTGCAGGTCAGAAGCGTCACATAGTCTTCTCCCTCAATAATCGCCAGGTCCCCGACCTCATCCGGCTCCACGATGCGGATCTGGTCCACCTCGTATGTCAGCAGGCGGTCCAGGACAGTAATCGTGAAGGTGTCACCCTCAGCAAGCTTGTCCAGGTTGGTAAAAAGCTTTGCGCTGGGCAGGCCCCGGTGGGCCGATAAAACACAGTGGGTGCCGACCCCGCCCACCGGGAGGGAGGTGCCCTCCAGGTGCCCCACGGCCACGTTCAGCACAGCGTCTGAAGTCCCGTGGTAGATGGGCAGCTTCACACTGATTCTCGGTATCTCAAGATAGCCTATCATGCCGTTTCCGGCCACGTTCAGTATGTCCTCGCAGTCCCCTATCTGCTCATACTCTGTCAGGGGTGATGCAAGGCCCCTTAAAGAGGCATTGTAGGCGTCCGCTTTCGCAAACTCGGCGTCGTAGTCCTCCCGTGACAGGTCCTCAACCGCGGCGGCATAGTCAGCGATAGCCCGGCTCTGCACCCGGCTGTTCCACCAGTCGGAGACGGTGGGGTAGAGCAGAATGGCCAGGCCCGCCAGAAAGACAAGTACCAGGATGAGCGTGGACAGATTTCTTTTTTTCATGAATCGCTCCCTGCCGAATCCTCCCGCCGAACCGCGGATTTTACTTTTCCGAGCCGCTCATGCGCTTCTTGGTGATCAGCAGGACAGCCGCGCCGACCACAAGTATCGAGCCGACCACATAGAAGATGGTGGTGCCGATGCCGCCGGTCTGGGGCAGCTCGGAGCCGG
>CAZGLW010000060.1:0-8743 GCA_964525985.1 uncultured Acutalibacter sp. | reverse complement strand
GGCGGGCCAGGATCTCCTTCACCAGATCTTCCACAGAGATCTCGCCGCTCATCAAGCGCATACAGTCTTTCTCTGTCTGCTCTGTAACCTCGAAGCCCTCCATATGAGTGGAGGCAAGGGCGCTTCGCAGTGCTTCATATTCACGTTCACTCATACCGGCACCTCCGTTCCAGAAAAACAAAAAGCCCGCCAGGTTTCCCTGACGGGCTTTTTCATGGAGCTACTGGCCGGACTTGAACCGGCGACCTGCTGATTACGAATTACAAAGTGGCTGTTTCGCTCAGCTCTGTGCAGTGCCCCAAAGTCTTGTCCGCCAAGTGTTTCCCGTCTTAAGCCTTCGCCGAATTTCGCCAAGTTCGGCCCGTTTTAGCACAAATAAACCCCAAATAAACCCCAGAAATTTGTCCCTACTGTTGGTAGTAATTTCATTATACCATCGTCCAAGGAAAAGGTCAATCCCAATGCACAAGGGCCGCAGGGGTCATTCCCCTGCGGCCCTCTTTTTCTTTTGCTCTGGCGGGGCGGGTGTCAACTTGGCCACATCGGTGCTGAAGCGGTCGGTGACTTCTGCGGCTCTCGCTTCGGCATCGGCTATCACGTGGGCGTAGATATTGTTGGTGGTACTCACTTGGGCATGGCCGAGGCTGTGAGACACAACCACCATCGGGGTCTTATCGGCTATCATCAAACTGGCATAGGTGTGCCGGAGGGAGTGGACGGTGACCGGCGGCAGCCCGGACCGGCGGACAAAACCGGTAAACCATTTCGTGATGGCGTCAGGGAACAACGGCCGCCCGTCCTCCCGGGTGAAGACACGGTTGTCCGCGTTATCCCAGGCATCACCCAGGGCCTCCGCTTGCTGTTCTTGCCACCGCTGCACTCCCAGCAGCAGAAGCACAGCGGTCTGGGAGATTCGCAGGGAGCGCTCACTGCCCTCGGTTTTAGGCGTGTCGAGGTAGCAACCCTCCCCCGGAACATAGTTCCACGTCTGCCGGATATGAAGGACTCTGTTGTCCAGGTCCGCATCACACCACCGCAGGCCCAGGATCTCCGCCCGACGGAGACCGGAGAGCAGGTCGAAGGTCACCACGGTGCGCCAGATGATAGGTTCGTCCTGCAGCAGTTCCAGCAGCCGGCGGGCGTCTGGCTCGTCGAGGTATTTTGCGTGCCTGTGGGCCAGGCTGGGCAAATCGGCCCGCTCTGCCGGGTTGCGGTCAATGTAGTGCCACTTGACAGCCCGGTAAAGCACAGCAGAGAGGACCCGGTGATATGTGTGGATCGTGCCCGGCGCCAGGGGCGTGTTGTCGGTCTGGGTGGTAAAAAGCTCGTCATAGGGGAGGCCATAGAAGGCGGTGAATGCCCGGGCTCCTTTCAGGGCGATGCCATTTCCCTTTTTGAGCTGCCGGAACACCCAGAGGGACAGGCCCGTCTCTTTGGCCAGAGTGGTCATAGTCTTGTGGTGCTCCTTCAGCCAGGCCCCAAAATCTATCTTTGGCACCGCCAGGGTCTTGGCCCGCATACCTTCCTCCTGAAGATTGGCATAGAAAGCGGCGATATGGCCGGGGCGGAGATCCTTCAGCCGGATATGCCCCAGGGCCTGGTTGATGACCTCCATCTTCTCCTGGTAGCCGAAGACCGTTTTTTTCTTGAGGTTCGGCCGGGCATACTGCTCCATGAAGATCTCGGTGAAGTCCACCAGGCGGATACTGCCGTCCTGGGTGGTCTTGTGCTTGACCTTATCCTCGAAGAGCGTAGCCTGGCGCTGGAGCTCTTTCCTGATCTGGGCCTCTGTCATACCCCGCTCCGGCACCCAGGTTAGCTTTTCCCTCAACTGCTTGCCCTCGATATTGTAGCCAGTAGACACGGTTATGCGGTACCCTTTTCCTCTCTTTTCGATCGTGGCCATTTTTTACTCCTTTCTCTTGCGCCACAGCCCCAAATGTGCTACTATAACAGGGCAGAATGGTGCTGTACTTGACGGTGCGGTTCGTTTTGCTTGGCCGTTCGGAGGGTAGGATCTCCGGGCGGCCTTTTTTTGCGGTGTCCAGATTGGACGCCGGGTCAGACGTTTCTGTTTTTGCCGTAATATATTTTGCCTGAGTTGAGGATCTTGCGGTACCCGCAGGCCAAGGCAATTTTCTTATCCGTGCGGATACAAACTTTCGCATCGCTGCACTCCATATAGAAGGAGCAGCAGTCCCATTCTTTTGGATAGCGGTCTATTGTGGCCCCAGCAAGGGAAACGAGAAAGTCATCATAATCATGCAAGGGGTTTTCGATAGGGACGATTATGTATTTTTCTTCGGACTTAGAGGTTGTCTGTCTCCAGTGACTGGGAATCAGGTCTTTTAGGGAAACCGGCACGGAGATTTGCTTTTTCCGGCCCCTCACGCACAGACGAAAAACGGTCAAGCTGCCAATAAATACAGCCGAATATGACTGGGTGGGGTTAATGAGCAGCAGCTCCGACGGGCCGCCGTGATTCTCTACCGCCGTCTCCAGATCCGGCATAATTGCTTCCAGGTAGGCGCTTTCTTTGAACTCGGCGGGTTCGGCGCCGGGAATATAGCATTGGTCAAGCATGAACAACACTCCTTTCGGCAATCAATAGAACATGACCCCACACAATTTTAACAGATTAACCTCGTTAATCAGTTGGAGCTTTGCTCCATCGGCCTTTAACCGTTCGGCCTTCTCCATGATCACTTCGTATTTGTTGTCAGGGTCAGATAATTCGTCGATGTACCCGCAAACAAGATAGTCAACATCATTATTCAGGACTGGTGCAATTTTCCCGCCGGACGCAGGAATCAACTTGCGCAACGCTGAATACGGAAATGTATAGGTACCAACCAAAGAAAAGGTTTTACCATCAAGAGGCTTGTCCAGGGGTGTGAAGGCATAGTTGTCAATGGGGGTACAACAAGCATCAATCGCGTCAACATAGGGGGTGTCCTTAAGCAGGTCACAAATACATTGGAATAGTGATTGGGTGCATTTCGCGTCATCCAAGGCGCGGTGACTGGGCCCGTCATACAAGGACAAGCTGATCTTCAGCGTGTCAAGCTTGTGATTTGGCAAATCGGGAAACATCCTGCGGGATAGCTGAAGAGTATCAAGATACGAAAAACCAGTGTATAACCTACAGGCCGAGAGGGCCGTCTCGATAAATCCTAAATCGAATGTGACATTGTGCCCGACTACTACAGATTTTCCAATAAACTTTACAAGGTCGGCCGCAATATCGCCGAACGTCGGCGCCCCCAGAAAATCTTCATCAGAAAGTCCGGTAAGGCGCTTAATTGACGGAGAAAGCGGATCATCGTGGGCTACCAGCGAGGAATATTCGTCAACGACATTACCATTGGAGACTTTGACCATCCCTACTTCAATGATTTGATTTGTTTTGGAGGAAAATCCTGTGGTTTCAACATCAAGGACTATGTAGTCTGTAATGGCTGTAAGGGCACTCCACCTTCGCCATGTGTATTTTTGACTTCTCAAGTTCACCTCAACTCCTTCGTTTGCCGGTGTCCAATTTGGACACCGTTTATTTTTTGCTGACTTTTCTGCGCAGTTCCACCACAACGCCGGCGATGGAAACGGGTAGCTCTCTAATCTCCTGCGGGGAGAACGTTCTGGGCGGGTATGACGGGTTTTTCGGCACGATGGTCAGGCTCCCATTCTCCGCGAGCTTCACCTGCTTCAGCGTCGCGTCGTAGCCGTTGACATAGACCACGCACACATCACCAGATTCGCAGGTGGAGGACTTGCGGACGATGACCACGTCGCCCTCCAGATAGTCGGGCCACATACTGTCTCCTGTGACCCGCAGGGCAAAGTATTCCCGCCCACCCGCGCACATGGCCGCAGGGATTTCCTCCCAATCGAGCACATCCTCAATGGCCTCCAGCGGGATACCGGCAGGAACGGCCCCTAAGACGGGGATGCGGACAGAGTTTTGAGGGGTATCTACTTTGCCCAATAGATAATCACTTGTAACTCCGAATAGTTCAGCTAACCGAGAAATTGAAATGCCATCTACTTTTGATTTTCCATTTTCCCATACAGAGTATTGTCCCTGAGATAGACCAATTATCTTTGCGACCTCAACCTGTGTAAGTCCAGCGGCTTTTCGGGCCTCTTTCATATGATTCATTATCGTCACCCCCGATATTTATAGAATATCGCACAACCCGATATTACGCAAGAGGAAAAACAAAAGACAAATAATCTACAAATATTTTCTTGACAAACACGCCGGGCAATGATATTATCGGTCATGTAGATATTTGTCATACCGATATTTCGAGAGAGGATGTGAAATCATGCCAGTAATGAGGATACAGGAACTTCGCAAAGCCGCCGGCCTGACCCAGATTGAGTTGGCCAATCATGTTGGAGTGATGCAGAGCGTTATTTCCGATTGGGAGAGAGAAAGCTATCTCCCCAAAGCCCGAGATTTGCCCCGGCTGGCAAATGTCTTGGGCTGCACGATCCAGGACCTTTTTGTGCCGGAGGATGACGCAGACAGAGAAGGAGGGGAGAAAAGATGCTTGTACTGAAGACCCAGTGCATACTGTCCGCCGAAGCGAAAGAGACGCTGCGGCGAAACGTTGAGGAGAAGACCGGCGAGCCGTGCCTGATCCTGGACGGCGGATCAAGTCTGGAACGGGTAAGAGTCAAAAAAGACCAGCCCCTATGGAAGAGGCTGGTCCGGCGGGGCTAAGGCGTCGGGGTAAAAGAATCGGAATCCGCTTTCTGTATCTCCTTTTCAGCCTGCTTGAAATACTCATACAGCTGCTTGGGAGACGTTGAACTGTCGGCGTGAGCCTGTACATAGATCAGCGCCAACTTTTCAATGAGATTGCCAGTCATAAAATTCACCCCCTTTCTCCGCCCACATTTTACCACGGGGCGGGAACGGGGACAAGACGGAGAAGGAGGTGAGAAAGATGCTGTTTATAACCTGCGATTTGGACTTAAGCGATAAGACGAGGGAGTTAGTTCGCAAACAAATCTATGAGCGAACGGGGGAAGATTGTGTATTTTTGCCTAAGGGGTATTTCGCCGTGACCCGCATCAAGGTCAAAAAAGAGCAGCCCCTTTGGAAGAGACTGCTCTGCTGGGCTAAAAGCTGAATTTGCCGGATTCCATTGTCTGCGTGATGCGGTCGCTGTTGTCGCTGTTCAAGGCTGCGTTTAACTCCGCTTTGGTATTCTGAAACCGGCGTGCGACATCAAGCAAAGAGGCGTCTTTGGATAGCGTGCCGGAATTCAAAAGATAAAGCAAAGTTATCGCGTTTAAATCGTCCATAAAATTCACCCCCTTTCTCCGCTCACATTTTACCACGGGGCGGGGACGGGGGCAAGACGGAGAAGAAGGTGAGATGGGATGAAGCCGTACTACCTGCTGGATCTCTTATTCGACCCCCCGCCCAAGGAACTCCGAAAGAAGCGAGATAAGACCGGCATAATGCTCTATTATCAAGCCCAGGATGAAGGTTACCGCCGGTACAAGCACCTGTGCTACCGAAACCTGATTCTTGAAGCGCTGCTGGCGTTTTGCCTCGGCATCTGCGCGTCGTGTCTTTTCGATATGCTGTAGCAAGGCGCGGCCCTTGTCACTGATGAAGTAAACGCCGACCAAGCCGCCATCTTCCACGTCAAAGCCGCGGGTGATGTAACCTTCCCGGTATAGTTCTTCTATGCGTTCGGAGGTGTAACTCGGAGCAGAGTGATGTTCCATCGCGTTCTTTGAAATTGGTTCGGTCTTTCCCTGCAGCCATGTTAGAAGTTCAACTTTCTCATTACTCATCATTTTTATTTCCCCTTTCTCCGCCCACATTCTACCACGGGGCGGGAACAGGGGCAAGAAAGAACAAAAGGAGGAGTAGCTATGCCCACACCAAGAATGAGGACCGCTGAGAAGGTCTTGGAAATCATTAAGGCCGAGGACCCAGACACAGAGGTAACTCTGTACCACATCCGGCGGATGATCAGAGCTGGCGCCGTGCCGGTCGTCACCTGCGGACGGAAGAAGTTGGTCAACGCAGACGCCATCGTTGAGTTGCTGGCCAGCGGCTATGAATTGCCCTCGGAGCCGGAGGACTTTCCCACCGGCCGGATTAGGAGGGTTGTATGATGAGCACTTTCCGTAGGTTTGACGGCGGGAGGCTTGATGAGGATGAAAAGGCGCAAAAAAAGCCCCTGGCGGCGGGGGTACACCGTCAGGGGCAGGGTGAGAAACTCACCCCAGCGAACACAAGTATTGTACCACACATGAGCGGATAAATCAAGGGGGCAAGAACAAAATGGCCGATACGATCCAGGTACGCCGCGCCGGCGGCTACACCACAATCCAGAACAGCATGATCGTGGACAAGCGGCTGTCTCTGAAAACGAGGGGTCTTATGGCCGTTATCCTCTCCCGGCCCGAGGGGTGGGATTACAGCGTCAGGGGCCTGGCCGCGTTCTGCGGCGTGGGGCGAGACGCCGTCCGCACCTCTCTGGACGAGCTGGAGAAGGCCGGATACCTCACGCGGGAGCAGTCCCACAGCACGGACGGCAAATTCGGGGGCAATGTTTACATCATCAAGGAGACGAGCGAGACGGAGACGCCCCCGACGAAGGAGACGGCCGCACCGTTGCCGGAAAACCCGGCAACGGCTGAACCGTTGCCGGAAAACCCGGCAACGGCTGAACCGTTGCCGGAAAAACCGTTGCCGGAAAAACCGTCGCCGGAAAATCCGACACAAAGAAATAAAGACTTAAAGAATAATACCCCCCTTACCCCCCAAGGGGGGCATGGAGGGAGCAGACGGAAGAAGGCGCCGAGGGATGCCCCGGACTGGAAGCCGGACCGTTTTGCCGGGATGTGGTCCTTCTACCCGCAGCGCGGCCGCCAGAACAAGCAGGATGCCATGAAAGCCTGGGACGATCTGAAGCCGGACGACGCGCTGATTGCCACAATAGGCCGGGCCCTGCGAAAGCTGAAGGCGACCGATCTGTGGCGGCGTGACCTGGGCATTCCCTACGTTGCCACCTTCCTGCGGAATGAGCGGTGGAAGGACGCCGACGAGCTGGACGAGCCCGAAGACGGGCAGCAGGCCGACGTGGTGGTGGAGAGAAGGGACCTCCCGCTATGGACATGAACGACGCCCTCCTGCCCCAGGTCAGCGTGATCGGCTCCATGCTCATTGACGAGCGGTGCATTGGACCCGTGCTGGCCCTGCTTCAGCCGGAGGACTTCCTGTCCGAGCCGCACCGCAGGCTGTTCCTGGTCATCCGCAAGCTGTTCACGGCGGGGGCCACGGTGGACCCGGTGACCGTGCTGGACGGCCTGAAGGCGGACAACAGCGCCGACTGGTACAAGCTCATCCGCCAGAGCATGGACGAGACGCCCACGGCGGCCAACGTGGCGGAATACGCAGCCATTCTCCGGGAGCAGGCGCGGCTGCACCGCATCCAGCTTTTGGGCGGGGAGCTGCTGGCCGCCCGCGACCTGGACGCCGCCCAGAGCTGTATTGCGAAGCTCAACGCCCAGCAGGTGGACCGCCCCCGGGTGAGGACCATCAACATGGCGCAGGGCATCGCCGATTTTATCGAGCGCCACAGCACCAAGCAGACATATCTGCCGTGGGGCTTCCACGAGCTGGACAGCCGCTTGTACGTCGGGCCGGGCAAGTTCATCATCATCGGCGGCTACGCGTCCCACGGAAAAACCGCCCTGGCCCTGTCCTCCGCCTGGACCATGTCGGAAAAATACCGGGTGGGGTTTTTCAGCCTGGAGACGGACGACGGCACGCTGATGGACCGCCTTGTGGCCCGCGTGGCACAGATCTCCATGCAGCGCATCAAGAGAAGCGAGCTGACGGAGGAGGACTACAAAACGGTGGCGGCCCTGTCCGGCGAGATGGCGAAGCACAAGCTGGAAATCACCCTGGCGTCGGGCTGGACGGTGTCAGACATTTTCTCCATGGCCCAGAGCCGCCGCTATGACGTGATCTTCGTGGACTACATCCAGCTCATCCGGGGGGACCGAACCCGGGGCCGGGTGGAGGAGGTGACGGGCATCAGCATCGACCTGCACACCATGGCCCAGGCCACGGGCATCACCGTGGTGGGCCTGTCCCAGCTCTCCCGGCAAGAAAAGGGCGGCAAGGAACGGCGGGCCCCCCGAATGTCCGACCTGCGGGAATCCGGCCAGCTGGAGCAGGACGCCGACGTCATCATGATGGTCTACCGGGAGAAGCCCGACGTGGCCGACAGCCGCCGGGTCCTCTCCATCGAGAAAAACAAGGAGGGCGAAACCGGGGTGGTGTATCTCCACTTCGACGGCGCTACCCAGACCTTCAGGCGCAGCATAAACCAGACCCCGCCGCCGGTCAAACGCAAGCCGCCGGAGCCCAGGCAGATCGCCATTGGAGAGCAGCCGGACAACGACCCGGACCTGCCGTTTTGAGAGAGGGGGGAAAGCAAATGCAGGAGCTGCGAATCGGTGACGCCTACCGCCTCGTCCCCTCCGCGTTTACGGAGGAGCGGCATCATACCGGCCAGGCGTATACCGGGCGGATCGTGTACATCAACCGCCGACACAGGTTTTTCACCGTGGCCTTTACGGTCAACGGCGTTGAACTGAAGGAATCCATCAAATTCTAAAGGGGGTATAACCATGGAGAGCAAAATTATCACACTGAACATAAAGCGGCCCAAGACGAGAGAGGAACTGCGGCAGGAAAGGC
>CAZGLW010000059.1:0-8989 GCA_964525985.1 uncultured Acutalibacter sp. | reverse complement strand
CTTTTAGACCGGTTAGCAAACGCTAACTAAGTAAAGGTATTATAACATTCCCTGGCCGTTTTGTCAATAAAGCGTGCCCCAAAATTAAAGCCCGCAGAAACCCGGTTGTATCAAGGCTTTGCGGGTTCTGAAAGGCTCTTTTGATAAAATTTTGTTGACTTTTCCGCAGAAACTGTTATAATATAGTCCTCTGTTTTTCGGGACTGCCCTGCCGTGTATGGGCTGCTGCCGCAGAAGCAGGAGACAGTGGAACGAACCCCGGGGTGTTTTTTCTCCGGGGCCTTACGACGTTCCCAAAGGTTTTCTTCCGACTGAAGCCGGGCGGCAAGTCCGAGTGAAACTGCCGCCAAACAGTGAAAGGAGCATTCATGATTGAAGTATCACACCTGCGCAAGAACTTCCGGGTGGCACGCCGGAATGCCGGGTTTTCCCAAGCGGTCAAGGCCCTGTTCCATCGGGAGTACCAGGAGATTCATGCCCTGGATGATGTGTCATTTGTCATAGGTGACGGTGAAATGGTAGGCTACATCGGTCCAAACGGCGCCGGGAAAAGCACCACCATCAAGATTTTGAGCGGCATTTTGACCCCTGACGGCGGGGAATGCGTCATCGACGGCCGGGTGCCGTGGAAGGATCGAGCCGCTCATGTGAAAGAGATCGGCGTGGTGTTCGGCCAGCGGTCCCAACTATGGTGGGATGTGCCGGTCATCGATTCCTTTGACCTTTTAAAGGACATTTATACCGTTCCGGAAGAGCTTTACCGGAAGAACCGGGACGAACTGACAGAACTTTTGGACCTTTCCCAGCTTCTCCGCACGCCTGCCCGACAGCTTTCCCTGGGACAAAGGATGCGGTGCGAGATCGCCGCCTCCCTTCTGCACAGCCCTAAAATTCTGTTCCTGGACGAGCCCACCATCGGTCTGGACGCGGTGAGCAAGCTGGCTGTCCGTGAATTTATTCATAAACTGAACCGTGAGCACAAAACCACGGTGATTTTGACCACCCACGACATGCAGGACGTCGAAGCCCTTGCCAGCCGGGTGATCCTTATTGGCAAGGGGAAGCTGCTTCTGGATGGGACCATATCCGATATCCGGCAAGGCGGTGGCAGCATTGATGAAGCCCTTGCCCAGATGTACCACGACCTGAACATCGAGTAATAGGGGAGAAGCTTGGGGAACAAGTCCTTCAAGCTTCTGCAAATTCGTTTTCCGGCCCTTCGTATGCCGGAATTTCATGTGTGGAAAAATAAATTCCCTACATGTGGAACCAAAAAGTTTGCATTAAGAGAGGAAGTGGAATGATTCCAGTCATGAAAAAATATTTTTCATTTTTTCGACTTCGGTTCATTATGGGCCTCCAATACCGTGTGGCGGCCGCAGCGGGACTTGTGACACAGTTCGTCTGGGGCGGCATGTTAATTTTGGCTTATGCCGCATTTTACCGTTCTGACCCGGGCGCCTTTCCCATGACTTTCCAGGCCACGGCCACCTATATTTGGCTTCAGCAGGCTTTTTTGGCGCTTTTCCAGCCCTGGAGCTTTGAGGGAGAGATTCTTGAGTCCATTCAGTCCGGAAGCGTGGGGTATGAGTTGTGCCGGCCCTTAGGTATCTATAACATGTGGTATGCCCGCACAGTGGCATACCGCGCTTCCTCCGCTTTTTTGCGGTGCTGGCCGGTGCTGATCATAGCGGCTTTGCTGCCCGCACCATATGGCCTTATGGCCCCGCCTGATGCGGCGGCTCTGCTGTGGGCGATGTTCTCCGCCATTTTGGGCACGCTGGTTTCAGCCGCCCAGTGTATGCTGGTGTACCTTTCCACCTTTTACACTGTCAATTCCGCCGGGGTGCGCACGATAGCCGCCGCGTTAACGGATTTTCTCCAGGGTTCGGTGATCCCTCTGCCCTTTATGCCGGACAGCTTTCAGGCGGTGCTGGAACTCTTACCCTTTGCCGCCACCATAAACGCCCCTTTGCGTATTTATTCCGGCGACATTGCCGGGGCCTATCTGTACCGCACTGTGGCGCTGCAGGTGTTTTGGCTTGTGGTGCTGGTGGCTCTGGGCAAGCTGATTGAGCGAAACGCCATGAGGAAGACTTTAGTGTTGGGAGGCTAGGCAATTTTCGGGTAGAAAATGTCCGCAAATGGGAGTGGTTATTATGAGACTCTATAAAAAATATTTTTCCATTCATTTAAAGGGGGCTATGCAGTACAAGCTTTCCTTTTTCCTCACTGTGATCGCCCAGTTTTTTGTGTCTTTCGAGGTGTTTCTTGGCGTGTACTTCATGTTCCAGCGGTTCCATTCCGTAGAGGGGTTTACATATAGTCAGGTGCTTTTGTGCTACAGCGTGGTGCTGTTCCAGTTCTATCTGGCCGAGTTCTTTTTTCGTGGCTTCGACCGCTTTTCAACCATGCTGGGCAACGGGGAGTTTGACCGTATCCTGGTCAGGCCCCGGAACACAGTGTTCCAGGTGCTTGTGAGCCGCATGGACTTTACCCGGCTGGGCAGACTTTTACAGTGCTTTGTCCTGCTGCCATACGCCATGTGCACAGCCGGAGCAGATTGGAATTTTTCCAGGCTATTAACGCTATTCTTTATGATCTTGGGCGGGACTTTGTTTTTTGCCGGGGTTTTCGTCATCGGGGCGTCCCTGTCGTTTTTCACCACCCAGGGCCTAGAGGTGGTAAACGTTTTTACCGACGGTGTAAAGGAGCACGGGAAATACCCCTTGAGCATCTACGGAAAACGGATCTTACAGTTTTGCACCTTTGTGGTGCCCTATGCCCTAGTGCAGTATTACCCGCTGCTCTATCTTTTGGGCCGGGTGGAAAGCCCCGTCTATATTTTCCTGCCTCTGCTGGCGTCGCTGTTCCTCATTCCATGCTATCTTGTATGGCGGCTGGGTATGCGGCATTATAAATCTGTCGGTTCGTAAATCAGCAAAAAATCCACTGTGGTTTCACAGCGGATTTTTTGCATCTTCAGAGCCAATTTCTCCCGCTTGGGCAAAAGCCCTTGCGGGTTTTGTTTTTGACGGATATACTGGGGTCGCAGCTACAGAAAGAAGGAACACATATGAGATATCAATCTAAGAGAATGTAGATATTTCCGAAACGGAGATCAGCGTTCGCTGTCAAAAGGCCACGCCCCAGATTATGAACATGTGGGTATCTTCACCGGGAAAACCAGCCTTGAGTTTTTCTTTTGGGTAGTCTATACTTAAAGGAAAAAGGGAGGAAGACGCTGTGACTCAGGAGGAACTGGACGGGCTTTTGCGGGAAATGCAGAATACGCTTCGGGAACTGGGGATCCCCCTGTCCCGGCACATTTTGCCCGCGGTACGGGTGAATGCCCGGGCCAGGCGGCGGCTGGGCTGCTGCTATTATCGCCCTGCCGAAAACGCCTACATTATCGAGATTTCAGCCTCTTTGCTGGACCAACCTGAAAAACTGCGCGAAACTATGGCCCATGAGCTTTTGCACACCTGCCCCGGTTGCGGGAACCACGGGAAAAAGTGGAAGGCATGGGCGGATAGAGTCAATATTGTTCTTGGGTTTTCCGTTCAGAGACTGGCGCCCCCGGAAGAAGGGGAGACGGGACCTCTCCGGCAGGACCCAGTCAAGTACGTTCTGCAATGTCAGAAATGCGGAAAGCTGATCCGTCGCCGCCGGATGTGCAAAGTGGTAAAGACTCCTTGGCGCTACCGCTGCACCTGCGGCGGCAAACTGAAAAGGGTGCTTTGATCAGGCCTGGTGGACCAGTTCCGTAAATTCCTGAGCGGTGGTGCGGGAGCGATAGATGGCATCAGATCTCTCCGGGTAAGGACCGGGATAATAAAAATCGATATAGTCACCGTTTACGTCTATGATGGCCGTAATGGCGCCGGAAAAGCCCTCAGCGCCTTCTAATTCCAGCTTGTAGTCCGGGTAATAGGCGAACAGAGACAAATCCTTTTCCAGAGGTTCCGCGTTCTCAATCACCTGGAGAAAGGCTTCCATCCGCTCCCGTTTTTCGCCGGAGCTGGCGTTTAGGTGGATCAGCTTCAAATTTTCCCCGTATCCCTGGTACAGGTCCATCTGGATGGAGTTGGGGTTGCTGCACCCCGTAAGCAGGCACAGGGAAAAGGCCGCGGCAGCGATACAAAAAAGTTTCTTCATAGTTCCCTCTTAAAGCAGCAGATTCTATATTTCTATTGTACCTAATCCACAGGAAAAAGTCAAACCAAAAAGCCCCTCCGCGCGATTGGCGCGAAGAGGCCTGCTTGTTTTTTTTTGATCAGTCGCTGGTGTAGGGCAGCAGCGCCAGATGACGGGCGCGCTTAATAGCGACAGTGAGGGCGCGCTGATGAAACGCGCAGGTGCCGGTCACGCGGCGGGGGAGGATCTTGCCTCTCTCGGAGATGAAGCGGCGCAGTTTGGCAACATCTTTATAATCGATGAACTCAGCACGGTCCACGCAGAAGGTGCAAACCTTTTTGCGCCCCTTGCGGCCACGCCGAACGTCTCTTTCGGGTCTGTCAGCCATATCGGAAAGCCTCCTTTATCTGCAAATTGTTAAATGGGAACACCTGCTTTAGAAGGGGAGATCGTCGTCCCCCAGAATCTCTTCAAAATCTTCATTGCTCCCGCTGGAATAGGCGGGGGCGGGTTCGCTGAAAGCGGCCGGCTTCTGTACGTTGGAAGGAGAGTCGCTGTGGGAATTTTGCCCGCCGCTTTCCCGCTTGGAGCCGGTAAAGCTGATCTGGTCAGCCACGATCTCAAAGGCGGTGCGCTTGTTCCCCTGCTTGTCCTCGTAATTTCTGGTCTGGATTGAGCCGGATACGGCCATCATCTGTCCCTTTTGGAAATACCGGCAGACAAACTCGGCGGTGCCCCGCCAGGCCACCACATTGATGAAATCGGTCTGGCGCTCCTGGCCCGGTCTGGCGTAAGAACGATCCACGGCCAACGTAAAGGTGGTAACGGCCACATCGTTGGGCGTATGTCTCAATTCCGGATCGGCGGTAAGCCTTCCCATGATAGCGGCAACATTCAACATGATTCAGACACTCTCTTTCGTAATGAGATCATTCCTCGCTCTGGGTGGGAGCCTCTTCAACAACGGGGGGATCTCCGGCGGGAACTTCCTCGACAGCCGGGGCTTCGACGGCCTCTGCGGCGATAGCTTCCACATCGATGCTGGGTTCCTCGACGGACTTGGCGGCCTGAGCCTGGGTCCTGCGAGCGTTCTCAGCCGCCACGTGACGGGGATCGCGCTTGACGATCAGCGTGCGAAGAATGCCGTCGGTGATCTGGTAGCGCCGGTCCAACTCGGCGGTGAACTCAGGGTCGCCCTCGAAACAGATGAGCGTATAGAAGCCTTCAGTCTGCTTCTCAATGGGATAAGCAAAGCGACGCTTTCCCCAATCGTCAACGCTCTGAACAGTTCCGCCGTGCCTCTCAATGAGAGACTTGAACCTTTCAATGAGTTCCGCATTGCCTTCCTCGCCAAGCTTGGCACTGGTGACAATAACGGTCTCGTACAGATTTTTTCCTTCTGCCATTTGTATTGCACCTCCTTTTGGTCTTTTGGCCCCGCGGATCGATGCCGCGGAGCAAGGATATCGCCATCCCGGGGACACGGAGCCCCGGACAGCTTTTCTATTATAGCACAAATTGCCCTAAAGTCAAGAAAAATCTATACAGAACGCTGATCCCGCACATGGAAGTTACGGCAACAGCGTCTTATATCGATCCAGCCAGCTTTTTCAGATATTCCCGAAAATCCGCGCCGATTTCCGGATGCTTCAGGGCGGCCTCCACATTGGCCTGCATAATGCCCAGTTTGCTGCCCATGTCGTACCGGTTCCCGGTAAAGTCCACAGCGGTCATTCCGTCCCGGCGGGCGAGTTCCCGCATGGCGTCGGTCAGCTGTATTTCCCCGCCGGCCCCCGGTTTGGTCCTGTCCAAAATCATGAAGATCTCGGGAGGCAGTATGCAGCGGCCCAAGATGGAGTATAGAGAAAACTCTTGGCCAGGTGCCGGTTTTTCTATCATGTCGGTGCAGCGGAAATAATTGTCCCGCAGAGGCGCTATCTTCAGGGAAGAATACCTGCGGATGGCCTCCGGGGTGACTTGCTTTACGCCTACCACTCCGGCGCCGAAGGACTGATAAGCCCGTATAAGCTGGCCGCAGGCGGGGTCTTCGCCCAAAATAACGTCATCGCCGTAAAGTACAGCAAAGGGCTCGTCTCCTACAAAATCCCGGGCACAGCTGATGGCGTGGCCCAGACCTTTGGTTTCTTTTTGCCGTACATAAAAAATATTTGCCAAATTCGAAATGCCCCGTACCTGCTCCAGCACATCCAGCTTGCCGGCAGACTCCAACCGCTCCTCCAGTTCCGGGGCCCTGTCAAAGTGGTCCTCCAAAAGTCCTTTTCCTCTGTTGGTGATGATGAGGATATCTGTAATACCCGAAGCGGCAGCCTCTTCCACAATGTACTGGATGGCTGGTTTATCCACGATGGGGAGCATCTCTTTGGGCATGGCCTTAGTGGCTGGCAGCACCCTGGTGCCCAGCCCCGCGGCGGGGATCACCGCTTTCCGCACAGCTTTCATGTGTACCTGTCCTCCTTCGTCTTACAGTAAGAGTAAGGAAATTAAGTTGCGCAACACCATATAGCACACAAAAATGCAGGCGCTCACAACGGGATTGACGCCGCCTTTCTTCTCTATGGTTATTCCGGGATCGTCGCCGCCATCCCAGGTTTTTATCCCATGAACTACGGCGATGCAGTGGTTCATGTACATTTTGTTCCCCCGGACGCCCACCACGATCATGATGACCAGAATGCCGCCTAAAAACAGGAAGGGCAAAAACATTTTGAACAGGCTGAAAATATTCTGGGAAAGGACCCCGGCTATAGACATGCGCTGCTCATCCGAGAGGAGAACGAATTCCTCCAGGCCCATATTGCTGATGCCGGCCTGTTTGGCGGCTTCTATCATACAAGGCCAGGAGACCAGCCAGAGAGAGAACTGGTACAGCAGATAAAGGAAGAACATCAGCGCCGTGACCACAGCGCCGTATTTGTACTGTTTCCGGTAGAGCATCCACGCGCCGGAAAAGAGAAAGGCGGAAAAATTGAACTTGTTTCTGCCGGAATGCCGGATAAAGCGGAACACCGGCATATAATAGTTCGTGTTTTGCCGCACCAGCTTCGAGACATCTCCAAAGGTTACCCCGTCGTCCAGATATTCCGCCGGGCTTACACCGCCCATAGGGTCGAAAGCGAAGGGGGGCATAGGCCCGCTGCCGCGCACCGGGCTGCTATAGTTCTGGGGCGTCCCAGCCTGCCCTCCATATGGCTTTTGGACCTGCAAAGGAGCGCCGCACCGGGAGCAGAACTGGGCGTTGTGCCCGTTTAAGGTACCGCAGACAGAGCATTCTCTATCTTTCACCTCCGCCGAGGTTTCCGGGGCTTTTGGGGGAGTGGGAGGCATCCACTCCTTTCCTTGTTCGTGCAGGTCGGTAAAAATACAGTGGCCCGCCTGTTGGTAGCATGTCCGGTGATATGGCGCGCCGCACTCCGGGCAGACTACGATGTCGTCGTCTTTCCCAAATGGCACGCCGCAAACCGGGCATTTGACACCTGTAAAGTCCAGCATGAAAAACGCCATTCCTTTTTTCGGGGAGGACCCCGACTGATTTTGACTCCTATTTTACACGATTCTTTACAAAAGCGCAATGAAACGGGCCGCAAATTTTCAGACTGTTAATAATTTTTCCAGTTTTCAAGCAGCGCCAGCACGGCTTTCAGGCGCTCAAGCCAAAAGCCCTCCGCTTCTGTACCCGCTTTCAGGCCGATGAACCGCAGGCTGAAGGCCAGTGCTTCCAGCGCGGCGGCCCGCCGGCCTTTTTCTCCCAGGGGGTGCGCGGCTTCATAGCCCTCCAGCAAAGCGGACGTAGCAAGCTTGCCCGGTGTAGAGTCGCTTTGCAAAAAGTCTCCCAGGTCGAACAGCGGGTTATTTCCCCGGATCTCCCCAAAGTCGATAAAGCCCGTAAAGCGGCCGTTCAGATGGTAGATGTGATCCAGGCTGAGGTCCCCGTGGACCAGGACGGCCTGATCGACTGTCAGCATCGGGAGGGCTTCTTCCATCAGGCCCCTTACCAGAGTTACTGTCTCTTCTGGCAGGCCGCATTTGGCCAGGGAGTGAAGGTCATGCTCCCAAAATTCGGTAAAATACGTGGAGAAAGAGGGAAACTCCCCTTTCAGTCTATCCTCATATTCCCGGTCGATCCACCCAAAACCGTCTACTGGTATGGTGTGCAGAAGGCTCAGGGCCTGCCCCGCCTGGCGCAACACCGCCCGGAGCTTTCCTTCGGGCAGCCCCTGAGCGCTTTCTCCCGGCATTTCGGAGACCACCATTAAAGAGAGACCGGTCAAATGTTCCCGGGGCAGGTAGATCAACACTTCCGGAACGGGGACCCCAGCCTGTTCTGCCAGCCTGTGGGCTAAGACCTCCGCCCCAAAGGTGGCGTCTTCCGGCAGGAACCGGGCATAGCAGGTCCCAGGGCCCGTTTCCACTCGGTACACATAGGTGGAGACGCCCTCTTTTGTCCGCCGGACGGATTTGATTGACGGCAGGTATTTTTTCAGCACGGAAGAAGCCTGCTCTTCCGACGGAGCTAAGGCTTGTTGCAGTTCTGTCATAAAGGTCGCTCCTTTTCGCAGAGATTAAAAAATCGACACTCCGGTTTTCCAGAAGTGTCGATTTGCAAGGCCCTGCTAAACAGACGCTATTACAGCGGCGAGCGTTACAGCTTCTGCTCCTCTTGTGTCTTTTTTTGCCATACGCTCACCGCCCTTCTCGTATTTAGTGTACCAAACTTTTGGGTGATTGTCAAATTCCAGTTTGTCGAACTGATATTACTTCAATACTGAACACATTTTCTGAATGAGTCGAGCAATCGGCTCTTTCCGTTTTTCGCAAGAAAAACAGTGCCCGG
>CAZGLW010000058.1:0-9026 GCA_964525985.1 uncultured Acutalibacter sp. | reverse complement strand
CGGTATGGTAACAACCTGCCTGACCGGCAGCACGCAGATCACTGTAAGCACTCCCGTACAGGTACGCAAGAGCAGCAGCAGCGGCGGCGGCAGCAGCAATGTGGGCTACACTGTCACCTTTGACAACTCGAAGGGCTACGGCACCGCAAGCGAGACCACCGTTATTACCGACGAAAACGGCAAGCTTGCCTCTCTGCCCACTGTTACCAACGTGGTAAAGGGCGCGCAGTTCCTGGGCTGGTCCACAAACGGCGCAGTTTCCGGTATCATCGACCCCGCCTACTACACCGTGAACAGCGACAGCGTGGTGCTTTACGCAGTGTACAACGGCTATATGGCCGGCTATGAGGACCACACCGCCAGACCTGACAACAACATCACCCGCGCAGAGCTTGTCAAGCTGCTGGTAGTTGCCGCAGGTATTTACGACCGCAACGCTGATTACGGGACCTCCAGCTTTGCAGATGTGAAGTCCGGCTGGTACGTGAACTATGTGGCATGCGCAGAGCAGGCCGGTATCGCAAGCGGCCGCGGCGACGGGACCTTCGGGCCCAACGACGGCGTGACCCGTCAGGACGCAGCGCTTCTTATCGCCAAGACATTTGGCGTTGTTACCACCGAAGGTGCTGAGACCGATAATTTCGTTGACGGCGATGACGTTTCCAAGTACGCGAAGAAGTACATTGCCGCTCTTACCGAAAACGGCACTATCGCCGGGTACGCTGTAGACGGCGGCTTCGAGTTCCGTCCTCTCAGAAACGTGACCCGCGCTGAAGCTGCCCGCATGATCAACAAGTACCTGATCACCGACGAGGACCTCAAGGCGCTGAAAGCTGATACCAGCGTGAAGAACCCCTTCACCGACCTGACCGATAAGGACGCCTGGTACTACGCGGACATTATATTCGCCAGTCTGAGCGCTCCCTCTGAGTATTACAGCTTTGATTTCACCGATTTGGCAAACAACTAATAGTTGACCTCCGTGAAGGACCCGCGCAGCAGCGCGGGCCCTTCCCATTTCCCTTGACTTTGTCAGACAGTAATTGGCGACTGCAGACGGCCCGCGCGCCAGCGCGGGCCGCCTCCTTTTCCCTTGACTTTGACTGCCAGTATGGTACAATAAAAGAAAAGGAGGAGTTCCCATGCAAAATATTCCTGAAATCAAAGTCGGCGTGGTCGCCGTTTCCCGCGACTGCTTCCCCGAATCGCTGTCCGTTGGCCGCCGCAGGGCGCTGATGGAGGCCTATCGGAAAAAGTACGGCGGCGAGGGGGTTTACGAGTGCCCCGTCTGCATTGTGGAAAGCGAGATTCACATGGTGCAGGCCCTTGAGGACGTGAAAAAGGCCGGGTGCAACGCCCTTGTGGTGTATCTGGGCAACTTCGGGCCGGAGATCTCGGAGACGCTGCTTGCCAAACACTTTGACGGCCCCGCTATGTTCATCGCGGCGGCTGAGGAGACCGGCGACGACCTCATCGACGGCCGCGGCGACGCCTATTGCGGTATGCTCAACGCCAGCTACAATTTAAAGCTGCGGGAGATCAGGGCGTACATCCCCGAAAATCCTGTTGGCGACGCCGAAGAGTGCGCCGACCGCATCCATGAATTTATTCCGATTGCCCGCGCCCTTGTGGGCCTGAAGGACCTGAAAATCATCAGCTTCGGCCCCCGGCCGCTGAATTTCCTGGCCTGCAACGCGCCCATCAAGCGCCTGTATGATTTGGGCGTGGAGATCGAGGAAAATTCCGAGCTTGACCTGTTCGAGGCCTTTAACAAGCACGCCGGCGATCCCCGCATTTCCCAGGTGGCCGCCGACATGGCCGCCGAGTTGGGCGAGGGCAACAAAAAGCCCGAGATACTTGATAAGCTTGCCCAGTACGAGTTGACCCTGCTGGACTGGGTGGAGGAGCACAGGGGGTACCGCCGGTTTGTCACCCTTACCGGCAAGTGCTGGCCCGCGTTCCAGACCCAGTTCGGCTTCGTGCCCTGCTATGTCAATTCCCGCCTGACCGGCCGGGGCGTCCCGGTTTCCTGCGAGGTGGACATCTACGGCACTTTAAGCGAGTACATCGGCGCGTGCGTCAGCGGTGACGCGGTGACTTTGCTGGACATCAACAATACCGTTCCAAAAGATATGTACAGGGCCGAGATAGAGGGCAAGTACCCCTACAGCCTGAGCGATACCTTTATGGGCTTTCACTGCGGCAACACCTGCTCCAAAAAAGTGTGCGGCCCCACCATGAATTTCCAGCGCATTATGGCCCGCACTCTGCCCGAAGAGGTGACTCAGGGCACCCTGGAGGGCAACCTGGTCCCCGGCGACATCACCTTCTACCGGCTGCAAAGCACCGCCGATTCCCAGCTGCGGGCTTATGTGGCTCAGGGCGAGATTCTGCCTGTGAACGCCAGGTCATTTGGCGGCATCGGCGTGTTTGCCATTCCCGAAATGGGCCGGTTCTACCGACATGTGCTCATCGAGAAGAACTTCCCCCATCACGGGGCTGTGGCCTTTGGCCATTACGGCAAGCCCCTGTTCGAGGTATTCAAATATCTGGGTGTGCAGGATATCGGCTTTAACCAGCCCAAAGGTATGCTTTACAAAAGCGAAAACCCCTTCGCCTGAAGGACATAAAAAAGCGCTCCCCGAGGGGTCCCTCCGGGAGCGCTTTTTCATGCTGTTTTATTTTGTCTGCCGTATCTGTGAGACCAGATACCTGCCCACCTTGTGCATAAGGCCCAGCGCGTCAGGCTCAAGTTCCTGGGGCATGTGCCGCAGGAATTCGTCCGCTTCAAAGGTGAAGTCGCCTTCATAGCCAATTTCCGCCAGACTGGAGGTGAGGGCTGCAAAGTCGATCTTCATGGTGAAGGGCAGGGTGTGACTGTCCCGGTCCAGGTCATTGTCATGCACATGCAGGGCCTGCAAACGGCTCCTGCCCAGAGTTCGCACAAAATGGCCCAAGTCCTCGTCGGTCAGGGCTGTGTGTCCCACATCGAGACAGCCCACGATCCAGGGGCTGTTCAAAGTATCCAGATAGTCGCAGAATTCTTCCGGCCGTGAGCAGGTGCTGTCGACGATACGCCCGGCGGGTTTGTTCCACTGCCACATGTTCTCCGCCGCCACCCTAATGCCGAATTTTTCGCAGTAGGGGATAAGCCGGCGGTAAAAGGCCATGTTGATTTCTTTCAGCTGCTTTGCGTGGGTGACGTAGGGCAGGTGCTGGCAGGGGTGTACCACAATATTTTTAGCGCCCAAAATGGCGGCGGCCTCTATAGACCGGACGATTGCCGCGAAAATTTCCTCGTCCCTGCCGGGTTCACCGGTGCTGGAAGCAAAGGGGGCGTGTGCCTGGTTGCATGCAATGCCGCATTGGTCCGCGACCGCCCGCAGACGGGCGGCCTCTTCCCGAAAGCCGGGGAGATTGGCCCAGTAGTCCTGTTTTGAAAACATCTGGAAAAAGCTGAAATCAAAGGCGTCAAAGCCGGTCTCTGCCAGCAGACGGATGGCCTGCTCGTCTCCGTGACGCTGCCCTAAAACATCTGTCTGTGTGGATAAAAGCATGGTTATGATCCTCCTTTTGACCTGTGTCGGGCACAGTATACACCCGTTTGCAAAAAGGGTCAAGACTTTCCACCTCCGGGGGAAGCAGTCAGGCATTCCACGTCCCGCACCACAGCACCGAATGCTGTGGCGCTGCTCCGCTGTTTTTGAGCGGGGTTGTCGAACGCGGGGAAGGGGCGAAGGGCCCTGTGTGGGGTACAATCACATCGCAAAACAGTAACAGCTTGACTTTCCTTATTGCCGCCGATACAATAAACAGTATAAAAGCAGAGGCGAAAAGGAGCCTCTAAGGGTGAAAGGAAGAGCGTGATGAAGAAAAAACTGTCAGAAGACGGCAGATTTGCCGTAGTGAAAAACGAAAACGGCCCAGACCTGGGTTTTTCTACGGACTCCGGGGTGAAGGTGCTGGAGCGGGACGGCCTGTATTTTAAAGACCTGGCTAAAGAAGGAAAGCTGCTTCCATATGAGGACTGGAGACTTTCCCCCGAAGAACGGGCAAAAGACCTGGCCTCACGGCTGACTGTGGAACAGATTGCCGGACTGATGCTGTACTCCCCCCACCAGATGGTGCCCGCACCCCCGGCCGGCCCATTCCCCGGGACCTACGGCGGCAGGTCTTTTCCGGAAAGCGGCGCAAAGCCCTGGGAACTTACTGACCAACAGAAGGAGTTCCTGTCCCACGATAACATCCGCCACGTGCTGGCCACCGGCCTGGAAAACGCCGGTACCGCCGCCAGGTGGAACAATGAAATGCAGGCCCTGGCAGAGAGCCTGCCCTGGGGAATTCCAGTCAATACCAGCAGTGACCCACGCCACGGGGCCCAGACCTCCGGGGCAGAGTATAAGGGCGGCGCCGGAGCGGATGTTTCCAAATGGCCCGAGGGTCTGGGCATGAGCGCTACCTTTTCACCGGAGTTGTGCAAACGATTTGGCGAGGTGGCCTCAAAGGAATACCGGGCCCTGGGTATCGCAACGGCCCTTTCCCCTCAAATCGACCTGTCTACAGAGCCCCGCTGGATGCGGTTCGGCGACACCTTTGGCGAGCACTCGGGGCTTTCCGCCGACATGGCCCGGGCATACTGCGACGGTATGCAGACAACCCAGGGGGAAAAAGATGGCTGGGGAAAGGACAGCGTGAATGCCATGACCAAGCACTGGCCCGGCGGCGGCACCTGCGAGGGTGGCCGGGACGCCCATTATGCCTGGGGAAAATACGCCGTTTACCCGGGGAACAATTTTGAAGAACACCTAAAACCATTTTTAGAGGGGGCCTTCCGGCTGGACGGCCCCACCGGTAAGGCCTCCGCCGTAATGCCCTATTACTGCGTGCCCTGGGGCCAGGATAAGAAAAACGGCGAAAATGTGGGCAACGCCTACAGTGAGTATATTATAAGGGACTTGCTCCGGGAAAAGTACGGCTATGACGGGGTAGTATGTACCGACTGGGGCGTTACCGGCGATGTTTCCGGGGCTGAGGGCTTTGAGGGGAAGTGCTGGGGTATGGAAAGCGCATCCCAGGCAGAACGTCACCTGCGCGTTCTGATGAGCGGCGCAGACCAGTTCGGCGGCAACTCTGACGCGGCCCCCGTCATTGAGGCATACAGGCTGGGCTGCGAAAGATACGGAGAGCAAGTCATGCGGAAGCGGTTCGAGGAATCCGCCGCGCGGCTGTTAAAGAACGCATTCCGCTGCGGTCTGTTCGAAAACCCCTATCTTGACCCGGAGGAAAGCAGCGCCACAGTGGGCTGTGAGAAATTCTGCAGGGAGGGATATGAGGCCCAGCTAAAGTCTGTGATCCTGCTGAAAAATAAAGATTCCCTTCTGCCGCTGGAAAAGGGTGTTAAAGTTTTTGTGCCCAAGCGCCATATCGACGAGACCATGACGTTTTTCCGCATGATGGGCCCCGCAAGGGATTTTGAGCCCGTGCCAGAAGAACTGCTGAAAAAATTCTTTACAGTGGTGGATACTCCGGAGGAAGCCGACGTCGGACTGGTGTTTATTTCCACGCCCATTACAAACCCATACGAGGCCCAAGATCGGGAAAGAGGCGGGAACGGCTATTTGCCGGTAAGCCTGCAATTTAGGCCCTACACGGCAAAAAACGCCAGAGAGCACAGCATTGCCGGCGGCGACCCCCACGAAGATTTTGCGGACAGAAGCTACAGGGGAAAAACCGTAAAAGCTGCCAACGAGCGGGACCTGGATAATATTCTGGAGACCAAAAGGCGCATGGGGGAAAAGCCTGTCATTGTGGTGGCGGAATTGGACAAACCCCTGGTTCCCGCCGAGTTTGAAAAAAGCGCCGGGGCGATTCTGGCCCATTTTGGCGTCCAGTCCCAGGCGATTTTGGAGATCCTTACCGGAGAGCATGAACCCAGTGCCTTGCTGCCGGTGCAAATTCCCAGGGACATGGACACGGTGGAGACCCAGATGGAGGACGTGCCTTTTGACATGACGCCCTATACCGACGAATGCGGTAACACCTACGACTTTGCTTTTGGCCTGAACTGGTCCGGCCCCATTCGCGACGAGAGGACGGAGAAATACAAAAAGACCAGATAAATATGTATAAGTAAGCGGGCGGCCCTGAGGAATATCCCTTCAGGCCGCCCGTTTTTATATTTTCGGCAGTTCGCTTTTTGGCCGTTCTTTTTGTCCGGCAGACAGACGATTGGCGCGCCAACATGATCAAAGCCCGATTTACAAGACCGCAGAGGGTAAAAAGTTTTAAAATCCCATTGTTTTTTTGACATTTCAGTATATCCTATCAATGTAAAAGCAGCGCCGGTTGCCGGCGTCTGCGAATACACATAAACAGGAGGTTTTATCATGAAAGGTTTTGCGATGTTGAAGATTGGCGCTACTGGCTGGATAGAAAAAGAGGTCCCGGTCTGCGGCCCAACGGACGCGATTTGCAAGCCACTTGCTCTGGCTCCCTGCACTTCTGATGTGCATACTGTTTGGGCGGGGGCTCTCGGCGACCGCAAGAATATGATTCTTGGACATGAAGCTGTAGGCGAGGTGGTGGAGGTCGGTTCTCTGGTAAAGGACTTTAAGCGGGGGGACAAGGTTCTGGTTTCCGCTATCACCCCCGACTGGAACGCCTACGCTTCACAGGAGGGCTACGCTATGCACAGCGGCGGCATGCTGGCCGGCTGGAAGTTTTCCAACTTTAAAGACGGTGTTTTTGCCGAGTATTTCCATGTAAACGATGCTGACGGTAACCTGGCCCATCTGCCTGAAGGCATAGATATGGGCGCCGCCTGTATGATAGCCGACATGGTCCCCACAGGCTTTCACGGTGCGGAACTTGCCGATATCCAGTACGGTGACAATGTAGCCGTTATCGGCATCGGTCCTGTGGGCCTGATGTCTGTAGCGGCCGCCGTTCTCCGGGGCGCCGCCAACATCTACGCTGTCGGTTCCAGGAAGAATTGCGCTGACCTGGCTGTGGAGTTCGGCGCCACTCATGTTGTCAATTACCGCGACGGCGATATTGCAGAGCAGATCACGGATCTGAACCGTGGATTTGTTGACAAGATCATTATTGCCGGCGGCGGCAATGATACCTTTGAACAGGCTGTCCGTATGCTGAAAGCCGGTGGTAAGATTGGCAATGTCAACTACCTGGGCGGGGGCGATTATGTTAAGATACCCCGCATAGAATGGGGCTGCGGCATGGGGCACAAGCAAATTGCCGGAGGTTTGATGCCCGGCGGCCGTCTCCGCTCCGAAAAGCTGGCCCGGCTGGTTATGACAAACCGAATCCATCCGGAAAGGCTCATTACCCACAGGTTTAAGGGTTTGGAAAATGTGGAGCCCGCGTTGATGCTGATGAAGGACAAGCCCAGAGATCTGATCAAACCTCTGGTTGTGATAGAATAATCATTTCAGGAAAAAGGAAGGCCCCGCTTATAGGGAGCGGGGCCAAATTTATTGGAAAAACTAAGCATTCCAGCGGGTACGGGCGCTTTCAATAATGCGCCGGTATTTGCGCTTTTACCGTCCGGATCGCAGAAAAACACTTTTCATCTGCGCCCGGCTCCGCCGCCCCGGGAACCGCCGCCGCTGCTAAAACCGCCGCCGCGCCCGGAGCCGCCGCCGTTGGAACGGCCCCCGCCGGTGAACCCGCCGGAGTGGCCGCCGGGCCTGCCAAAACCACTGTTCCCTCTGGGCGGCTGGGAACCGGGGCGGGATCCGCCCGGAGGCGGAGGCGCGCCGTACCAGCGTCTGCGCCGGTTACCGATCATATTGCCCAGGAACATGCCGGTCCAAAACCCGCCGCCGCTGCCGCCGCTGTGACCGCCTCTACCGCCGTGGGTAATGGCCCGGATTATGGCAATAAAGACAACCACGATTACCATAATGATCACAACACGGACAACTATTCCAACAATCCGTGAAAACAGACTGCCAAAGGAAAAGCTGTCATCATAGCCGTAATCGTCATAGTTGTCGTAATTGTAATTGGAACCGCCCTGATTAAAATTCCCCTGAGTATACTCGTCCTCATAGTCGCGGTAGTATGACTCCATCTCATCCAGCACCGCGGAGAAAAACTTTTTAACACCGGCGTCGTAATCGCCCGCAGCAAAGTCGGGTTCTAAATACTCGTCTAAAAGGCCCTGAAATTTGGAATCAAAATAGTCCTCTATCCCGTAGCCCGCCTGGACATAATAGTTGTCCTCCGCAACGGCAAGCACCAGCAGAATACCATTATTCCGCTCCGCAGAGCCAACACCCCAGGTGTTGAACATATTGTACACATAGTCGTCGATGTCTTCGCCGTCAAGGAAGTCCACAGCGGCCACTACGATTTCGGCGCCAGTTTCTTTAAAAAGCTTTTGGTTCTCTGAGATGATCTCTTTTTCTGTTTCCTCACTGAGCACTCCCGCGCTGTCCAGCACATACTGGTTCGAGGGACGGTCGGGCACAGAGGCCAGGGCTGTAAGGGAAAGGAAAGAAACCGCCAGGATGGCGGTAATAAAAAGGGCAGACAGATTTCGAAGATGTTTTTTCATAAATGGTTCCTCTCGGGAAAAACGAAATTGCACAATTAGAAGGTCAGCGCTGCGTTACTTTTTTTCAGCGAGGGATGCGGAGCCGCTGTCAGAGCCTCCGCTGCCCGCGCCAAATGGGACGATCTCTTTTACACCGGAAATGGGTGCCAGGACGCTGGCTGGGAACTTTTCCCGCTGCCGGTTGTACTCCAGCACAGCGTCGTTAAAGCTGCTGCGCTCAATCTTGTCCTGTTCCGATTCCATTTCGGAGATCAGCTGTCTGGGATATTTCGCGTCCTTTTCGGAAAGTTCCAATGTTTCCAGCCGGTCCGCCAGGTTTTGGGCCGCTTCGCCCATGCGGGCATTGTACCGCACAGTTTCACCGACATCCTCAATGTCATAAAAATAGGTATCCTCGCACTGTGTAATCGCCCTTTCCAGACTATCCATGTATACGTCAAGCTCCGGG
>CAZGLW010000057.1:0-9046 GCA_964525985.1 uncultured Acutalibacter sp. | reverse complement strand
TCATGAAAGCTTCAGAGATAAGAGAATTGACAGCCGAAGAGCTGAACAGCAAATTGAGCGACCTCAAGGCGGAGCTTTTCAACCTTCGTTTCCAGCTCGCTATCAATCAGCTCGATAACCCCATGCGCATCTCGGCCGTAAAAAAGGATATCGCCCGCGTAAAAACGGTGATCCGCGAGAACGAGCTGAACGCCGAGAACGCTTAAGGAAAGGGAGGATTGACAAATGAGCGAAGATAGGAACATGAGAAAAACGGCTGTCGGCCGCGTGGTCAGCAACAAGATGGACAAGACCGTAGTCGTCGCTATCCAGGACAGCGTAAAGCATCCGATCTACAATAAGGTCATCAAGCGCACAGTGAAGCGCAAGGCTCACGACGAGAATAACGAATGCAATGTGGGCGACCGCGTGCGCATTATGGAGACCCGTCCTCTTTCTAAGGACAAGAGATGGCGCCTGGTTGAGATCATCGAGAAGGCCAAGTAATTTGGCTTTGAAACAAAGGAGGAACGCACTGTGATTCAGCAGCAGACTTACCTCAAGGTTGCCGACAACACCGGCGCGAAGGAACTCATGTGTATCCGCGTGCTGGGCGGCACCGGCAGAAGGTATGCCAATATCGGCGACGTGGTGGTTGCTTCAGTAAAAAAGGCAGCACCCGGCGGCGTGGTAAAAAAAGGCGAAGTGGTGAAGGCGGTCATCGTAAGGACCTCTTCCGGCGTTCGCCGCAGCGACGGCACTTATATCCGCTTTGACGAGAATGCCGCCGTTATCATCCGTGACGACAAGAACCCCAGGGGCACCCGTATCTTTGGGCCCGTGGCCAGAGAGCTTCGAGACAAGGAATATTTGAAGATCCTGTCTCTGGCCCCCGAAGTGCTTTGATGGAGGTGGATGGCAATGAGTAACAAGATCCATGTGAAAAGCGGTGACACTGTGGTCATCCTCAGCGGCAAGGACCGCGGCAAAAAGGGGAAGGTCATGCAGGTAAGCCCCAAAGAGGGCAAGGTCATCGTAGAGAACGCCAACTTCGTGCAGAAGCACGTAAAGCCCAAAAGGATGGGAGAGCCCGGCGGCATTATCAAAGCCGAGTCCGCCATCTACGCCTGCAAGGTGCAGGTGGTTTGCCCCCGCTGCGGAAAGCCCACCCGTGTAGGGCATAAGGTCCTGCAGGACGGCACAAAAGAGCGCATTTGCAAAAAGTGCGGCGAGTCGCTGTAAGGAGGAAGAAACAGATGGCAAGAATGAAAGAGTTCTACAAAGAAGAAGTGGCTCCCGCTCTGATGAAAAAGTTTGGCTACAAGAGCGTGATGCAGATTCCCAAGCTTGACAAGATCGTTGTCAATGTGGGCGCCGGAGAAGCCAAAGAAAACGCCAAAGCCATTGACTCCATCAGCGGCGACCTGGCCGCCATTACCGGCCAGAAGCCCCAAGTCTGCAAGGCTAAGAAGAGCGTGGCAAACTTTAAAGTGCGCGAGGGCATGCCTATCGGTGTAAAGGTCACTCTCCGGGGCGACCGGATGTACGAATTTCTCGACAGGCTTTTCAACGTGGCTCTGCCGCGCGTCCGTGACTTTCGCGGCATTAACCCCAATTCTTTTGACGGAAGGGGCAATTACAACATGGGTATCCGTGAGCAGTTGATCTTCCCCGAGATCGACTACGATAAGGTAGACAAGGTTCGGGGCATGGATATCTGCTTTGTCACCACTGCGAAAACCGACGAAGAGGCCCGGGAGTTCCTTTCTCTCATGGGCGCTCCGTTTACGAGATAAGGAGGGACGAAAACGTGGCCAAAACGTCTATGAAAGTCAAACAGAAGAGACCTCAGAAGTATTCTACCAGGGAATACAACCGCTGCAAAATTTGCGGCAGGCCGCATGCCTACCTTCGGAAGTTCGGCATTTGCCGCATCTGCTTCCGGGAACTTGCTTACAAGGGCGAGATCCCCGGAGTGAAGAAGGCAAGCTGGTAAAACCATAAGGAGGTATAAGTCATGCAAGTTACAGATACAATCGCCGATCTGCTGACCCGTATCCGCAACGCGCAGTCCGCAAAGCATGATACCGTAGAGGTCCCCGCTTCCAACATGAAGAAGGCTATCTGCCAGATTCTTGTTGATGAGGGGTATGTGAAGGGCTTTGCCGTTACGGAGGACAACAAGCAGGGTGTGATTACAATTACCCTGAAATACACCGCGGATAAAACTCCGGTGATTAAGGGCCTGAAAAGGGTCTCAAAGCCCGGTCTGCGCATCTATTCCAGCGCGGAAGAGTTGCCTAAGGTCATGAAGGGCCTGGGCGTGGCCATCATCTCTACATCTAAGGGGATCATGACCGACCGGGCAGCAAGAAAAGAAAACGTCGGCGGCGAAGTGCTGGCGTTCATTTGGTAAAAAAGGGGGTGCGGCGAAATGTCGAGAATTGGAAGAAAACCCATAAATATTCCCGCTGGCGTTGACGTGAAGGTAAACGGCAGCGAAGTGACGGTCAAGGGTCCCAAAGGCACGCTGACCCAGACCTTTAACCCGAAGATGACTGTGAAGACAGAGGGAAACGAGGTGCTCGTCACCCGTCCTGACGATGAGAAGGATTCCCGCTCTCTCCACGGCCTCACCAGAACGCTGATCCACAACATGGTGGTGGGCGTTACCGAGGGCTTCTCCAAAACCCTGGAGGTGCAGGGCGTTGGTTACCGTGTGCAGAAACAGGGCAAAGACCTGGTAATGAATTTGGGCTTTTCCCATCAGGTAACGGTTTCCGATACTGAGGATATCAAGATCGATGCTCCCAATCCGAACACGATCGTGATTTCCGGTATCGACAAACAGAGGGTAGGCCAGTTTGCAGCGGAAGTCCGCGAGAAGCGGCCTCCCGAACCCTATAAGGGCAAGGGCATCCGCTATGCCGGCGAGTATGTGCGCCATAAGGAAGGCAAGGCCGGCAAGGGCGCTAAAGGTTAAAGGAGTGAGATAAAATGGTCAATAAACCTGATACGAATAAGGCAAGGCTTCGCCGCCACAAGAGGGTGCGCGGCAAGATCTCAGGCACGGCAGATTGTCCACGCCTGAATGTTTTTCGCTCCTCCGCAAACATCTACGCTCAGATTATAGATGATGCGGCGGGTCATACCCTTTGCGCCGCCTCCACTCTGGATAAAAACTTCAGCGGCAACGGCGGCAACAAAGAAGCCGCCCGTGAGGTCGGCAAGATGATTGCGCAGAGGGCTGCGGAAAAGGGCATTACCGACGTGGTCTTCGACCGCGGAGGCTATATCTTCCACGGCCGCGTCAAAGAGCTGGCCGAAGGCGCCCGCGAGGGCGGCCTCAACTTCTAAGAAGGAGGAATAAATTTTGGCTAGAGAAATTGACGCATCCACAATGGATATGCAGGAACGCGTGGTTGCCATCAACCGCGTATCCAAGACCGTAAAAGGCGGCCGCATCATGAAATTCTCCGCTCTGGTGGTCGTGGGCGACGGCGAGGGCACCGTAGGATTCGGTATCGGCAAGGCCGCCGAAGTTCCGGATGCCATCCGCAAGGGTATTGAAGACGCGAAAAAGAACCTGACTAAGATCTCTCTGCGTGGTTCTACCATTCCGCATGAGATTATCGGAGAGTTCGGTGCCGGCAGGGTCATCTTAAAACCCGCCGCTCCCGGTACCGGCGTTATCGCCGGCGGCCCTGTCCGCGCTGTGGTTGAAAGCGCCGGAATCAAAGACATTCGCGCCAAAGCCCTGCGTTCCAAGAACCCCTGTAATGTTGTGCGCGCCACAATGGAGGGCTTGACCCAACTGCGCACCGCCGAGGAGGTCGCGGCTGTCCGCGGCAAGTCCGCGCAAGAAATTCTTTGATAGGAGGCCGCAACAGTGACTATCACTTTAAAGAAAAGCCTGATCGGCAGCAGGAAGGACCAGGTCGCCACCGCCCATTCTCTGGGTCTTAAAAAGGTGGGCGACAAGGCCGAGCAGCCGGATAATGCCCAGACTCAGGGCAAGCTGAAGAAGATCGGCCATCTGATCGAGGTAAGCAAATAAGTTCAAGGAGGTGCGTAACAATGAAGCTCAATCAGCTGACAGCTACGCCTGGCTCCACACAGGAGCGCAAGCGTATTGGCAGAGGTTACGGCTCCGGTACCGGCAAAACCGCCGGCAAGGGCCACAAGGGCCAGAAAGCCAGGGCAGGGCACGGCATGCGGCCCGGCTTTGAAGGCGGCCAGATGCCTCTGCAGAGAAGAATCCCCAAGAGGGGCTTCAACAATATCTTTGCCGATGAGATCGTCTCTGTCAATGTTGGGACCCTCAACAGGTTCGAAGACGGAGCAGTGGTTGACACAGCAGCGCTGCGCGAGGCCGGTGTTGTCAAGAAAAACTGCGACGGCATAAAGATCCTTTCCAACGGCGAACTGAAGAAAAAGTTGACCGTGAAGGCCACTGCTTTTTCCGAAGCGGCGAAAGCAAAGATCGAGGCCGCCGGTGGAAAGGCCGAGGTGATCTGAGTTGTTTAACACGATCAAAAACGCCTGGCGCATTCCCGACCTGCGTAAAAAGATCTTATATACACTGCTGATTATCATTGTGTTCCGTTTCGGCTCTGTGATTCCTGTGCCGTTCCTGGACGCTTCGAGCCTGGCGACCCTGATGCAGGAGGCCGGCGAAAATACAGCTTTGGGCTATATCAACATGCTCACCGGCGGCGCTTTCTCATATGCGTCCCTGTTTGCAATGGGCATTACGCCCTATATCAACAGTTCGATTATTATGCAGCTGCTGACCATTGCCATTCCGCCCCTGGAGAGGCTCTCCAAAGAAGGGGAGGAAGGGCGGAAGAAGATCGGGACCATTACCCGGTATGTTACGGTTTTACTGGGGCTGATCCAGGGCGTGGCCTATTACTTCTATCTGAGGAATAACAGCATCGTCAAGTACACCGACGGCTTTACCGGCGTGTTTGTTGCCTGCATTATCGTGCTGGCCTTTACGGCAGGCACCGCTCTGATTATGTGGATGGGTGAGCAGATCAACGACAAGGGGATTGGCAACGGCATTTCCATCATCCTGTTTGCCGGTATCGTTGCCCGTCTTCCCGTCACCTTTAGCACAGTGTGGCAATACTTCCAACTGGGTCTGGAAAGCCCCTCTACCAACGGCGCCTATCTGGTGCTGGCTCCCCTGTTTATCGTGCTGTTCCTGGCGGTCATCTGGGTCATCGTTTTCATGAACGAGGCCGAGCGCCGCATCCCGGTACAGTATGCCAAAAAGGTGGTTGGCCGGAAAATGTACGGCGGGCAGAGCACTTTTCTGCCTGTAAAGGTAGCCATGAGCGGCGTAATGCCCATTATCTTCGCCAGTTCCATCCTGTTTATCCCCCAGTTCATACACTTCTTTGTGAAGCCGGCTGACGGGACCTTCTGGGCCAGCTTCTTTGCGGCTTTCGAGCAGACCGGATGGGTCTACATGGTCCTGTATTTCCTGTTGATTATCGTGTTTGCCTACTTCTATATGTCCATCCAGTATAATCCGCTGGAAATGGCCAATAATCTCCGCCAGAGCAACGGAACCATCCCCGGTATCCGTCCTGGCAAGCCTACAGCGGACTTTATCGCAAAGATTCTTTCCAAAGTTACCCTGATTGGCGCTCTGTTCCTGGCTTTTGTGGCGCTGGTACCGATCTTATATACAAACGTGACTGGTATGAGCGGACTGTCTTTGGGCGGCACATCTGTCATTATTATCGTAGGTGTGGCTCTTGAGACCGTAAAGCAGATGGAAAGCCAGATGATGATGCGTCATTACAAGGGTTTCCTTGACTGAGAAAGGAGAAGAGCGGTATGAAACTGATCCTTTTAGGCGCCCCAGGCGCTGGTAAAGGCACCCAGGCGGAGATTATCTGCCAGAAGAAAAACATTCCCACTATTTCCACGGGGAACATCCTCCGTGAAGCGCTGAAGAACGGCACGGAAATGGGACTGAAAGCCAAGTCTTATATGGAAAGCGGCCAGCTGGTGCCCGACAAAATACTCATCGGCATCATCAAAGACCGTATTAAAGAGCCGGATTGTGAGAACGGCTTCATATTAGACGGTTTTCCCAGGACCATTCCCCAGGCCGAGGCTCTGGACGCTATGGGGGCCGGTATCGACGCGGTGCTTGACATCGAAGTGCCCGACGAAGATATTGTCACCCGTATGTCCGGACGCCGTGTCTGCGAAAAGTGCGGTTCCTCCTACCATGTGCTGTACAAACAGCCCAGGGTGGAAGGAAAATGCGACAACTGCGGCGGCACCCTCGTTCAGCGCAAGGATGACCATCCTGATACAGTGAAAGAACGTCTGGAAGTCTATCATAGCCAGACAGAGCCCCTGAAAGAGTTTTACAGTAAACAGGGCAAGTTGCTGGTGGTACATGGGCAGGAAAAGGTGGAAGACACCACCCGCCTGACGCTGGAAGCTTTGGAGGATCTGACATGATCGTGCTGAAGACCAGCCGGGAGCTTTCCATCATGAGAAAGGCCGGCAGGATCGCGCAAAAAGCACTAAGGCTTGCCGGCGAAGCCGTCGAGCCCGGAGTCTCCACATGGGAGATCGACAGGATTGCCCGGGAGTATATCGAGAAATCAGGGGCAATTCCCAGTGAACTGGGCTATGAAGGCTATCCCAACAGCACATGTATTTCTGTAAACGACGTGGTCATCCACGGCATACCGTCCAAGAACAACATCCTGAAAAAGGGAGACATCGTTGAGATTGACTTGGTGGCCTGTTTTCAAGGCTTCCATGCCGATAATGCCTGGACCTTCCCCTGCGGAGAGATCAGCGGGGAGGCGCAGGCTCTCCTGGACGCCACCGAGCAGTGCCTGTATCTCGGTATCGAGCAGGCCCGGCCCGGGAACCGCGTCGGCGATATTGGCCACGCGGTGCAGACGTATGCCGAAGCTCGCAATTACTCGGTGGTACGAGAATTTGTCGGCCACGGAGTAGGTGCGAAGATGCACGAAGACCCAAGCGTTCCCAATTACGGCACCCCCGGCAGGGGCGCAAGGCTGCTGCCGGGTATGACCATCGCGATAGAGCCCATGATCAACATGGGCGGCAGCGCGGTCAAAATCCTGCCGGATGGCTGGACCACCGTGACCAGGGACGGAAGCCTTTCCGCTCATTTCGAGCACACCGTCGCCATCACCCCGGAAGGGCCCGTCATTTTGACGGCCCTGGATTGAGGCGGTCTGTGGCGCCGCGGCGGGGCCAGGTGGTGCGGTCCACCGCCGGCCGTGATAAAGGCTGGTTCCTGACAGTGTTGGCCGTTTCTTCCCCCTATGCTTTTGTGTGCGACGGAAAGAGACGGCCCCTGGAGAGGCCAAAGAAGAAAAAGATTTTTCACCTGGCCCTCACGGAGATGACGCTGCCTGAGGAAGCTTTGAAAACCAATCGACAAATACGGACCGCCCTTCGTCCTTTTCAGGCGAAAGCGGAAAAAACGTAAAGCGAGGTTTTTGTAGTATGTCTAAGCAGGACGTAATTGAAGTGCAAGGCGTTGTAAAAGAGGCCTTGCCAAACGCCACGTTCCAGGTCGAACTGCAAAACGGGCACATGGTGCTGGCCCATATTTCCGGGAAGCTGCGGATGAATTTCATCCGTATCCTGCCCGGCGACAAGGTCACGATGGAGATGTCTCCCTATGACCTGACAAAGGGGCGCATCACCTGGCGCTCAAAATGAAAAAGATTCAGCCAGAGACTTAAAAGGAGGTACACACTCATGAAAGTAAGACCTTCTGTCAAGAAGATGTGCGAAAAATGCAAGATCATCAAGCGCAAGGGTAAAGTCATGGTAATCTGTGAAAACCCTAAACACAAGCAGCGCCAGGGCTAAGCCCGGTAACCTGAAAGGGGCCGGACAGGCGCCCCGAAAAGAAAGGAAGGAATCAGAATGGCTCGTATTTCCGGCATCGATCTGCCCAGAGACAAGCGGATCGAAATTGCGCTTACCTATATCTACGGGATCGGCCGCAAGACCGCTACCACCATTTGCGCCGAAACCGGCGTGAATCCTGACATCCGGGTCCGCGACCTCTCCGAAGACGACACCGCCAAGCTGAGGGACTATATCGACAAGAACTGCCATGTAGAAGGCGACCTGCGCCGTGATGTGGCTTTCGATATCAAGCGTCTCATCGAGATTGGCTGCTACCGCGGAGTGCGCCACCGCAAGGGTCTGCCCGTCCGGGGGCAGCGCACCAAAACCAATGCCCGGACCCGCAAGGGTCCCCGCAAGACTATGGCCAACAAGAAGAAGTAAGGAGGGATTATTTCTATGGCAGCACAAAAGGGTACCAAAGGTACGGTGCGCAGGCGCCGTGAGCGCAAGAATATAGAGCGCGGCGCAGCCCATATCCAGTCCACTTTCAACAATACCATCGTTACAATCACCGATACACAAGGCAACGCGATCTCCTGGGCGAGTTCCGGCGAGCTGGGTTTCCGGGGTTCCAGAAAATCTACTCCTTTTGCCGCGCAGACGGCTGCCGAGACCGCCGCCAAGCTGGCAATGGAGCATGGAATGAAATCTGTTGAGGTCTATGTAAAGGGCCCGGGGGCCGGCCGTGAGGCTGCAATCCGCGCCTTACAGGCCGCCGGCCTGGACGTGAGCATGATCAAAGACGTTACGCCCATCCCCCATAACGGATGCCGTCCTCCCAAAAGAAGACGCGTGTAAAATACCGATAGGAGGTTACTCAAAATGGCAAGATATACAGAAGCTGTGTGCAAGCTGTGCCGCCGCGAGGGGCAGAAGCTGTTCCTGAAGGGCGAGCGGTGCTACACAGATAAGTGCGCGATCACCCGCAGGGCTTACGCGCCTGGCCAGCACGGACAGGGCCGTAAAAAGACTTCCGAATACGGTATGCAGCTGCGTGCCAAGCAGATGACCCGCCGTTTTTATGGGGTGCTGGAAAACCAGTTCCACCATTATTACGAAATGGCCACCAAAATGCCCGGCAAGGCCGGTGACAACCTGCTGATTTTGCTGGAATCCCGCCTGGACAACGTGG
>CAZGLW010000056.1:8492-9319 GCA_964525985.1 uncultured Acutalibacter sp. | reverse complement strand
CCGCAAGTTCAATATGCCCCATGCGCTCCCGGCGCACCTTAGCCCGGGTGACCTCTACGCCGCAGCGGTCGCAGATCTTGCCCTTATAGCGGATGCGCTTATACTTGCCGCAGTGGCACTCCCAATCCTTAGTGGGCCCGAAAATGCGCTCGCAGAACAGGCCGTCGCGCTCGGGTTTTAAGGTGCGGTAGTTGATGGTCTCGGGCTTTTTTACCTCGCCGTATGACCACTCTCGGATCTTGTCGGGAGAAGCAAGGCCGATCTTGATAGATTCAAAGGTATTGTATTCCATATTCCTCTCTCCTCCGATTATTCAAAGTCGCCGTCGTCTTCGCTGTCAAACTCGTCGAAACCTTCATCGTCCGGGCCGCCAAATTCTTCGTCCTCTTCATCGGCGCCGTCCAGCAGGTCCTCCGCGTCTTCAACAGAGTAGCCGTCCAGGTTGTCCGCCACGTTCTCCTCGTCGAACACATCATCGCGGTTAAAGCCCATATCGTCGTCATCGTCGAAGTTCTGCTTCAAATCGATCTCCTGATTGTCTTTATCCAGGACCTTTACATCCAGGCCCAGCGACTGGAGTTCCTTGATGAGTACCTTAAAGGACTCGGGGATGCCGGGGGTGGGAATATTCTGTCCCTTCACAATGGATTCGTAAGTCTTGACACGGCCCACCACATCGTCAGATTTCACCGTCAGTATCTCCTGTAGGGTGTAAGCCGCACCGTAGGCTTCCAGCGCCCATACTTCCATTTCACCGAAGCGCTGGCCGCCGAACTGTGCCTTGCCGCCCAGAGGCTGCTGGGTGACCAGAGAGTATGGGCCAGTAG
>CAZGLW010000056.1:0-8482 GCA_964525985.1 uncultured Acutalibacter sp. | reverse complement strand
TGGAACGGGCGTGGATCTTATCGTCTACCAGGTGATGAAGCTTTAAATAATACATGTACCCTACAGTAATGGGGTTGTCAAAATACTCGCCGGTCCGGCCATCCCGCAGCCAGAACTTTCCGTCCTCGCTGATGCCGGCTTTTTTAAAGCACTCACGGATGTCGGCTTCGTGGGCGCCGTCAAATACGGGGGTCATGATCTTCCAGCCAAGCGCTTTGGCGGCCATACCCAAGTGGACCTCCAGCACCTGGCCGATATTCATACGGGAAGGCACGCCCAGAGGGTTCAGGACGATGTCCAGGGGAGTGCCATCCGGCAGGAACGGCATTTCCTCCTCAGGCAGGATACGGGACACAACGCCTTTGTTCCCGTGACGGCCGGCCATCTTGTCGCCCACGGATATTTTCCTCTTTTGGGCGATATAGCAGCGCACCACCTTGTTAACGCCGGGAGAAAGCTCGTCGTTGCTGTTTTCCCGGGTGAATACCTTTACGTCCACCACCACGCCGTACTCGCCGTGGGGCACCCGAAGAGAGGTATCCCGGACTTCCCGGGCTTTCTCACCGAAAATGGCGCGCAAAAGCCGTTCCTCAGCGGTGAGTTCCGTCTCACCCTTTGGAGTGACCTTGCCCACCAGGATATCTCCTGCACGGACGTCGGCGCCCACACGGATAATGCCCCGGTCATCCAGATCCTTCAGAAGCTCCTCGTTCACATTGGGAATATCCCGGGTAATTTCCTCAGGCCCAAGCTTGGTATCGCGGGATTCCATTTCGTACTCTTCTATATGCAGGGAGGTATAAACGTCGTTCTTCACCATTTTCTCGTTGAGAAGCACGGCGTCCTCATAGTTGTAGCCCTCCCAGGTCATAAAGCCGATAAGGGCGTTGCGGCCCAGGGCGATCTCCCCGTTCTTAATGCCGGGACCGTCGGCGATAACGTCACCCGCTTCTACACGCTCGCCGATATCGACCACAGGCACCTGGTTGATGCAGGTGCTCTGGTTGGAACGCATAAATTTTGTGATCTCGTAGTCGTCTATGTCGCCGTTGTCAGCGGTGACCCGCACCAGCCGGGCGCTGACGGACTTGACCACGCCGCCCCGTTTTGCAAGCACACACACACCGGAATCAACTCCGGCCTTGTATTCCATGCCCGTGCCTACAATAGGGCTCTCGGTTTTCAGCAGAGGCACCGCCTGCCGCTGCATGTTAGAGCCCATCAGGGCACGGTTTGTATCGTCGTTTTCCAGGAAGGGGATCATGGCTGTGGCCACTGAAACCACCATACGGGGAGTAATGTCCATGTAATCGGCCCGTGACGCCTCTACAGAAACGAATTCATCCCGGTACCGGCCAACCACTTTAGAGTTGACAAAATGGCCCTCTTCGTCCAAAGGCTCGTTTGCCTGTGCCACGACAAAGTCGTCCTCCACGTCAGCTGTCATATAGGTAACTTCTTTGGTCACCACGCCGGTCTTCTTGTCCACCTTGCGGAAAGGCGCCTCGATAAAGCCGTACTCGTTGATACGGGCAAAGGTGGCCAGATAGGAGATCAGGCCGATATTGGGGCCTTCTGGGGTCTCTACAGGACACATACGGCCGTAATGGGTATAATGCACGTCCCGGACCTCAAAGCTGGCGCGGTCACGTGACAAACCGCCGGGGCCCAGAGCAGACAGACGGCGTTTATGGGTCAATTCCGCCAAAGGATTGGTCTGGTCCATAAACTGGGAAAGGGGCGAGGACCCGAAAAACTCTTTAATGGCAGCAACCACAGGCCGGATATTGATAAGGGAATGTGGAGTCAGGGCCTCCTGGTCCTGGGCCTGCAAAGTCATGCGCTCCCGAATGACCCTCTCCAATCTGGAAAACCCGATACGGAACTGATTCTGCAGCAGTTCGCCCACAGAACGGATGCGCCGGTTTCCCAAATGGTCAATGTCGTCGGTAACTCCCAAACCTACGGCCAAGCAGTTCATATAGTTGACGGAAGCGAAAATGTCATCTACGGTGATGGTGTTGGGGATCAGTTCCTTCTTTCTGGCCTTCATGGCGGCCTTCTGTTCTTCTTCGGTCTTGGCGCTCTCCAGAATTTCGGAAAGGACGGAATAGCGCACCCGCTCGTTCAGGCCGCATTCCTTTTTCGGGTCAAAAGACACGAACTTCGAAGCGTCTACCATGCCGTTGGAAAGTACAACGACCTCCTTGTCGTTGACGGTTACCACAGCCCTGGTCACGCCGGCGTCGTCCATTCTTCTGGCGAGCTTTTTGGTAACGGTAACGCCGGGCTCTGCCAGCATTTCTCCGGTAGAGGGATCGGCAACGGGCTGGGCCAGCACCTGCCCTACCAGGCGTCCTTCCAGGTTCAGCTTTTTATTATATTTGTAGCGGCCCACCCTGGAAAGATCGTACCTCCGGGTGTCAAAGAACAGTCCGTTAATATGAGCCTGAGCGCTCTCAATGGTGGGAGGTTCGCTGGGGCGCAGCTTCCGGTAAATCTCAAAAAGCGCGTCTTCCATAGTTTTACAGGTATCTTTTTCAATGGTGGCGCGCATCCTGTCATCATCGCCGAAAAAGTCCAACAGCTGCTGGTCCGTACCAAGACCCAGGCAGCGGAGGAACACGGTGACCGGGATCTTCCTGTTCTTGTCGATGCGCACGTAGAACACATCGTTCACATCGTTCTCGTACTCCAGCCAAGCGCCCCGGTTGGGGATAATGGTGGAAGAAAACATCTCCTTGCCGGAACGGTCATAGTCCATCTTATAATATACGCCGGGAGAACGGACCAACTGGGAAACAACCACACGTTCGGCACCATTGATGACAAATGTGCCGCTGGGGGTCATAAGGGGGAAGTCTCCCATATAGACCTCCGACTCCTTGATCTCCCCCGTCTCCTTGTTTAACAAGCGGGCCGTTACCCGCAGGGCGGCGGAATAAGTGGCGTCCCGTTCCTTGCACTCCGTCACACTGTAATTGGGCTTGTCGTCAAGCTTGTAATCTACAAAATCCAACACCAGGTTGTTGTTGAAGTCCGTAATGCCGGAAACGTCCTCGAACACCTCTTTCAATCCCTCGTTGAGAAACCACTCGTACGAGTTCTTTTGGATCTCGATGAGGTTCGGCATCTGCAGCACTTCTTCGATCTTGGAAAAGCTCATTCGAGTATTCTTGCCCAATTTTACAGGTTTTACATTCACCATTTGGCACAGCCACTCCAATCTTTTCTTTTTTATTTCTTTCCTCTATAATGAACCGGGCTGAATCCCGCCCGGACATTGCCGCCGAAAGGTAACTCTCAACAAAAAATTTCTTTTTTTGCGGATAGCTCTTGATTATTTTTTAGAACTGTGCTATACTCATTTCGGAAGTGATGGGCACTCCACCCCATTCTGATACAGTATAATAGTATATAGCAGAAAAAAGGTTCTGTCAAGGCTTTTTTTTATGTTTCTTGTCCCCTGCCGTCGGGCAGGTTTTTTATTTCCGGCAAAAATAAAGCCGCGCTCCTGTCCAACGATAAAAGCGCGGCTTTTCCGATTTCAATAATCTGATATCATTTTTCTTTTCCCCCGCAGATGGTCTCGAAATCATAGGATTCCAGCTCCCTGCGGACGTCCTCGGAAATTTTTTTGTAAATCTTGTGCAGGCCGCAGTGGGAGCGGCCGCAGCTGTACTCCTGCTTTTGGCAGCGGCTTAGCATATACGGGCCCTCCACCGACTCAATCACCTCCCGCAATGTGATGTCCCTTGCGGGGCGGGCCAGAGTATAGCCCCCTCTGGCCCCCTTAAAGGAGCACACCATACCCTTTGCCACCAGGTCCCGAAGGATCTTCAGGCAGAACCGTAATGGCACCCCCATTGCCTCCGAGATGGTCCTGGCGTCACAGCGGCCGGGAGTTTGCGTGAGATATTCCACAATGCGGACAGCGTAGTCCGCTTCTAAAGTCATAACCATTTTTTACTCCGCAACAGGCAGATTACATTTAACCCGCGGTACGAAGCCCGCGCCGCAATTTCATCGTGCCGAAAACTGTTTGCTTTCCTAATAGTCTGATTTAATCCAGAAAATCCTTCAGCCGCTTGCTGCGGCTGGGGTGGCGAAGCTTTCTAAGGGCCTTAGCTTCAATCTGCCGGATGCGCTCTCTGGTGACGTTGAACTCCTTGCCCACCTCTTCCAGGGTGCGGGACCGGCCGTCCTCCAGACCGAAGCGCAGACGCAGGACCTTTTCCTCCCGGGGGGTCAAGGAGTCCAGCACACTGTTCAGCGTCTCCCGCAGAAGCGTATGAGAAGCTACGTCAGCAGGGGCGGGGGTGTCGTAATCGGGAATAAAATCCCCCAAATGGCTGTCTTCCTCCTCGCCGATAGGGGTTTCCATAGAGACAGGCTCCTGAGCGACCCTCATAATCTCCCGTACCTTTTCCACGGGCATATCCAATTCCGCGGCGATCTCCTCAGCGCCGGGTTCATGGCCGTTGGCGTGGAGAAGCTGGCTGGACACCTTTTTCACCTTATTGATGGTCTCCACCATATGCACCGGAATGCGGATGGTGCGGGCCTGGTCGGCAATTGCCCTGGTAATGGCCTGCCTGATCCACCAGGTAGCGTAGGTGGAAAATTTAAAGCCTTTGGTGTAATCGAATTTTTCCACAGCTTTGATAAGCCCCAGATTTCCCTCCTGGATGAGGTCGAGGAACTGCATGCCCCGGCCCAAATACCGCTTGGCGATGCTTACTACCAGCCTGAGGTTCGCTTCGGAAAGACGCTTTTTGGCAGCGGCGTCGCCGTTTGAAATACGCACGGCCAGTTCCACCTCTTCTTCGGGAGTGAGCAAAGGCACCCGGCCGATCTCTTTCAGGTACACCTTTACCGGATCGTCAATGGAAACGCCGTCGGCTGCCGCGCTGGGATCTATGTCGGTTTCGGCACCTTCCACTTCTTTGGCAAGTTCCGCGTCGTCGATTGGGACGTCATCGAAATCATCCATAATCTCAATGCCCTGCGATTCCAGAGTATCGTAAAACTTTTCAATATGCTCCGGGTCAAAGTCCAACTCGCCTAAAGCGTCCAAAATCTCTTTTGTACTCAGCTGGCCCTTGCTTTTCCCCAGATCGATCAACTCTTTTATGACTGTCTTTTTGTCGGTTTGCTCCGCCATGTGTACCATTCCTTTCTTTTGCCCGTTCCCTTTCATTTCTTCTTTTTCAGTTCTTCCAAATATCGTTTCAGGTCCTCCTGCGAGGCGTCCCGGATTTTTTGAGGATCGCCGAAACCGCCTTCCAACAAGATGATCCTGCTGTATTCCTCCACGTCCTCCCAAGTGGGCGGAGCGTCCTTCCTCTCGGCCAGTATACGGGAAAGTTCCGAAAGCTCTTCCCCGGTCAAGTCCTGTGACAGACCGGCGAGAGAAAAGTCGCCATATATAGTTTTACCCAATAAAATGGCGTATACTCTGCGGTTAAAATCCGTCACGAACTTTTCGGGAGGCAGTTTTTCTCTTAAAGTTCCCGCCTTGTCCTGATGCCGGAACAGGTAGGCGATAACGCCTTCTTCCGCAAGAGCCGTTTTCAGGTTCCGCTCCTTCTCCCGGTTTAACGTCGATTTTGCTGCCGTTACCTGCTGCTGTGACCGAACCACCTCCCGCTGTTTTCTCTTTCCCTCCTGGGAGGCCGTCCGTTCCGCCGCCGCCAGCACATTCTCCCGGCTTACCCCCGTTTCTTCCGAAAGCTTGCCGGCGTAGATTTCCCGCTCCATCCTGTCCAGCCGCCCCAGCACCGTTTCCACGGCCTCCCGCAGGTAACGAACCTTTCCGTCCTCGGTTCCCAAGTCGTATTTGCCGCGGACACTGGAAAGCCGATACTCCGTGTCGCTGCCGCCGGACTCCAGCAGCTGCTTAAAGCGGATGGGGCCCTCGTCCCCATAAGTCCGCATAAACTCATCAGGGTCCTTATTCCCCGGCACGGTAACCACCCGCACCAGCAGGCCTGTGTCCTTCAGGATGGGAATGGCCCGCTGGGTGGCCCGCTGCCCCGCCTCGTCCGAATCGTAACAGATCACGACCTCGTCGGCGTAACGCTTTATCATCCTGGCCTGCTCCTCCGTGAGGGATGTGCCCAGTGAGGCGATCGCGTTTGTAAAGCCCGCCCTGTGCAGGGCGATAACATCCATATATCCCTCGGCCAAAATCAACTGCCTGCCGCCCGAATCCTTAGCAAAGTTCATGGCGAACAGGCCGCCGGATTTATGGTAAACAGGCGTGTCGGAGGTGTTGATGTATTTCGGCTTCCCGTCTGTCAGGATACGGCCGCCGAAAGCCACCACATTGCCCTGCAGGTCAAAAATCGGGAACATCACCCTGCCCCGGTAACGGTCGTAGTGGCTGCCGTTTTTTGAGAGCCGGGTCATATCGGCCGCCTGCATTTCAGAATAAGTATACCCCATGCTTTTCAGGTGGTCCGTCAGGGCAAAGCCGCTTTCAGGGGCATACCCCAGCCCAAAGTGTCGGATGGTCTGGGCGTCCAGACCGCGCTTTTTCAAGTAATCCAGACCCGGCCTGCCCTCTGGGGTGGAAAGTGTCTGGTAAAAAAACCTGCCCGCCTCCCTGTTGATCTCTAAAACACGGGTACGCAGCCGGGACATTCCGTCATCCTTTCCGTCCTCGGGCACCTGCATACCAGCCCGCTGGGCCAGCCAGCGCACCGCATCGGGAAAGGCCAGGTTCTCCACGCCCATTACGAATTGAAAAACGCCGCCGCCCTTATTGCACCCAAAACAGTAAAAGGAGTTGCTTTCCGGGTAAATGTTGAAGGAAGGGGTTTTTTCATTGTGGAACGGGCACAACCCGACAAGGTTCTTTCCCCGCCGCTTCAAATTTACATAAGAGGAGGCTATCTCGTCGATGGGGCACCTGGCTTCCAGTTCCCGCAAAAAATCCTGTGAAAACGGCAGAACAATCCCCCCTCCCAGATGGTAGATTCCAAAGACAAACAGACTTCCTGGCAACTGGCAGCCAATTGCTGGTTGCCAACAATTAAATTTCCAAATTCCACGCTTTGGGAATAAACAACTCTGTATAGCAGCTGACGGCGTAATGGTCGGTCATACCCGCCACATAGTCGCAGGCCGCCCGTTCTTTTCCCTCTTCCTCGGCGATCCGCTTCATGTAGTCAGGCAGATAGTCGGGATCCAGAAAGTGCCGGTACAGGCTCTCCATAATATGGGGCACCTTTTTCTCTTCCTTTTTGGCGTACTCGTTTAAATACACCGCCTGATACATAAACCGGTCCAGCGCCTGGAAGGCCTGGTAGGTCCCCTGGTCCATAGCAATATCCATTCCGTGACTGGAATTCACAACGGACTTGATCAGGGACGTGATACGCCGGGTTTTGGAATCCCCCAGCGCGTCCGTGATCTCTTTGGGGATATCCTCCTCAGCCATGACGCCGGCCCGGATTGCGTCATCGATGTCGTGGTTCATGTAGGCAATCTTGTCCGCCCAGCGGACAATGCGGCCCTCGGCTGTATCAGCCTCCGCGCCGCAGGTGTGGCAAAGGATGCCGTTTCGCACCTCGTATGTAAGGTTCAGGCCCCGGCCTTCTTTTTCCAGCCGTTCCACCACCCGCACGCTCTGCTCATAATGTCGGAAACCCCCGGGCACCAGGGCATCCAGCGCCCGTTCGCCTGCGTGGCCAAATGGAGTGTGCCCCAGGTCATGGCCCAGCGCGACAGCCTCAGTCAGATCCTCGTTCAGGCTCAGCGCCCTCGAAATGGTCCGGGCAATCTGGGCCACCTCCAGCGTATGGGTCAGCCGGGTGCGATAATGGTCCCCCTCCGGGGCAAGGAACACCTGTGTCTTGTGCTTTAAACGCCGGAAGGACTTGCAGTGGATGATCCTGTCCCGGTCCCGCTGGAAAGGCGTGCGCAGTTCGCATTCCTCCTCCGGGCGTTCCCGGCCCCTGGTCTCATCGGAAAACGCCGCCCAGGGAGCCAGCGTTTCATGCTCCAACCGCTGTGTCTTTTCCCGTACCAGCATACAGTCCCCCACCTTTCGCCTTGTCTATATGGTATATACGCTTTTCCTTTGAAAATTACTTGAACAAAGCAGAAATTTTTTTAGTTTTGGGTTTTCCGGGCTAAAAGGCGAAAAATTCTTTCCCTGCTTCCCTCAATATGCATTTTCCGCCAGCAGCATCGGCCAGCTTTCGCTCCAAGACCCCTGCCCAGGCCGGGTCAACGTGGAACCGTATGGTGACGTTTTCCAGAAATTCCGTGCCGTCCACCACACCGCCGCATTCCGGGACGACCCCCTGGACCCTGCCGTAAGAAGGATAATCGCAGGTCGCGGCAAAAAGCAGACATTCCCGCATGGTAACCTTCTCCGCCGCCGCCAGAGCAATAGAAGCCGTGTGGGAGTATGCGCGGATCAGCCCACCGCCTCCCAGCAGGATGCCGCCGAAATACCGGGTGGCAACAATAA
>CAZGLW010000055.1:0-9420 GCA_964525985.1 uncultured Acutalibacter sp. | reverse complement strand
AAGTTTTGTGGGCGTAGCCCCCAAAACATTGCGGTAAGCGTAAATCCAAAAAGCGTTGCTTCTTCAAATTTTATCCAGCCATCAGTATAGGAAGGAATACTCCATGAACACAAATGAAATCTTGGAAACGATTGAGATGATCGATAACGAAAACCTGGATGTGCGCACAATCACTATGGGCATTTCCCTGCTGGACTGCACGGATCAGGACGCGGAAAAGGCCGCCCGAAAGGTATACGACAAAATTTGCCGGTACGCCGAGAACCTGGTAAAGACCGGCGAGGATATTTCCAAGCAGTACGGCATCCCCATCATCCACAAGCGTATTTCCGTAACTCCCATTGCCATGTTGGCCGGGGCCTGCCCCGCCTGTTCTCCCGTACGGTTTGCCAAAGCCCTGGATCAGGCCGCAAAGAATGTGGGTGTCAACTTTATCGGCGGGTACTCCGCTCTGGTACAGAAAGGCTTTGGCCCCGGGGATTATGCCCTCATCGAGAGCATTCCCGAAGCGTTGAGCGAGACGGAATTCGTCTGCTCCTCTGTAAACGTGGGCTCTACAAAAGCGGGCATCAACATGGACGCTGTGGAAAAAATGGGCCGCATTGTGAAAGAGACGGCACAGCGCACAGCTGATTGGGAATGTATCGGAGCCGCCAAGCTGGTGGTGTTCTGCAACGCTCCCGAGGACAACCCCTTTATGGCCGGCGCTTTCCACGGCCCCGGCGAGCCCGACTGTGTGATCAACGTGGGCGTTTCCGGCCCCGGCGTGGTGCGGGCAGCCATCCAAAAATCCGGTGAGGGCTGCAATTTGACCGAAATCGCCGAACTGATTAAGCGCACAGCATTTAAAATCACCCGTATGGGCCAGCTGGTAGCGCAGGAGGCGTCCCGGCGGCTGTGCGTGCCCTTCGGCATTGTGGATCTGTCCCTTGCCCCCACCCCGGCAATCGGCGACAGTGTGGCCTACATTTTAGAAGGCATGGGTCTGGAACAGTGCGGCGCCCACGGCACAACGGCGGCGCTGGCACTGTTAAATGACGCGGTAAAAAAAGGCGGCGTTATGGCCTCTTCCAGCGTGGGAGGCCTTTCCGGCGCTTTTATCCCCGTGACCGAGGATGCGGGCATGATCGAAGCAGCCCGCAGCAAGTGCCTTACTTTAACAAAACTGGAAGCCATGACGGCCGTATGCTCTGTGGGCCTGGACATGATTGCCATTCCCGGCGACACCACCCCGGAAGTCATCTCTGGCATTATCGCCGACGAAATGGCTATCGGCATGGTAAACTCCAAAACCACCGCTGTCCGGCTGATCCCCGCTGTGGGCAAAAAAGCCGGAGAGGAATTGGACTTTGGCGGCCTCTTGGGCCGCGGTCCCGTCATGGAAGTAAACACAGCCTCTCCTGCCGGGTTTATCCACCGGGGCGGAAAAATCCCTGCTCCCCTGCAAAGCCTGAAAAACTGACGGACCGGCCCCGCGAAAGTGGGGCTTTTCTCCTGCCCCAAAACATGATAAAATAAACATTGGGAGGAGAACATTTCATGGCGAAAACAAAAAAGAAAAAGCTTACCCCGGAAGAGAAAAAGCAGCGCCGGGCCGAAAGCCGCGCCGCGATCAAGGCCGACGCACGGGCCCACCCTGTTTTATACGCTACCTATTTTATTCTGCGGCTCCTGGTCGTGGTAGTTATGGTTCTGCAGATTTTTAACCAGGATTATTACGATGTGTTCCTGTGCTTTCTCACATTGATCCTGTTCCTGGTCCCCAGTTTTGTAGAGCGCCGCCTTCATGTGGACGTGCCAAACACTTTGGAGATCCTCATCCTCCTGTTCATCTTTTCAGCGGAAATTCTGGGGGAGATTCAGGAGTACTACCTGATTTTCCCGTTTTGGGATACCATGCTCCATACCATCAACGGCTTTCTTATGGCCGCTATCGGTCTGGCTATGGTGGATATTTTGAACCGGTCCAGCAAATTTAAAGTCCGCCTTTCCCCGGTTTTTGTGGCTGTGGTGGCCTTCTGCTTCTCCATGACTATCGGCGTGTTGTGGGAATTTTTTGAATATGGCATGGATACTTTCTTCCACATGGATATGCAGAAGGACACGTGGGTAAATGTCGTCTCTACCGTCAGTTTGAACCCCGACGGGAAGAACGCCGCTGTCACCGTACCCATTGAAAGTGTTGTAGTCAACGGGGAATCCTGGCCCGCCTATCTGGATATCGGTCTGCATGACACCATGAAGGACTTGTTTGTAAACTTTATCGGCGCGCTGGTTTTTTCCATTATCGGTATGTTTTACATCATGGGACGGGGCAAAGGGAAATTTGTGCTCCGTTTTATCCCCAGGCTGAAGGAAAACGAACTTCCCCCCGACGCGGACGAAAAGCTTCCCTTGCTGGAGCCCGTTCCTCTGGACACGATGGAGCCGGCAAAAGAAGCTGCAAATAAAACAAAAAAACAAACAGGAGGACGATGAAAGTGGAAACCATCATCAAGACAAAACAGGGAAGTGTTGAGGGTCTGAAAAGCGATGACGGCAAAACCGTAATTTTCCGCGGCGTACCTTATGCACAGCCCCCCGTGGGAGACCTGCGTTTCCGGCGACCGCGGGAGCATACCCCCTGGGAGGGTGTGCGGCCCTGCCGGAAATTCAGCCCCCGGTGCCCCCAGGCCGACCTGACCAAAATGGAATTTTACACCAAAGAATTTTACGACGTACTGCTCCCCGACAGCGGGGAATGCAGTGAGGACTGCCTGTATCTGAATATCTGGACCCCCGCGGACTGCACCCCCGACAGCAAGCTGCCCGTGCTTTTCTGGATCCACGGCGGGGCCTTTCTTCACGGCTGCGGAAGCGAGAAGGAATTCGACGGCGAGGGCTTTGCCGGGAAAGGCGTAATTCTTGTCACCATAAATTACCGGGTCAACGTATTCGGATTTTTTGCCCATCCCGTCCTGGAACAGGAAAATCCGGAGGGCGTTTCCGGGAACTACGGGATCCTGGACCAGATCTTCGCCTTAAAGTGGGTGCGGGAAAACATCTCAGCCTTTGGGGGCGACCCGGAAAAGATCACTTTGGCGGGCCAGTCCGCCGGGTGCATGAGCGTGCAATCCATCATCTCTTCCCCACTGGCGAAAGGCATGGTGCGGGGGGCCATTCTGCAAAGCGGCGGCGGGCTGGGGGCCTTGCATACTACCCCCGGCAAAGAGAAACTTTGGGAGATCTCTCAAAGGCTGATGGAGCATGTTGGAGCCAAAAACCTGGAAGAACTGCGGGAGGTGCCGGCGGATATTCTGCGAGACGGGGCATACGCCGTAAACGGCATGGGCCTGGGTTGGACTCCTCACCAGGACGGCTGGTTGCTGCCCGGCTCTACTGACAGCCTGGCGGAAAATGGCGATATTCTCGATATCCCGTACATGATTGGCTCCTGCGGCAACGATATCGGCGGAGGAAAGCTTTTACAGGAAAGCGGCGCCCGCTGGTGCGAGAACCAGCTAAAGCTGGGCCGGGTCCCGGCTTATCTCTATTTCTTCGACCGCAAGCTTCCCGGCGACGACGCGGGCGCTTTCCATTCCAGCGAACTGTGGTATGTGTTCGAAACCATGCCCCGGTGCTGGCGGCCCTGGGAAGAACAGGACCGAAAGCTCGCTGAGGTTATGTCGGCCTATTGGGCAAACTTTGTAAGGTCGGGCGACCCCAACGGCAAAGACCTGCCCGCCTGGGAACCCTACACAGACTCTCAGCATCGGCCCATACTGCTGGCCGACGTTATTAAACAATAAATATTGCGAAAAGAAGGACCGGGGCAATCCCGGTCCTTCTTTCTTTTCACATCAAAGCACCACACCGTCGCTGCCGGACTTTTGGAACAGCCTGCGGATCTCGGCCCGCAGGCCCCGGTATTCTTCCCCCTCCAGGGGGACGCCCGGCACTCCCGGTTGTTCCCGCAGCAATTCCTTCGCCCGCTTTTGGGCCCTTTGCAGCACCGCCATGTCCGTAGACATATCGGCAATCTTCAACTGGGGCAAGCCGTGCTGACGCCGGCCGAAAAAGTCGCCCGGACCCCGCAATTTTAAATCAGCCTCCGCGATTTGGAAGCCGTCCGAGGTGTCCCGGAACAGCCTGAGGCGTTTCAGGGCTTCTTCGTTTTGGGCGTCGGAAATGAGAATGCAGGTGGACTGATGGCTCCCCCGGCCGATCCTGCCACGCAGCTGGTGCAGTTGTGAAAGACCGTACCGCTCCGCGTTTTCAATGACCATGATAACAGCGTTTGGCACGTCCACTCCCACCTCCACCACAGTTGTGGACACCAGCAACTGGATCTCTCCCCCGGAAAAGGCCTCCATGACCCGTTCCTTTTCGCCGGGCTTCATTTTGCCATGCAGCACCCCGATTTCCACGCCGGGAAAGCTCTGCTTTACCAGTTCTGCGTAACGGGTCACGCTCATCATCTCGCTTTCCCCTTCCTCGATGAGGGGACAGATGAGATAGCCCTGTCGGCCTTGTTGCAGGTGCTTTTTCACATAGCCAAAGGCCCGCTGGCGTTTGCCGGAATCTATCAAATAGGTCTCAATTTTCTGCCGTCCCGGGGGCAATTCATCTAAAACAGATATATCCAGATCGCCGTAGATCATCAGGGCCAGCGTCCGGGGAATGGGCGTGGCGCTCATGACCAGCAGATGGGGCGAGGCCCCTTTTCGGGCCAGAGCGGATCGCTGATTTACCCCGAACCGGTGCTGCTCATCGGTGATGACCAGGCCCAGATCGTGAAATTCCACCTGGCCGCCGATCAGCGCGTGGGTACCGATGAGCAGATCGATCTCCCCGGCCGCCAACATGGCGAACAGCTTTTTTCGTTCCCCCGCCTTGACGGAACCTGTAAGCAAAGCACATTTCACCCCGGCAGGCTCCAAAAGCCGGGAAAGAGAAGCGTAATGCTGGGCCGCCAGAATCTCTGTGGGGGCCATCAGGGCCGCTTGCATGTTCTGCTCAATCACCGCCCAGCAAAGGGCCGCCGCCACAGCGGTTTTGCCGCTGCCCACGTCCCCCTGGACCAGCCGGTTCATGGGAGTGGGCCCGGCCATGTCGGTTATGGCTTCTGTTACCACCCTCTTTTGGGCATTGGTCATGGAAAATGGCAGCAACTTTGTAAAGCCTTCCGGAAAGACATTCGGTATCCTGTGCAGATTCTCCGCCTTCCGGCCGTTTTTAATGCGCAACAGGCCCAGTTGTAGAACCAGAAACTCCTCGAAGATCAGCCTGCGGCGGGCGGTTTCCAGTTCTTCACCCGACTGGGGGAAGTGAATGTGTTCCAGCGCAAAGCCCAAATGGCACAGTTCCTCCTGTTTCCGCAATGAAGGGGGTAGGGGGTCGTTCACCGTTTCGGGCAACAGCTTCAGGGCTTCTTCCACGGCGTTGGCGATCATACGGGAGGTGAGCCCCTGGGTGGCCGGGTACACCGGCAAAATGGCCCTGCTTTTGGCCTGGGGCAGAAATTCAGGCGACAGCATCTGCCGTCTGAGAAACGTGCCGGTCACCTTCCCGCGAAAAACGTAAGTCTCTCCTTCTTTCAGCAGATTGGGAATGTAGCGGTTGTTGAAAAAGGTGAGTTCCAGGTCGGACTCGCCATCTGTCACAGCGGTCTTATACAGCAGCCTGCCTCCCTTTATACGGTGCTCTGAAGGGGCCCGCAGCACTGTACCCCGGACTACGGCCACCTCGTTTAGAACCGTTTCCCTCACCGGTGTGCAGCTGCTCCAATCCTCATAAGTACGGGGATAAAGGCGCAAAAGGTCACCCACTGTGGGGACCCCAAGTTTTTTATACAATGCGGCCCGTTTGGGGCCCACGCCCTTTAATCGGGTAATATCCATTTCAAACAGGGAAGACATGGCAGGCTCCTGTACGCTTTAATAAAGCGGTTCTATAAAAAGAAACCTCCCCGTTGAGAAGGTTTCTCTGTTGACTTTTCAGTCCGGCTCATTCCACCGACACGATGAAATAGTATACGGGCTGGCCGCCGTTTACCAGGGTGATTTCCACATCGCTGTGGACCCTGGAGGCCAGCTGACGTTTGGCCTCTTCGGCCTGGGCCTCGGTGATCCCCTCGCCGTAGATCAGGGTGATAAAAGAGGTCTTCTTGTCAACGAAAGATTTGGCCACCTTGACGCAGATCCCTATCGGGTCCTCGCCGATATATTCCAGCTTGCCGTTCAAAAGGCCCAAAATGTCACCCCTGTGGATGGCGTACCCGCCGTATTCGCTGTCACGGGCGGCAAAAGTGACCAAGCCGGTGTCCACGTTGCCGGCGGCGGAGAGCATAGCCTCCTGATTGGCTTCCGGGTCACCTTCAGGGTCAAATGCCAGCATAGCGGAAATACCCTGGGGAATGGTCTTGGTAGGAATGACGGTCACTTCCCGGTCAGTGGTCAGGGCCACAGCCTGTTCGGCGGCCAGAATGATATTTTTATTGTTGGGCAGGACGAAGACCCGTTTGGCGGGAGTAGCCAGCACAGCCTCTAAAATTGTCTCGGTGCTGGGGTTCATGGTCTGCCCGCCGCTTACCACCACGCTGCACCCCAACTCGGTAAATAGGGACTTTAATCCCTCGCCGGCGGCTACGGAGATAAATCCCAATTCCTCCGTGGGGGCCCTGGGGGCAAGCTTTTCCTCTTCGGGCGTTTCTTCCTTAACGGGAGCGGCCTTCGCTTTGGCCTCTTCATTGGCTTCGGCTGCCTTGCGGTGCTGCTCCTTCATGTTTTCAATTTTTACAGTGAGCAGCTGGCCGTACTGCAGGGCGGCCTGCAGGGCGTCGCCGGGGTTTTCGGTGTGCACATGTGTTTTGATGATCTCCTCATCGTCCACCACCACAACGCAGTCACCGATTGTCTCCAAAAACAGCCGCAGTTCCTGAGGGTCCTTTGTGATCTCAGGGTCGCGGCCCACAATAAACTCGGTACAGTAGGTAAAGTTGATCTCGCTGTCAAACTCGGCGGCCACATTGCGGAAAAACTCAGCGGTGTCCTGGGCCCGCTCTTCCTCGGACATGCCGGACTCGATGATAATGCCGCTGCGGAACACACTGAGTATGCCCTCGAAAATCAGGCACAGCCCCTGGCCGCCCGCGTCTACCACGCCGGCCTTCTTTAAAACGGGCAGCAGTTCGGGCGTTTTCTCCAAAGCTTCTCCCGCGCCGATACATGCAGCATCCCAAATGTTCACCGGATCAGCGTCCTCACCGCTCAGTTCCAGGGCCGCGCGGCCCTTTTCAGCGGCCACCCTGGCCACGGTAAGCATCGTGCCTTCGGTAGGCTTCATTACGGCCTGGTAGGCAGCTTCCACGCCAATTTCCATCGCGTGGATGAGATCCTGGGCAGACGCCTCTTCCTTTCCCTCCAGACCTTTGGAAATGCCCCGGAACAGCAGGGACAGGATCACGCCGGAGTTGCCTCTGGCCCCCCGGAGCATGGAAGAAGCGGCCTTTCGGGACGCTTCGCCGACGCCGGCGGCATCAGGAAGCTTTTGCATGGCCTCGGCCGCAGCGTTCATGGTCATGGACATATTGGAACCCGTGTCGCCGTCGGGTACCGGGAAAATGTTCAGTTCGTCAACCTGCTTTCTGTATTTCGCAATGTTGTTCGACCCGGAAATGACCGCGTTTTTAAGCATGCTGCCTGTTATCATGGAAACACATCCTTCACGAAAGTCGCCTGCCGTGCCCGGCTGGGGCGCTTTATCCATATCTTTTCCATATTTTATCACAAAAGTCTGGAAAATACAATCACAAAGGCCGCATTTCCGAAAATTCCCCCGGTTTGGCGATAAACGGCCGCCTGTTTCGGGTCAGGCGGCCGTTTTTTAAGCTATCTGGTCGCTATCTCTGCGGTGGATTCCACAGCGCTTTCCTCCGGATAGGAACTGGCCCGGGGCGAGGAAGAAACCGACGGCGCGCAAATGCTGCTCCAATCCCGCAGGATCTTGTCCGCCCTGTTTTGCATATCCGCCTCCACATCCTGGATCAGCACTTCCCCGGTGTCCGCGTCGGTCAATTCAAAGCGGATTATTCCTCCATTTGCGCTCAGCAGGGACCGGGCATTTTCCAGCCCATCCCGGATCTGGTACACAGCCGAAGGTACGGCGAACACCACCCGGCGATAAGAGTTCCCCGTGCGGCTTTCTGAGGTGTTCCATTCCGTCCAATAGCTGTTATCGGCGGCGTACCAGCCCTGGACGCCCAGATACTCGTCTAAAAAGGTGTGGTCCTCCAAATCATCTCCCCGTTCCACAGGAAAAACCCCCGTTCCGTTATGCACTGTGGTCACCAGGTCTTCGCCGTAATAGCAGTTCAATGCCAAAGATCTGCCGGCGGGTTCTTCCCCATATAACACGATCTTATAGTAGGTGTCATAATCAGGGGGAGAGCAGAGCGCCGAGCCGCTCAGCGAAACCACGTCCATCTGACCGGGGACCCAGCCGCTGTCAGGAAATACCGCCCGCTGGGTGTTCAGACATTCCTCCGGGGTGATCTTCTGCAGGCCCATCTCCTGGTAATGGGTGGTGGGATATACATCTGGCTTTTCCTTATCGGAAAGGTCCACAGTAAACTCCGCTATCACCCGCTTTCCGGCATACCTCTCCGCCGAGCCCTCTTCACAGCCGTACCAGGCGGAGCCCTCGTACAGGGTGAGGACCCCCTGCTTTACGGTATCGGGGAAATATTGGTCAGATAAGTAAAACTGCCAGGTCACGTCGGCCGCTTCTGTGGACAACTCCGAACAGACGTCCAATATGGACAGTTCCTGCTCGCAACTGGTCATGGTATTTTTGTCCACTATCCCGGTAGGCGGTACAGGAGACGCATTTTCCGGTTGGAAAACTGCAAAAGTACCAAAGCGGGAAAAGCTGTCCCGGCTGGAAGAGTCCACCAGATACTCGCTGATCCGGCCCATATAGGGCACCTGGCCGGTCACGGTCAGTTCCCCATCCCGGTACTCGACGCTTTTCAGCTTCACGCCGTTGTCCTCAGCCAGAATATCCTGCCCAGCGGGCTCCGGGCTGGGAGAGGGCGACGCGGAACTCTGGGGCGTGGGCAGGGACTCCAGGTATTCGTGCCACTTAAGGTTGACGTCCCGGAACACCCCGCCCAGTCCGGGGAGGCTTTCAGTAAACTGGGGCTGCGAAAAATTCACCATAAACAGCACCACAAACAGGCACACGCAGCAAAACACCGCCGTGCCCACCCCTCGCAGGAAGGTCCGCATGGGCCGCACCTTTACCACCAGTTCCTCAGGCAGTTCTCCAACGGTCTTCTCCACCTTGTCCCGCAGGGACCGGGGGACTTCTTCCACCTCCCAGACGCTGGCAAGCTGGTTCTTAAATGCCTTGTCGCGGCGCAGCGCCGTCCGGGAAATCTGT
>CAZGLW010000054.1:0-10268 GCA_964525985.1 uncultured Acutalibacter sp. | reverse complement strand
GGTGAGAATGATGCGGTTGACCTCCTGAGCCCGGAAGGCCGAAACCGCCATTGCTACCGCCAGGTAGGTCTTGCCCGTGCCGGCGGGGCCCACACCAATGGTGATGGTGTTGTCCCTTATCCTGTCGCAGTAGGTGCGCTGGCCCACGGTTTTGGGCTTGATGGGCTTGCCTTTTGCGGTGATGCAGACGCAGTCACCCGCAAGCTTTACCACCTGGGCCTCGCTGTCCTCCGCCACCATGCGTATGCAGTACCGCACATTCTGCTCGGTCAGCGACTGGCCGCTGCCGATGAGTGTTATCAGGCTCCTCACGGCGCGGGCCGCTTTGTCTACGTTCTCATCGTTCTCCCCGGTGATCTTCAACTCCGAGTCACGGAACACCAGAGAGACCCCGTATTCCTTTTCCAGCAAGCGGCTGTTTTCATCGAAGCTGCCGAACAATTCGGCCGCCTGATCCATTCTGTCAAAACTGATTTTCCGTTCCAAAAAATTTCTCCTGTCTGAATAATTTTGACAAACGAGTGCGAAAGCCTGTCAAAAAGTCTTTCCCCGCTTTCCTCCTTTAGTATTATAGCACATCGCGATAAAAATCTTCAAGAGAAAAGAATATGAAATATGTCCAAAAACTTTTCCTCAGTTTGGTCTATTTAACTAAAATTTCCTGTACCACGCCGATTTCCTCCTCACAACGACACTCTGCGCATAAAACGCACATCCCTTCCGGGAAAGCGTAAGTCAGTTCCTCTTTCACCACTCGGCCTCCCGGAGAAATGGTGGACCTTTGGGCTTCCCGCAGCTTCAGCAGCGCCGCCTCTTTCATTTCCGCTTCCGTCAAGGTCCGCTTCTGCTCCCTCACGGCCTCGAACACCTCCCGCTCCACAGTAAGGGGCAAGTCAGCTCCCAATGCCTTTACAGTCTGATTTTGCGTGCTGACGCGCCATTCCCCCTGAGGAACGGCTGAAAAACCCAAAGGCACCCTCAAGCCGAACAGGGTAACCGCCGTGTTTACCTTACGCTCCCCCGTGAAAACCATCTCCTTTTTCACAGCGGACACCTGCACAGTAAATTCCCGGTAAGTCTCTGCGATTACACTGCCCCTGGCCGCCCCCACAGATTCATATGGCCGGTCCGCTCTGGGGTCCCAGGGCTCCAGCTTTTCCTGGTACAGGCCGGAAATCAGCAAATCGCCCTCCTCCACCGCGTCCCCGCAGCTCACCTCAGGCCTGCCCCGCTGGGCCTGTACTATCCTGATCGTCCCGGCCCGGGCGGCCACGATGTTGGACCAGCGGTCATCGTCGGCGATATCAGGCTTTTTTTCCGCTTCCCCCACTACGATTTCGGCAAAGCAGCCGTCTGTGTTCACCACGACACCTTTCAATTCCGGCAGCTGCGAAATAATATGCCGGGCCGCCAGCTTGGGAGAATAGCTGTCCTGCGCCGCGCCCGGGTACAGTCCCCCCGAACGGGCGGCGGCCAGCACCAGGCTGTCCCCTATGGCCCGGGTGCCTGAAACTGACACGTTCCACACAAAACCGCTTAAAAAGCAGTAAAGCGCCGTGCCGCAGACCACACCGGCCAACAGTCCCTTGCGCATCCACACCTTGCGTGTGATAAAGGGCAGCCCACCCTTCGAAAGGCACCTGAGCCTGACATGGCACCTGCGGGCCAGGAGCCGCAGTCTTTTGTATTCCTTCGCCCTGCATTCGGCCACGGCTTTCCCATCACGGCGGTCAAAGCCCCAAAGGCCCGCCCCGCTCCGTGCCGCCAAATTGAGGAAACGCGGGGCCTCTCCCAAAATCTCAAACTCGGCCCAGCCCGTAAGAAAATGAAAAAAACGCTCGATCAAAAAATCACCCGCCTAATAGGTGTATTCCACAGAGGTCAAAAAGCCCTCGATCACCGCCGAGTTCTCCGTCAGCCGCTTCAGCCGCAAAGACCTGCCCGAAAACCGCACCGTCAGCCTCCCTGACCGGAGGATCACCTTTTCGTCGTTATAATCCACAATGCCGTCGCACCCATCCACCACAGCCCTCCTGTTTCCTGTGACCTGGACAAGAGCGCCGCCCGTCCCTTTCTGTTCCAAGCTCCGTACCCCCCTTTTTTTCTCGACCTTGAAAATATTATGTTTTCCTGCCCGAATGTATCACCCCGAAAGTCCATAAGTATCTTTGGAAGGGGGGGATCATATGACGCAAGAATGTAAGACTGGAAAGCGGCGGGCCGTCCAGGCCATTAGCGCCGGGGCTTTCCTGATCTTTGCGGCGGTTCTGCTGGCGTTTTCAGAAGATGTGAAAACAGGGATAAGGGACAGTCTGCCTTACTGTCTGACCGTGCTGGTCCCCTCTCTTTTCCCTTTTATGGCCCTTACAAGCTTTGCCGTGGATTCCGGAGCCGGCGAGACTATTGGAAAATATCTGGGCTGGGCGCTGCGGTATGTGTTCCGTTTGCCAAGCTTTTGCACAGCTGCTGTTCTCATGAGTTTGATTGGCGGATATCCGGCAGGGGCCAAAGGGGTCTCTCTTCTGCTGGAGCAGGGCAGGCTTGACCGGAAACAGGCGGGCCGGATGATGCTGTTCTGCATAAATCCGGGCCCGGCTTTTGTAGTAACCTTTTTGGGCGGCAGCGTTCTCCACAGCTTTCGGGCCGGATGGCTTTTGTTTTTTTCCGTCACCGCCGCTTCAATTCTGCTGGGCATTATCACGGGCCTGGGAAAAACTGTACCGCCAAAAGAAAAGCCCCAAAACCGGATATCCCCGGCCGGGGCTGTTACGCGCTCCGCCACAGACGCTTCAAAAAGCGTACTGACCATGTGCGCCTGTATTGTGTTGTTTTCCGGCTTTACCTCCGTTCTCAGGAGCAGCGGCGTTTACAGTCTCTGCTGCCGCGCTCTGGCCGGGACCTTCCCTCTGAGTCAGGAAAACGCGGCTGCCCTGCTGTCCTTTCTCATGGAAGTGACAGGAGGCGTGGGCGATGCGGCAAAATTTCAGGCGGGAGCCGTTCTTTATGCCTTTGGCCTGGCCTTTGGGGGGCTGTGCGTCCACCTGCAGGTGTTCGCTTTTTTTGGGCGGTTCCCGTTGCCAAAATGGAAGTTCTTCCTTTCCCGTCTGATTCACGGGCTGCTTTCGGCAGGTTTCTGCGCCCTTGCCCTAAAGCTCTTCCCGCAGTTCCGGGGCGCCCCGCTCCCGGCCGTTTTCATGGGAAACATAAGGAAAATCTCACCCCTGTCCGGCACCCTGGCCGGGGGGCTTTCCCTCCTTTTGATGTGCATGGCCTTCCTGCTGGCCACCACGAAAGCAGCGCCGGATCGCTCCAGCGCGCTCTGAACTCAGTCCTGCCCGCCTTCTCCGTCCTCCGGAAGGAGTCTCCGGGCGTCTTGGCCCTCCAGGTATTTCTTCCGATCTGACAGGTATTCCTCCCGAAGGATCGAATAACACACGTCGTCGAAAATCTTTCCGTCATAGCGCTTAAACGCCCAGGGAATCACGCCCTCCCGGCGAAACCCGCACTTTTCAATGACTCGCCGGGATCTGTTATTGACAGTGAAATGGGAGACGGCAAGCACATCCGCTTTCCGTTTTTCAAAAGCGCAGGCAATCATGGCCTGGAGGGCCTCAGGCATATAGCCGTTGCCCCACTGGTCCTTCCTCAATTCGTAGGCAACGGACAAACTGTTGACCAAATGCCGCCGCAGGTCCTTTTGAAATTTGATCTTCCCAATGGTCTCCCCGGTTTTCCGCAGAACGATAGCATAACAGTCCCGGTCACGCATGGCCCGGTGAAAATTGGCAGTGGCCTCCTCTAGAGTGGAAGAGGGCCTGGCGCCGGAGGGCACCATTACGTCGGGATCTGAATCGATCTTCACAAATGCGTCCAAATCGCTTTGCTGCCACCGGCGCAAAAGCAGGCGGTCCGTTTCCATTTCCCCTTTCAGCTTTTGCAGTAAAGTCATTGTATTCTTCCTCCTTGTCTGCGGCTTTCCCGCGCGGCGACGCTATGCCACGGACCCTTCGCCCGCGGGTCCTCCGCTACGCGATTTGAAATACTGGTAAAACTGGCAGCGGATCATGCCGTTATACAGCTTTCTCCGTTTGTCCGCCCGCCGTCCGAAAAGCTTTTCGAATTCTTCTTCCGGAGTGATAATCCCATAACTCCACCCGGACCTGGGCAGGAACACCTTTCCCAAAGTCCTGTAAATGTCCCGGGCGGTTCTCAGGTCCAGCAGGCGTTCGCCGTAAGGAGGATTGCACACCACGCAGCCATAAGGACCCTCCGGGATAAAATCCCTCACATCCCGAACCCCGGCCCGGATACAGTCCGCCACACCGGCCTTTTGGGCGTTAGATAAGGTCAAATCGACGGCGGCGGGGTCAATATCCCATCCAAAAGCCTGAAATTCCATGTTCCTCCGCTCCAGCGACCTGGCCCGTTCCCTCTCTTCCGCCCAAACGCGGGGATCGCTGTCCCTCCAGGTCTCGGCGGTAAAAGAACGGGAAAGTCCAGGGGCAATGTTCCGGGCCAGCAAGGCGGCCTCGATGAGCAGTGTGCCGGAACCGCAGAAAGGATCGATAAAATGGCCGTCCGGGCGGACCCTTGCAAGCTTTGCCAGAGCCGCCGCCAGAGTTTCTTTAACAGGCGCTCCGGCGGACTCCCTGCGGTAGCCCCGTTTGTGGAGGCCCTCTCCACTGGTGTCTATCATCAGGCTCACCCGATCCTTCAAAAGCCGGAAGCGTATCCTGTGCAAAGGTCCGGTCTCGGGGAACCAGGAAACGTGATATTTGGTTTTCATTCTCTCGACCACCGCTTTTTTTATGATGGCCTGGCAGTCCGGCACGCTGTGAAGCTGGCTTGTCAGACTGCTCCCTGTTACGGGGAAGGTGTCCTCCTTTTGCAGAAAGCGCTCCCAGGGAAGGGCCCTAACCCCCTGAAACAGTTCCTCAAAGCTGTGGGCTTCAAATTCCCCCAGAAGAACCATGATCCGCTCGGCGTATCGGGACCACAGGCTGGCCCTGGCCAGAATGGTCCAGTCTCCCTCGAAAAGCACCCTGCCGTTTTCAGCCCGGACATTTTCGCAGCCTATAGCGCGAAACTCCCCGGCCGCCAGGCCCTCTACCCCCATAAGACAGGGAGCGCAAAAGCAAAGCCCCTTTAGGGGGCTCTGTTGTTCGGTTCCCATCATTTATCCTCCGGCACCAGCAGGCCGTAGCCGCCGTCGTTGCGCTTGTATACCACGTTTATCTCCCCGGAGCCGTCATCCCGGAACAGGAAGAACTGGTGATCCATCATGTTCATCTGCAGAATGGCTTCCTCAGGGGTCATCACCTCTACGGGGAAATGCTTTATCCTGGCCACATTGAGTTCCTCGTCAGGCTCATCATAATAGGCGTCGGCAATCTCTACGCCGGGGTCCACCTTTTTTGCCCTTTCAAGCCTGGTCTTGTTCCGGCGGATCTGACGGCCCAAAGCGGCAACCACATGATCTAAAGCTTCGTTCATCTCGGGAGCGGTCTCTTCCGCCCGGCAGATCATGCCCCGCTGTTTAATCGTAATCTCCACGGTCTGACGGTTCCGCTCCACCGTAACAGTCACGGTGGCTTCCGCGTCTTCATCGAAGATCCTGTCAAACTTTTGGAGCTTCTTTTCCACCAGTTCCTTAAAGTTGTTGCGCAAGTTCACTTTTCTTCCGACAATGTTGATCTTCATGGCACGTACCCGTTTGCCCGGCCGCTGCCGGACAAAGCTTCCTTTCGCCAGATTTTTCGGGAACAGCGGACATCTCCCCCAGTTCCCGTGTTTATTATAGCATATTGTCTAAAATAAATCAAGAAAACATCGTTTAAATTGTGATTTTTTTGTGCCGTGTCACATGACATCCCACATTTACCGCCACAGGCAGGCCGGCGATATGGGTGGGGTAGGCTTCAATATTCACTTTCAGGGCCGTCACAACGCCGCCAAAGCCCTGGGGGCCTACGCCGGTACGGTTGACTGCTTCCAGCATGCGCTGCTCCAAATCACTGTAAAAAGGATCGGGATTGGGCTGTGAGACGTCGCGGCACAGGGCCTTTTTTGCCAGATAGGCGCAAAGCTCGAAATCTCCCCCTATGCCCACGCCAAGCACCACTGGCGGGCAGGGGTTGCTGCCGGCCTCTTCCACCGTCTGGACCACAAAATCAATCAGGTCCTGCCGGGACGCGGCGGGGGTGAACATTTTCAGCCGGCTCATGTTCTCGCTGCCAAAGCCTTTGGGGGCCACCGTCAGCACCAGCTTGTCTCCCGGCACAAGCCGGGTGTGAAGCACCGCCGGGGTGTTGTCTCCAGTGTTTTTCCGGCGCAGGGGGTCCTCAACCACAGAACAGCGCAGAAGGCCCTCCAAATATCCCTGGCGCACGCCCTCATCCACAGCGGCCTGGAAGTCCCCATTTATATGGACCTCCTGGCCAACCTCGGCGAAAATCACCGCCATACCCGTATCCTGGCATATAGGCAGTCCCATCTCCCGGGCGGCGTCAAGATTCCGGCACAGGTCAAGCAGAATGGACCTGGCCGTGTCGTTTTTCTCTATTCCGGGGCTTTCCCTTACCAGAGTTTCCAACTCAGGGGGCAGTTCCCGGTTGGCACTGACGCAGGCATCCCGCACAGCCTCCGTAATTTCTTCCGATCTGATCTCCCGCATGGGATTCGCTCCTTTAACTGAAAAAAGCCCTTTCGGGCTTTTTGGTTTACTGCTTATTGCCACCCTGCTGCCCCCGGCGGGAATATCCCTTGCGGGTATCCACGCCGTTGCGTTTCAGGTCAGACATCTTTTCATCGCTGGTCTGCTTAAAGCGGGACATCATGTCCTCAAAACTGCCGCTGTCGTTGCGGCGGCTCTGCCACTCGAAATCTCCCGGTCTGCCCGGTCCGGGCTGGGGCGCGAGGCGCGGCTGACGGGGTCTTGCTCCCCTGCCCTGGCGATCCGTATGGGTCCCGTCCGAGCGGTGCTGGCCGCCTTCACGGTGCTGGGAAGGGCGGCGCTGCTGGTCTTCGGGCAACGCTTTTTTAATGGAAAGGCTGATCTTCCCCTCTTCACTGATGGCAAGCACCTTTACCTTTACCGTTTGCCCTTCTGTGACGAAGTCCTTGATCTCATTGACAAAGGTAGGCGCCACTTCGGAAATGTGGACCATACCCGTCTGTCCGCCCTCAAAGCTGACAAACGCGCCAAACTTTGTGATCCCCGTCACTTTGCCCTCATAGATCTCTCCAACCTCAAGCTGCATAAAAAGCGAATTCCTCCTCGGCTGCGCCGGTGGTAAATATATCGATACAGGGGCGGTCAGTCGCCGCCTCCCACATCTACGAAAACACGCTCGCCAGGCTTGGCGTAATCCAAATCCTTTCTTGCCTCTTCTTCCGCATATCTCTCAAGGCCGTCCTCGTCTTCCAAAGAGCCGACGGCTTCTTTTATCTCCGCATTTTTTAAATCCTGGGCCGCGATCTGTGTCTGAAGGCTTTCAAGCTCAGTTTTTTTATCCGCAATCTTCAACTGCCAAAAAACGAGCGTGACCAGAGCGGCGGCTGCCACCACGAACAGGGCCAGCCGCAAGGGCAGGAAGCCTTTGTACTTTTCCGTTTTGATCTCGTGCAAAAAGCTCCCATCCTTTCCCGCCTTTAGTTGTCTTTTATTATATACTGGTCTACATAAGTTTTTCAAGTCTTTTTTTGCTGTTTTTTCCCTTTTTGTCGGGTTTTTTTTGCATTTTTTGCGGTTGACGCCCTCTTCCCCAAAAAAAGCGAGCCGAAAAAAGCCCCGGCTCTCTTAAAAAGCCCGGAGACGCGACCAAAAATTCTTCTCATTCCGAAGGCCAGCTGCTGTATGAAAGGCCCCAGCGCCCCAACGGCCGCCCACGCGCCAACGGCCTGAAACAGGACCTGGACCAGCCGGAGTCTGCCATGATCCACAGCTAAAGCGCACATGAACACGGCGGCGGCGCAGAGACAGCAGTACAGCAGGTCCAAAAAAGCGGTGAGAAATTTACCCGCCCGGAGCAGCACCCTGACCCACTGGAGCAGTAAAAAGAGGCCGCCCAGAGCCGCCCCTGTCACAAGACAGAAAAAGATTGTCTCAGGAGCCGGGAATTTCATTTGAACAGCCTGCCGAAAAAGGACAGGGCAGGACCGCTTTCGGTATAGGAAATGGCCGCCACCTTCCCATTCACCAGCATGTCGCCTGTCTCAGAGTTCAATGCCTCGATATGCAGGACCTCTCCCTTGATGTTGATCTGCCCCATATCAGTTTGGGCGGTGATGAGTTCGCCGCTGAAAAAATCAACCCGCCGGATGCCTGTAGCGGTAAGTCGCTGCCTGCCGTCTACGGTAAGTACATGTTTCTGCGCGGGTCTTTGTGTATCCGCCATAACCGCCATTCCTTTCTCGCGGCCCGGAAGATCGGGCCAGCCTCAGGGAATGATATGCGAAAACCCCGCCGGCTTATTCCTCCAGCATTTGGTACATGTCCCCGGCGTCTTCCTTTCGGGCATACTCGTTCACCGTAAGAACTTTAGCTTTCAGGACCCTCTCTCCCAGGGCAATCTCCACAATATCCCCCTCCCTCACCTCATAAGAGGCACGGGCGGGTTTGCCGTTTACCAGCACCCGCCCGGCGTCGCAGGCCTCGTTGGCCACGGTGCGGCGCTTGATGAGCCGGGAGACCTTTAAATACTTGTCAAGTCTCATAAAACTCTTTCTCCTTTCAGGCACGTCCGACCCCAAAATTATATCCAGAAACGGACGGCGCCCCCTCATTCGGAATGTTTCCTGCAAAAACGTATGAAAAAACGGACCCGGAGGGATCCGAGTCCGCCAGGATACCGCGCTGATTACTTGTTCACAGAGTCCTTCAGCGCTTTGCCGGCCTTGAACGCAGGAGCCTTAGAAGCGGCAATATGAATCAAGTTGCCGGTACGGGGGTCACGGCCAGTACGGGCGCTGCGGGAACGGACTTCGAAAGTGCCAAAGCCCACAAGCTGGACCTTATCGCCCTTCTTCAGGGCATCAGTAACGGCTTCGACAACAGCGTTGACGGCAGCGTCTGCGTCTTTCTTGGTGATTTCCGCCTTTGAAGCGACTTCGGCGATCAGTTCAGATTTGTTCATTTGGGACTACCTCCTATTTTTTTCTGCGGCGCAAAATGCTTAATACACACCGCATTTGTCGCGATACTTTCACGGTATTCGCCACTGAAAGCTTATAACATCTGCAATCATATCACATCCATCTTTGTTTTTCAAGTATTTTTGTAATTTTTTGTCCCTTTGGAAGCATTTCCAGGTCATTTTTTTCGAGAAAGCCGAGCAGAAGCAGCCCGACACCATAAAATACGGCCCCGCATCCCACTGAAACGGCCAGTCCGAACGCTTCTCCCAGGCCCAGAAGAGAAACAGCCGAGAAGCAGGCTCTGGCCGCCAGACCGCAGAGAGCGGCACAGAGCAAAGGTTTCAAAAACAACCGGCCGGGCCGCAGACAGCTCCGTGTCTCATGTCGCAGGAGCAGGAACTGCGTAACCGCCAGGAACAGGTAACATAAAAATGTTCCCACCGCGGCGCCGTAAATATTCCACTGGGGCAGACCGCACAAGAGCCAGTTGGCCCCAAGTTTGACCATCATGGCGATACACAGCAGCTTTACAGGCAGGTCCACACGGCCCACCGCCTGAAGCATGCTTGACAGGGGAGCGCACATGGCTGCCGCCAGCGACGCCAGCCCCAGCAAAAACAGGACCCCTGCCACGATAGGCCAGGAACTGTCATTACCGTAAAGGACTCGCACAATAGGCCCGGACAGGGCGCTGATCCCCAAACCGGCCGGGAAACAGAAAAGAGCCGTGATCCGGCAAACAGAGCATATCCTGTTTTCCAGCAGTTGGCGGTTCCTTTTGGTACAGGCTTCGGTAACTGTGGGCAAGGCGCTGATCCCAAACGCTTGGGTCAGAGATGGGACCAGCAGGTAAATGGTCATAGCCAGGGTGTAGCAGCCGTAAAGAAACGTGGGAATAGACTGGGGGTTTTGCAGGTAAACGGAAGGGATCATGCCAGCAAATCGGGACAAAAGCCGGTCTGGCTCACTCTCCAGAACCCCGCTCAGCCTGCTTTGCAGGAACGTGGCGTCGACAAGCCCCGCCACATTGGTGGCAACAGAACCCGCGGCAATTGGCAGCGTGATGGAAAGGAGCCTCCGCACTGTTTTCCCCTTTTCCAGGGGCGGTGGGGACTGGGCGTACAGTTGGGTAC
>CAZGLW010000053.1:0-10635 GCA_964525985.1 uncultured Acutalibacter sp. | reverse complement strand
ACGGGCTCTCCGCCCTCGATAACCGCCACGCAGGAGTTTGTCGTACCCAAATCAATACCGATCGTCTTTGACATAGTAAATACTTCCTTTCAAATAGCTTGTATATTATAAATTTTGTTTGCTGCCTTTTATTGAAACTAATTTGCCACCTGTACCATAGCGTGGCGAACCACCCGACCGCTGAGCATATAACCTTTCTGGTACACAGCGGCAATAACATTCTTTCCCAGATTTTCATCGTCGATATGGGCCACTGCATTGTGCAGGTTGGGATCAAAAGCCTCGCCTTCCCTGCCGATCTCTTCGAGATTCAGCTTTTCAAAAGCAGCGCTGATCTGGCTTTGTATCATCTCCACACCCTTGCGCATATCCTCCGCCGAGGCTTTCTCCTGGCTTAAGGCCCGGTCGATGTTGTCGGCGATAGGGAGAATAGCCTGGACCGTGTCGGAAACGGCGTTGTTGTAAATAGCGTCCTTCTCCTTCTGGGTCCGCTTGCGGAAATTGTCGTACTCGGCCCGGACCTTCAAAAACTGCTGGGCCTGTTCGTCAAATTCCTTTTGAAGCTTTTCCAGCTTTTCCTTTTCGCTTGGCTTCTTCTTTTTCTTCTCTTCCTTCTGGCCTTCACCAGTCCCGGGCCCTTCATGCTGTTCCGTCCCGGCTCCGGGCTCTCCGGGCTGTTCTGTCTCGTTTTCGGCCACAGGCTGCTCGGACTGTTCGGGCTGCCGGGCCTGCTCTTTTTCCTCGTCCATTTGGTTCAGCTTCCTTTCTTTCCCATCTTTCTATTCTTCACGCAGGAACAGTGTGATCATTTTGCCGACCTGCTCTGTGAGATATTCCAGCACTGCCGTCATTCGGGCGTAATCCATCCTGGTGGGACCCAAAACAGCCAGGGCCCCGGCGTCCTGTCCGCCTACGGCGTACCGGGAAACCAGCAGGGAAACAGCTTTCATCTCCGTCCTGCCGCTTTCACGGCCAATCACTGCAGACACCCGTCCGGGCTTCTGGCTGAGGAGTTCCACCAGTTCCTCCTTCCGGTCCAGCAGGTCTATCACCCGGCGGTGGTCCAATTCGGGGTAAAAAAGCAAATTGGTCTGCCCACTTAAAAGTACGTCTGTTTTCATGGTGGCCCTGGCAGCGTCCAGCAAAGCCCGCAAAGCGGAACCGGCCAGTACATACATATCCCCCATTGACACCCCCATAGTCTGCAAAAAAGCAGGAGTGATATCGGCCACATTCCGTCCTGTCACCTTCTCGTTGAACACCCTGAACAGCACCCGGGTCATCTCCACGGTCAGGTCAAAATCGCACCGGAACACCTGGGTCTTCATTGTGCCCGCGGAACTCATCAGCAACAGCATGGCGGTGCGGCGGCTCGTCTGCACAAACTGTACCGCCCGTACCTTAGCCGTGGCCCCGCTGGGAGTGGTAGCCAGCGCAGCGTACCGGCTGGAACCGGAAAGCAGGCGGCATGCATGAGAGAGCAGTCTCTCTGGCTCGTAACCGCCCACGGCCAGCATGGAATCGAAATACCTTTTTTCCTCTTCATCCAGGGGTTTTACCTTCATCAGGTGGTCCACATACTCACGATAGCCTCGCTGGGAGGGGACCCGACCCGCCGAAGTGTGCGGCTGCTCCAGCAGCCCCAGTTCGATGAGTTCAGCCATTTCATTACGCACAGTGGCGGATGAAACGCCAATCTCGTCCGCTATTGCCTTAGACCCCACCGGTTCGCCGCTTCTCACAAAATCCCGGATCACGGAGGAAAGGATCTTTCCTTTCCGCGGCGTCATTTCCATGTCCGGTCCTTCCTTTCTTTTCTTTTTCAATTTAGCACTCATTTGTATCGAGTGCTAAACCGTATCTATAATGTACCACTCAGACCAGTAAAAGTCAAGGAATTATTTGTAAATAGTTTTTGAACGCACAAAAAGAGGCCAAAGGACATACCTCCTTTGGCCTCTTTTTTTACAGGCAACCAAATGGCGCCCCATCCGGCTGAAAACGAGTATGGGACGAAATTTTCCGCTCTCATACGCGTTCCGGATCGAATGGGGCCGTCCAATAAATTGGTCCCCGTCAACACACTGAAGAGATGGAAAAACCTGGCGATTGCGAATTGCCGACCGCCAGGTCTGGAGCTACTGGTCAGAATCGAACTGACAACCTGCTCATTACGAGTGAGCTGCTCTGCCATTGAGCCACAGTAGCGGATGTTCAACACAGTTTCATATTATACTTGGCGGCGGAAATTTTGTCAATCCCAAAAAACGTGGAAAGAGAAAACACGTTGGGGGCAGAGCAGAAACGGACCGGCTTTACAGATGTAACGTCGGGCGGCACACCCCGCTGAACCGTGAAACCGCCCATTGCAAAGCGGAAGAAAATCTGCTAAAATAAAAGCAGATGAAACGAGGTGGATCCGGATATGGAATATAAGCTGGATCTGGGGGCATGGAACACGGTCTTTGCCGTGCCCTGCGCTCTGGTTGACCGGCACATCAAGCTGGCCGGGAAGGAACAGCTTCAGGTAATTCTATGGGTCCTGCGCCACGCCGGCGAAACTTTCCGCCCGGAGGAACTGGCGCGGGCCCTGGGTATCAGCGAGGACAGCGCCAGAGACGCTTTGGAATATTGGACGGATCGGGGCCTGCTGGCGGACCGGGATGGAATTTTGCAGCCTGTACCCCAGCCGAAGGGAACCCAGCTGGCAACTTTCGCCGGGACAGTCCCCATTCTTTCGGCTGAACAGGAACAGAAACCGGCCCCCGAACAGCCGCCCAAGACCACCAAAAAGCAGCGTATGGCAAAGCCCGACGCAGCCTATTTGGCCGCCAGGATAAAAGACTCGGCGGACATACGGTCCCTCATGCAGGAGGCGGAATCGACTCTGGGAATCCTTTCCCCCGCCATGACGGCCACACTGCTGGCCAGCTGCGACGATTACGGCCTGCCGGTGGAGGTGGTGGTAATGCTGGTCCACTATGCCAAAGAAGTGGGCAAAACCAGCACAGCTTACATAGACAGCGTGGCGAAAGACTGGGCCCAAAGCGGTGTGTTTACGTTAGAGGCCGCTGAACAGAAGCTGCAGGAGTTGAGCGAGCGGCGTCTGGCCTGGGGCAGGGTATCGGCGGCAGCCGGTCTTTCCAAGCGCTCTCCCTCAAAAAAGGAGGGAGAAACAGCCTACCGCTGGGTATATGAATGGAATTTCTCCCCGGAGATGCTTTCCGCCGCTTACGACCGCTGTGCGGACAACACGGGAAAATTCAGCATGGCCTATATGGACAAAATATTAGCGGACTGGCACGAAAAGGGTATACGGAACCTCTCTGATCTGGATGGGGCCGAGGAACAAAAGAAACGGGAAAAGCAGGACCGTAAAAGCTACGACATCGATGAACTGGAGCGGATGAGTTTTTTCGATCTGCCGGAGGAACTGTAAATGGGATATGGGAAACGGATATACGACCAGGCCAGGACCGAACTGGACCGCCGGAAGCGTGAGGCCGAGGACAAAGCCGAAGAACGGCTGGAAGAATTTTACAGCAAGTGCCCCCAGGCCCGGCGCGTTAAGGCCGCTGCAGCGGCAAACGCCGCCAGCGCCGCCAAAGCGGTGGTGGGCGGCGGGGACGTGCGGGCCGAGATGGAAAAGTTGCGGGAGAATGCGGCGGAATTAAACGCCCAGTATGACCAGCTGTTAAAGGAGCACGGCCTGACGCGCCGGGACGTGACCCCCGTGTATTCCTGTGAAAAATGCCATGACACCGGCTTTGCCGACGGCCGAATGTGCTCTTGCCTAAAACAACTGGAGCGGAGCATTGCCTACCGGGAACTGAGCATGAACGCGCCGCTGGAAAAATCCACCTTTGAGAATTTTTCTCTCGAATACTATCGGGATGACAACCGGGCATACCGGCAGATGGAAAACATCCTGCGGGCTTGCAGGGACTATGCCGGGAGGTTCCGTCCTGACTCTCCTTCCCTGCTGTTCAAGGGAGGCACGGGCCTGGGTAAAACCCATTTATCCCTGGCAATTGCGGGAGAAGCCATTCAAAAAGGCTACGGTGTGATCTACGGCTCTGTCCAGAACTTTGCCGTAGCCCTGGAAAAGGAAAGGTTTGACCGGCAGGATCCGGAAGATTTGGGAGGCACCAACTCCCAGCTTCTTTCCTGCGACCTGTTGATCCTGGACGATCTGGGTACGGAATTCCCTTCCAACTATGTGAACGCCGCCCTGTACAACGTGGTCAATTCCCGCATGCTGACAGGAAAGCCCACCATCATCAGCACCAACCTCTCCATGAAAGAATTGGAGAGCCGGTACAGTGAGCGTTTCGCTTCCCGAATCGCCGGCTATTACGGCAAGCTGGAATTTCTCGGGACCGATGTGCGGGTGGCTATGCGGAAGCGGCGCGCTGATAGAAAAGACCAATAGCCGTCAAATAAGATTCGGCCCGGCGGGAACTCCTGCCGGGTCATTTCTTACTCTTTTTATTTTGCAGGCGGGTCACGCCCGCCCCCAGCCATTTGGACACAGGGATAGACGCCAGTACTGCCAGGCACAAAAACAGGAACGCGCACAGCATGGGTACCAAAGACGGCTGGCCGTAGGTCAAAACAAGGGGCTGCTCCCCTTGCTGGCCGCCGGATGATTCCGTCCCTGCCTGGGCCACTGCCGGTACAACGGAAGGATCCGCCCGAAGAGGGTCGGACTGCGGTTGAAAATCGGACAACGGCCCTGGAGAAATTGACGGCGCGGGCGTTTTTGCCGGAGAAGCTTCTGTCCCGGCAGGTTTCGGGGTTTTCGTTGGTGCTGGTGTTTTTGTTGGTGCCGGCGTTTTAGTAGGTCCAGGTGTTCTGGTGGGCTTTGGTGATGGAGAAGCCGTAGGGGACGCGGCCGGCTTTTCCATCCGGTGAACTGTGATCCGGTACACACTTTTGTTTTTCCGATCCTCTGAGGTAACGGTGAGCAGAAACTGGGTATCGCTGCCGCCGGCACCCAGGTTTTTCCGGTTTACCTTGCAGGTGCCGTTTTCCCCTGCTTCGGCTGAAAAGGTCATCGAGGTGACCTCAAATGGAACTTCTACGGTGTATTCCAGGCAGTCGTAGGAAAAATCCGGGACCAGCGCACCCTGAGAAGGTGACAGGGACATCAGGTATGCCTCTCCGCTGGGCGGCGGCAGCACCTGGTAAGAAAGGACCCGCTCCGTCCCGGCGTCCAGCGGCTGGGCAGAAGGACTCACAACATCGTAAACAGCGGCGGTAAAGCCGGTGCTCCCCAGTGTTCCTCCTTCCCGCACCCGAAAACGGCAGCGAAAAAGCTCCTCTGGGGAAAGCAGACATTCTTCCCCGCTTTTCATGGTATAGGCAAAGCGTACCTGTCCCTCTTCCGCAAAAGTACCGGTGTACGCGCTGCGAATGGTTTGGGATTCACTCATCTGCACATACTCAAAGACGTCGGGGTCATAATCGACCTGCACGAAAAAGGCGCCTATCTCCCCCGCTCCCCCATTATATGACAGCGCAAGGTCCAGCCGGTCCCCCTCCCAGCCTTCCTCCTCGGAAAGTGAAAAATCAAAAGCTGCGGCCCCGGCTGCCAGCGAACGGAGAGGGGCAGCGGCAAAAAGCATGCAAAGGGCAATAAGGACGGGCGCAAGTGTCGAAAACTGCCTCCTCATCTCTTCCCCTCCCCGCAAATAGTGCAAATGATGCGTATGATATATTCTATCACAGATAAAAGACCTGTTCAAGTGGGGAAAACCCGGCACAGTTTTTTCGTCAGAAATGTTGACATCCCGGCTCAGTTAGATTAACATATTTGCGGGAAGAAGGGGCGCTGCCCAAAACCGAAATGGCACCCCACCAAAGAAAGAACGTGGTGATAATGATGAAGGATCGGGAAAGCGTTTTAGAACTTTCCTTCCAGATGGGAAAACTACTGCTGGAAAACGGCGCGGAAATTTCCCGGGTACAGGAGACAATGGAACGAGTGGCCCAGGCCTATAAAGTGGAAGTATTTAACGTCTATGTGCTTACCAACGCCATCTTTGCCAGCGGCACTGAGCAAGGCGTAGAAAAGCGCGTGGAACTGAAGCATGTGCCCAATACACGTATCCATTTGGGCCGTATCTGCGCCATCAATCAGCTGTCCCGTGAGATAGCGCAGGGGGAACACCAGGTGCCGGAGGCTTTTGACTCGCTGGAGCGGATCCGTTCCATTCCATACTCTTCTCTGCCGCTGGCAACAGCAGCCTGTGCCGTCGGCAGCGCCGCTTTCAGTTACCTGTTTGGCGGCGGCGGCTGGGACGCGCTGGCCGCTTTCTTATGCGGTCTGGTTTTGGAGCCATTTTTATTCTGGACGGAAAAACGGAACCTCTCAAAATTCCTGACCAACCTTTCCGCCAGTGCCCTGATGGCCGTATGCGGCGCGCTGTTCCTTACTCTGGGACTGGGGCGGAACCTGGATAAAATTATTATCGGGTCCATTATCCGTCTGGTGCCGGGAGTGGCTCTTACCACCTCCATCAGGGACTTTTTTAACGGTGATTATCTAAGCGGCGCTATCCGCATGATCGACGCGGTGCTGATCGGCGGCTGCATTGCCGTAGGCGTTGGCGTAGTGATCCGGGCACTGTCCCTTGTGACAGGAGGGGCAATGCTGTGACTTCTCTCACCCTGATTTTAAACTGGCTGCTCCAGACCCTTGTCGCTTTTTCGGCCACAATTGCTTTTGCCATCATATTTCACACCCCGAGAAAAGAATGGATTTTTACCGGTCTTACCGGCGGAGCCGGGTGGCTTATCTACCTTGTTGCCATCCATTTCGGGTGCGGCGTGGTGGCGGCTTCCTTTTTCGCCACGGTAGCCCTTGCCTGGCTTTCCCGGGTATTCTCTTTTGCCCGAAAAGCCCCGGTAACTATCTACCTGATCTGCGGCATCTTCCCCATCGTACCCGGAGCGGGTATTTACTACACCGGCTATTACTTTTTTATGAGCGACAACGCACAGGCCATGTCAAAGGGCCTTGAGACTATCAAAATCGCCATTGCCATTGCTTTAGGCATCGGCATCGTGCTGTCTTTGCCAAAATTCCTTTTCCGCTTTCGAAAGGAAAAGCCCGGCAAGGAGGAGAGAACATGCCCCTGAAGACTGTGACGATATTACAAAACGACGCGGGCCAGCGGTTGGATAAGTTTTTGACCAAGACTTATCCCAATCTGCCCCAATCCGTGCTTTACAAATGCGTGCGCACTAAGGACGTCAAGCTGAACGGCAGACGCTGCCAGATTTCCGACCGGCTGCGGGAAGGGGATGTTCTCTCTCTGTACTGGCAGGAGGAATATTTTCAGAAGGAACCGCGGGAATACGACTTTTTAAAGGCCCCCACAGCCCTTTCCATCCTTTATGAGGATGGGAACATCATGATCCTGGATAAAAAGCCGGGGCTCATCGTCCATCCGGACAAAAATTACCATTTTGATTCCCTTATTGCCAGGGTACAGCACTACCTGTACGAAAAGGGCGAATACCGGCCGGAAGAGGAAAACACCTTCGCCCCGGCGCTGATAAACCGCATTGACCGGAACACCGGCGGCATCGTTATGGCGGCAAAAAACGCCCAGGCCCTGCGAGTGATGAATCAAAAATTAAAGGACCGGGAGATGCACAAGCTGTACTTGTGCGTGGTATGCGGCCACCTGGACAAAAAAGAGGGGACCTTGACAGGCTACTTGGAAAAGAACCAGGCACAGAACCGGGTGTATATCAGCCGCAGACCCACGCGGGATTCGAAAAGCATCCGTACCAAATACCGTGTGCTGCAGGAAAAACGGGATTACTCTCTTCTGGAAGCTGAGCTTCTCACCGGCCGCACCCATCAGATCAGGGCGCATTTTGCCTCTATCGGGCACCCGTTGGCCGGGGACGGCAAATACGGCAAAAATGCGGACAACAAAAAGGCGGGCTTTCCCTATCAGGCCCTGTACTCCTACAAACTGAGATTTGATTTCACCACCGGTGCCGGGGACCTTGCCTACCTTGACGGCAAGGAATTTCAGTGTGAAAACGTGTGGTTTTTACAGGCATTCCAAAGGTTTGCCGATTGAGAAGCGCCTTGACCGCATTTGGCAAAGCGATTATAATATGCTTATATTTTGAAAAACGGAGACAATTTATGAAGGTCATCCATTTAATCGGCGGCGGGGACACTGGCGGAGCCAAAACCCACGTTTTGAACCTGCTGAAGGAACTGAACAGCTTTATAGACGCCCGGCTGGTGTGCTTCCGGAGAGGCGACTTTTCCGAGGATGCGGAACAGATGGGCATTCCCATCGAAGTGATCGATTCCGGCAATCCCATTACAGGCCTGCGGGAACTGAAAAAGCTGATTGCCGAAAAACCGGTGGACATCATCCACTGTCACGGGGCCAGGGGCAATTTGATGGGCAACCTAATCAAAAAATACGCAAAAGCCCCGGTGGTCACCACAGTACACAGCGATTACCGTCTGGACTACCTGGGCCGGCCTGTGGCCAGACTTTCCTATGGTACCACCAATATGGTCGCTCTGCGGCGGGTCAATTACTACATCGGCGTTTCAGACCCCATGACGGATATTCTGATCGAGCGGGATTTTCCGGCGGACAGGATTTACACTATCTACAACGGCATCGACTTTAAAACGCCCATTATCTCCCAGCCCAAAGAGGAATTTCTCCGTTCCTTAGGTATGGAGTATCAGGATGGGGACGTAGTGGCAGGCATTGCCGCAAGATTGAACCCTGTGAAGGACTACCCCACCTTGCTGAAAGCCATGAAAATCGCCTGTGAAAGGGCACCCAGGCTGAAGCTGGTTGCCGCCGGTGAGGGCGAGGATCGGGAAAAGCTGGAAAATATGGCCAAAGAACTGGGCATTGCCGATAGGGTCTGCTTCGCGGGCTGGGTCACGGACATGAATTCTTTCTATCACGCTATTGACATAAACCTGCTGACCTCTCTCTCAGAAACCTTTCCCTACGCCCTGACAGAAGGCGCCAGAATGCGCAGAGCCACAATTGCGTCCCGGGTGGGCGGGGTGCCAGTTCTAATCGACGACGGCAAAAACGGACTGATCTTTTCCCCCGGAGACGAAAACCAACTGGCGGCGCACCTGGTGACGCTGGCCACGGATAAGGCCTTGCGCGACAGGATGGGAGAATTGTTATATCAAAAAGCCTCCGCTGATTTTTCCATTGACAGAATGGTAGAACATCAATTGGAAATTTATGAAAGCATTTTGAAACGGGAGGCCCGGAAAAGCTCTAACAAAGGGAAACGGGACGGGGCCATTATCTGCGGGGCCTATGGTCACGGCAACGCCGGCGACGACGCTATTTTGAAATCCATCATCCAATCCGTGAGGAACCTGGACGAATTTATGCCCATTACGGTCCTCGCCAAAAATACGGAAAGCATAAAAAAACGCTACCGGGTAAATTCCATCTATACCTTAAACATCTTTCAAATGGCGCTGGCCATGAGGAAATCCAGGCTGTACATCAACGGAGGCGGCACGCTGATCCAGAACGCCACCAGCCAGCGCAGCCTGTGGTATTATCTCTTCACCCTGCGTACAGCCAGGCTTTTGGGCAACAAAGTGGACATGTACGGCTGCGGCATTGGGCCGGTAAACGGGAAGAAAAACATACGGCTGGTGAAAAAGGTGCTGGACAAGTCCGTGGATACCATCACCTTACGGGAAGAAGATTCCATGCGGGAACTGAAAAGCTTCGGCGTGAAGAAGCCGGAGATCCTGCTGAGCTCCGACCCCGCTTTAGCTCTTTCCCCGGCCCGGCCGGAGGATACAGAACTCTACCTGAAAAAGCACGGGCTTACCCCCGGCGGAAAATACGTTTGCTTTATGCTGCGTACCTGGTACGGCTTTGCCGAAAAGGCCCGGGCCTTTGCCAAATGCGCCGACCATGCCTATAACGCCTATGGGATGACCCCGGTATTCATATCCTTAAATGTGTTCCACGACACCAAAGCGGCCGGGCAGGTGGCGGAGTACCTTACCTGTCCCTATTCCATCATTGACGACGGCGCGGAACCGGAAATGCTAATCTCCGCTCTTTCTCACATGGACGCGGTGGTCTCTATGCGGCTGCACGGCCTGATTTTGTCCTCTCTGAGCGGCGTGCCCCTGGTAGGTGTGTCTTATGACCCGAAAATCGGCGCATTTTTAAAATACCTTGACGCCGGTAGCTGTATTGATTTAAACAGCGTCACGGCGGAAAACCTGACCGCCGCCCTTGACGAAGCCGTCAAGCTGATCCCCCGGCGGGAAGAACTGAAAGAAAAATCCGCCCGGCTGAAGGCGGTAGAGCGTGAAAATATCGAAGCCGTGGAAAGGCTGCTGAACAAGGCAAAATGAAAAAAAAAGAAGGGCAAAGGGAGGCACTTCGTAAGGAAGTTGCCTCCCTTCGGCTTTGTAATCAGCCAAAGTGATTGAATTGTAGGGAAAATTCAAATCATAACGGAGGATTACACAATGGACAAGTACATTAAGGACGAAAACAACGGACTTTGGTATGAGTTGCAAGGCGAATGCTATTTGCCGTGTCTTACTCTGCCGCCGAAGAAGAAAAGCCTATCGGAATA
>CAZGLW010000052.1:10962-11227 GCA_964525985.1 uncultured Acutalibacter sp. | reverse complement strand
GTTTCGCTGAATCTCCGCAATGCCGTTTGTCTCCTTCAAAAGCTCCAGAATATAGTTTGCCACATTGTCGCTGATTCGCATTTCTTTCCACCCCATTCTCCTGTTTGTCTTTGACTTTCTTTGACTTAATTATAAGACGACTGGAAAAAAAGTCAAAGTCAAAGAAGGTCAAATAACTTGATGTTTTTTACGTATGCTCTCTTTTGCTCTCATTTTCGCAAGTTTGCTTCGATTTTCTCGTTTTTCATTTTTTCAGTAACACTTT
>CAZGLW010000052.1:0-10952 GCA_964525985.1 uncultured Acutalibacter sp. | reverse complement strand
TTGACTTTAATTATAAATTTGCTTCAAAAAAAGTCAAGGTCAAAGGAAGTCAAAGCTTTGTGTTTTTTTCAATCAAAATCGTTGAAATCTCATTTTTTTAAAAAATTGCTCCGATTTTCTCCTGTTTTCATATACCGTAACACTTTTTCTGCTTCCCCATAAGATAGAGTGTAAATGAAAGGAGGCGTTCTTCCATGTGTGGTAACGGAGGCTGCTCTTGGATCATCATTATCATCCTCATCCTTCTGTGCTGTGGCGGCTGCGGTAACTTCGGCGCCTGTGGCAGCAATGATTGTGGCTGCGGCAACAACTGTGGCGGCTGCTGCTAAATAAGTCAGGCACTTTAATCTGTAACGCCAATCGTGTGTAAAAATGGGCGCTGTCATTTTGACAGCGCCCATTCCTTTTTTTCTTAACTCTTATTTTTCTTCACCAGATTGAAGAGCCTCTTCCAGGGCTAGTGCCAGCTGGTCGGGACAGGACGTAGTTTTATAGCCACACTGGATTCCTTTACAACGGGAAATATAGTCCTGTACTTTCATGCCCTTAGCCAGAGCCGCGACGCCTTGTGTGTTACCATGACAGCCGCCGGTAAATTTGACAGACTGAATGGTGTCTCCGTCCAGCACAATGTCAATCTGTTTTGAACAAACGCCCTGGGGCTTGTAATGAATTTCCATATTTCAGCTTCCTTTCCATTTTTTCCTTTATGGCTTCATTTTCTTTAATGTATCAAATTGCACCTCATCTGTCAAGTAAATTCCTAAAGGATTGCAGATTCTGGTATTGCAGCCGTGGAAGTCGGTACCGCCGGTAACAGCCAGACCATACCGCTCGCAGATTTCCAAAATGGTTTTTATGTCCTCAGGATTGTTTCGGGGATGGTTGGTTTCCACCCCTTGAATCTGCCCTTTTTCGCAAAGTTCCAATAAAAGATCCATGCTGCGGTATTCGCTGGGATGAGCCAGCACTGCCAGCCCTTTTGCCTCGTGAACCGCTTCCAGCACCTTCCACACGTCGGGATACTGGACAGGCGTGTAGGCAAGCCCGCCTTTGGGGCTGAACAGCCGTTGAAACACCTCTCCGAACATCTCGTCCGTATACCCGGCGTCTATCAAAGCCCGCATAACGTGTTGTTTATACAGGCTTGCAGATCCCCGGGACCGGGCCGCGATCATTTCTGCGGGAACGGGATACAACTGAATCACCTTTGGAAGAGAGACATTCATTGCCCTCCGACGTGAATCCAAGATTTCTTTCAGCAGACCCGCAAGACGTTCGGGTCTTTTGGGGAAATAACAAAGAATATGGACGCGCCTTTTCCGTGACAAATCGGCGGCGGATATTTCCACTCCCGGTACCACCTGGACCCCGCAGCACTTTCCAAAATGGGAAGCCGGTTCGCATCCTGCAAAGGTATCATGATCCGTAATGGCCAGGACATCCAGTCCACGTAAGGCGGCAAGCTCTATCACTTCTTTTACAGGAAGAGAACCGTCGGAATAAGTCGTATGACAGTGCAGGTCTATCTTCATTACAGTTCCTCCGGCGGATGATCCAACAGTTTTTCCGCTTGGAAATTGCGGGAAGAAACATTAAACAGAATAACCGACAACACCAGAAGCGCTCCGCACAAGCACACCAAAAACAACAGAGTGATCCGAAAGGCCCCGGTAAACTGTATAAGATACAGCAGAATAAATGGTAGAATCAAATAACCTATGGTTTGTAAGGACTCACCAACACTGTGTACCCTGGGCAAAACCAGGCTGACAAATATCACGGAAAACAAGGACAGAGACGGGGTAAGAAGCAAGACCGTCGCCAGCCACTCGAAATTAAAAAAATATGGGGCAGAAAGCATGATATCCGCGACGGAAACTGTTATGCTGAACAGTACAAAGGAAATTAAGGAGATCACTACAGAAATGAGAGAGCATGCAATGAGTTTCGCATTGAAAATTGAACGGCCGGTCATAGGAGAAAGCCAAACTGTCTCCAAAGTACCTTTTTCCTTTTCTCCTACAAAGGCGCAGGAGGCGGAAGCCACTGAGCAGATAATGGGCACGCATAAATACAATGCCGGGCACAGCAAAGTGGTAAACGCATCCATCCAGAACTGCCGATATCCCCTCTGCACACTGTCCGCCGGAAGCATCTCCCGGATCGTTTCGGGAAACTGAACCGGCTGTGGCACGGGCAGCAGGTTTATCGCTACAAAATAGGTAAGCGGAACAACTACCAGCAGCACTACCGGTAAAACCATCAACAAGGCTCGAATACCTTTTCTCCCCCATATGTCACTGAGGTCCTTGCGCACCAGTACCAATTCGGCAGAAGAAAACAGTCGACTGTTAGACGTTTGCTCCTTTTTCAGGGGTTGTCTCTGTCTGTTCCTCTCCTCGGTCCTCCGCTGTGAGTGATCCGTTTGCCGCAGTTCTGTCCGCTGTCTGGACAGTCTCGCTTTCCTCCCCGTCCTGACGGTCGTCGCATCCTTCGTCCTGTTCATCTGACACACCCGCCCTTTGTATGCCGCCCTCTAAGTAGGCGGTGTAAATTTCCTCCAACGTGGGTTCTTCAAATTTGGCCTCATATACCTCCACCCCTTCCCCTACAGTTCTTGAGATCAGCTTTGGCATTTCTGCTTCAGAGGCCACATCCTTGATCCACAGGCCATTTTCTTCCCGAAAGCCATTCAAAGGGGAGGCTTCTCCCCCACAACGCAGAACGGCCCGGCATTTCACGCCTGCCCCTCTTCGCAGATTTTCCATACTGCCCTTCGCTATCAAGGAGCCGTTGTTTAACAATGCAAAACCGGTACAAAGCTGCTGGGCGTAGTCCATGTTACGAGTACAAAACAGCACCGTGACCCCCTCTTCTCTCACCAGGTAGGAGATCATTTCCCGCACGCTGTCCTCCGCTTCCTGGGCCATGCCCATAGCAGGCTCGTCCACCAACAGGATGCGGGGACTGTGAACCAGAGCCCTAGCCAGTGAAGCCCGCCGGACCACACTGGTCGGCAGATCATCCACCCGTTCGTCCCGTCCCTCCCAGATATCAAGTTTGTGAAGCAGAAAGGAAGACCTGTCAATAGCGTCATTCTCATCCACTCCGCTTAACCCCGCGAAAAATATAAGATTTTGGGACAATGTCATATTTTCGTAAAGTCTGGCTGTATCAAGCACCGCTCCCATGACGGCATGCAGCTTTCCCGTCTCGAAAAATGGGGATAACCCCAATACGCTGCACTCTCCCGTGGTGGGGCGGCAAAAACCGGATAAGAGTCGGACCAGAGTGGTCTTGCCGGAACGCTCGCCGCCCACGCAAGCATAAGCCTGTCCCTCAGGAATCTGCAGGTTCACCCCACAGAGCGCTGGCACTGTATTATACTGTTTGGAAAGCTCATAAGTGATGATCGCGTCCATAACGTCATCCTCTTTTATCTAAAATATCAGTTCCGGATCTCCGAAGTTCCATGTTCCCGAAGATATGTGGCTTCCAGATCAGCAAGGTGAAGTTTTACCGCCAAAGGGTAACGGTCGTAAGCGTTGCTGACCGCAAAGCTGCCTCCTTTAGCCGCGTCGTCAAAACTGCCCATGTGCCAACGAATAGCCACGGCTTCGGCCGGTTTTAAGCGAATAAATCTCTCAATAAGGAAAACAGACTTTTCTCCATGTCCATAGGGAAAAGCGTCCTCAACGGAGTAATAGGGCTTTTTTTCCCACACGCCCGTCTCATCATTCTTTACGTTCCGGGTGGAGACTTTGTAAAACTGGGCCTTACATACATCATGCAGGAGGCCACAAAGCGCAAAGGTTTCCTCACTGTCGCCTTCTTCAAAGTACCGTTCCCGCATGACTTTGTATACATTGATGCTATGCATGACCAAGCCAAATTCGCAGGCGCAGTGATATCGGGTGCTGGCGGGGGCTGTAAAGAAATCAGTCGTGCCCAACCAAGCCAAGAACTTTTCAGAGCCTTCTCTGGCAATCTTTTCCCTATAGATTTGGCAGAATTCATCCTGATAAGGATTTTCCCGGACATTTTCCACGTCCATCGCTCCTTTTTGCTTTTTTATAATACCATAACCGCAATAGTTTTTTAAACACAGGATGACAGTGTAAAAAACTCAAGGAAAATACCGCCATGTGAAGTTTTCCCCTTTGTTTACGGCTCTCATCAAATTAATTTTCAAACTATCCAATAAGCTTTTTCAAATAATCCACAGCTGTGCGGATATCCTTCGCGGGATCGTTTCCCACTTCCCGCTCAATGGTGAGAAAACCTTTAAAGCCGATATCGTTCAGCGCTTTCAAATAGTTGACAAAATCCACGTCGCCGTCGCCCAAAGGTAGTTCAATAAAAGATGGGGACGACAGCATATCTTCCTCGGCAAGTCCGTAAACCGCCTCCGGCTCACGGTAGTAATTCCGGTGACCATCTTTGGCGTGTGTATGCACGATATAGTCCTTCAAGGTGTACACAGCTTGCACCGGGTCATCCCCAGTTACCATAACGAAGTTGGCTGGATCCAGATTTACAGCTACGCCAGTAGAGTGAAGACCATCCAAGAATTCCTTTAAAGTGACGGCCTTTTCCGGACCGGTCTCAATAGCAAAATGGGCATCGAGCAAGTCGGCATACTCCGCAAGTCTGCCACACGCATCTTGCATTACAGTATAACGTGGGTGACCTTTATCTTCGGGCACCACGCCAATATGAGTGGTGACCACATCAGTTTCCAAATCCCTGGCAAGATCCAAAATACGCTTGGACTGTTCAATGAGTTCAGGGTTTAGGGTAGCGTCACCAAAGCCTTTTCCAAGGTCGCCGCACAAAGCGGAAATGGTAAGACCGTGGTCTTTTACAGCTTTCAAAAAATCCTTGCGCTTTTCGGGGGTCATCTCCTGCGGGGACATCTCCCCCCGGGTGGCGTACACCTGGATACCTTGTACGCCTAAGGCCTGGGCTTTATCCAATGCGGTTGGGATATCGGTCCGGAAAGATTCAAGCATAACTCCAATAGAAAAAGGATACATAGTTAATTCTCCTTTACATATGATTTTCAGTTCAATGCGATCTCTTTATGCTGTTCGGCAGAATCGTAAATAGCCTGCATCATCTCAGCGGTAAGGATTACCGTATCAATGTGGGAAGGAAGTTTTTTGCCGGTTTTTATGCAGTCGATAAAGGCATCTATCTCATTCTGAAAATGGTCGCGCATGTTAAATTTGGGGGTGTAACTAATCAGAGCATTATTCTCGGTAGTATACACGGTGAAATCTTTTCCGTAATGCAGCCGGATGCCGGCTTTATCACCCATAAAGTCAATATACTGCTCCGCTTCGCCGATATTCTGCGCCCAAGCGCCGTTAACAGTGATCACGGGCCCGGAGGTGCGGATCAACGCTGTGACGGAATCATCAACGTCGTAAGTACCGTCGTACCTGGGCGGGCCGGCCCACATATCCGTGTAGATATAATTTTCCATATCTTTACCCAATTTACAAAAGGTCTCACCGGAGACAGTCTTCACCCTGGGATCGCCGCAGCAGTACATGACGATGTCAAGATAATGCACGCCCCAATCAATCAATGCGCCGCCGCCCGCGATTTCCTTAGTGGTGAACGCGCCGCCCAAGCCGGGAATGGAACGATGGGCCCGGAAGCTGACATATACATGATGAATATTGCCCAATTTGCCCTGATCGATGTACTGCTTAATACGGTTGACACTGTCGTTAAAGCGGTTGACCACGCCGATGTTCAGCACCTTGCCTGCCCTGTGCTGGGCCTCCTGCATCTCAAGGGCTTCGGAATAGACACGGGCGGCAGGCTTTTCGCACAACACGTTTTTTCCGGCACGCAAAGCGTCAATAGAAATTAGAGAATGAACATTGTTGGGGGTACATACCGAGACAGCCTCGACTTCCGGATCTTTAAGCACGTTGTGATAGTCGGTCACAGCGGTGCCGCAGCCGTATTTTTCAACAGCGGCCTGAGCCCGCTCGGGGATGATATCGCAGAAATACTTGATTTCCGCTTCGGGGTTATTCATGTAAGACGGAATGTGTGCGGCGTTGGCGATGCTGCCGCAGCCAATCACTGCTACCTTCATGTACGTACAACTCCTTTGCCTGAAAATGTTTGTCTGGGGTTCCATGCCCCATGTCTTATGGTGATTATAAACCAACCTGTGCATATTTGCAAAGGCATTTTATAAAAAACCATGTTATTTTTTAAATAATATGATATACTTTGAAAAAAGAGGAAAAAAGGAGTGTTTTTATGAACGAAACTCTGCAAATCATGATGTCACGGAAATCTATACGAGAATTTGAAGCAAAACCTGTCCCCCAAGAGGTAAAAGACGCTATTCTGGCGGCGGCCATGCGGGCCCCCACTGCCGGGAACATGATGCTCTACTCCATTGTGGATGTGACCAACCAAGAATTAAAGGACAAACTGGCAGTTACCTGCGACCACCAGCCTTTTATTGCTGCGGCCCCTATGGTGCTGCTGTTTTTAACGGATTACCGCCGCTGGTTCCGAAAATTCACTCAAGCCGGGTGTCAGCCGCCCAAGCCCCGGTTCAGCGACTTTATCCTTTCCATGAACGACACGGTCATCGCCGCCCACGCTGCCTGCATGGCTGCGGAAAGTTTGGGAATAGGTTCATGCTACATCGGCGACATCATCGAGCAGTGGGAAACGCATAAAGAAATTTTCAATCTGCCGCCCTATACCGCACCGGTGTCCCTGCTGGTTTTGGGTTATCCTACCCGGCGGCAAAAGGAACGCACTCAGACCTCCCGGTTCCCAAAGGATATGATCGTATTTGAAAACCAATACCACGACCTTACCGAGGAAGAACTAAATCGCTTCTGCAACGACGAGCGGGCCGTCAAAATATGCAGCTTTAAGTATACCTCTGACTTCGCTCTGGAGATGGAGCGTTCAGCTAAAGAAATTCTGAAGAATTGGATGGGAGAATGAGTGCAAAAAGGGCCGCCAAACCGGCGGCCCTTTGAAATGCAAGCGTAATTTTAGTTCAGGAATGTCTTTTCGGTCTCTTTGTCGAACAGATGCATTTTGTTCAGATCAAAGGCGATCTTAGACTTGTCTCCGGACTTGGCGGTTGAGGTGGGCTCTACGCGAGCGGTAACTTGATTGCCTTCACAGTTCAGATACAGGTAGGTCTCAGCGCCCATCAATTCGGTAACTTCCACGTCGCAGGTGACGTGAGCGCCGCCAACCTTCTCAATGAACTCAGGCTCGTCATGTACATCCTCGGGACGGATACCAAAAACTACATCTTTGCCCACATAGTCGGCAATTGAGGTTCCCTCGGCTTTCTTTGCAGGAACCTTGATGGTGCAGTCACCGAAGGAAAGGGTGTAATCAGAACCCTGCTTATCCAGTTTGGCATCGATAAAGTTCATCTGAGGAGAACCCATAAAGCCAGCCACGAACTCATTGATGGGATAGTCATACAAATTCTGAGGAGTATCGACCTGCTGAATGAAGCCGTCTTTCATAACCACGATACGGTCGCCCATAGTCATAGCTTCGGTCTGGTCATGGGTAACGTAGATAAAGGTGGTACCCAGTCTCTTGTGAAGTTTGGCAATCTCGGTTCTCATCTGGGCACGCAGTTTGGCGTCCAGATTGGAAAGAGGCTCGTCAAGCAGGAACACCTTGGGATCACGGACGATAGCACGGCCCAAAGCCACACGCTGTCTCTGGCCGCCGGACAAAGCTTTGGGCTTGCGGTCCAGCAGATGAGAGATGTCCAGAATACGGGCGGCCTCTTCCACGCGGCGTTTAATCTCGTCTTTGGGAGTCTTGCGCAGTTTCAGGCCGAAAGCCATGTTGTCATACACAGTCATATGGGGATACAGGGCATAGTTCTGGAACACCATAGCGATATCCCTGTCCTTTGGGGCGATGTCATTGGAGAGCGTGTCCCCTATGTAGAGCTCGCCTTTGGTGATCTCCTCCAAACCAGCGATCATACGCAAGGTTGTTGACTTACCGCAACCGGAAGGCCCGACCAAAATGATAAATTCTTTGTCTTCGATTTCCAGGTTAAAGTCGGTAACAGCCGTGACTCCGCCTGAATAGATCTTCCAGACGTTTTTTAAGGTTACACTTGCCATTCAATTATTCCTCCTGTTTTTAGCGGCACCCTCTTGACGCATCGGGTCACCGTCTTTGATGGCTTTAGTATAGCAGATAAATCCGTCAGAAGATATTCTTTATTTGCCCAAAGATTTCCCTGTCAGTTTATGGACTTTTGATAAAATCCAAAATTTAAGACAGGTTTTGGTGCAATTTGCTAATGAAAAATTGACTCTTTTTCCTCCTCGGTCAACAACCGGGAAGCCCCAGCCTGTAGCGTATCGTCAAGGGAAAGCCCCCCTATCTTGAGTCGTTTTAAAGAGATGACCCTATTTCCCACAGCCTGGAACATACGCTTGACTTGATGGAACTTTCCCTCCCGGATCTCAACAAAAGCTGTTTCTTTCCCTTCCCGCTCCTCTGTCCACAACCGGGCCGGTGCAAAACTCTGCCCGCCCTGGGACACACCCATGCGAAAGGCATCGATGTCAGAGGGTGTTACCGGCTTTTCCAAAAGGGCCATATACAACTTAAACACTTGGCTTTTCGGGGTCAGCATCCGGTGGGCAAAACCGCCGTCGTTGGTAATGAGCAAAAGGCCTGTAGTGTCCTTATCAAGTCTGCCGGCCGGAAACAACCCCTTGCGGGAGAACTCCGGCGGCAACAGGTCAAGAACTGTTGCCGCACGGCTGTCAGAACTGGCGGAAAGCACCCCGGCAGGCTTGTTCATCATAATATAGAGATACTGCCGATAGGCCACCTCTTTGGCGTTTACTGCCACCCGGTCATTTTCGGGGTCCACTTTCATAGAGCAGTCAAATGCGGTCGCTCCGTTTACGGTGACCGCTCCTGTCCTGACCAGTCGGGCGGCTCCCTTTCGGCTGTCCACATTCTGTGAAGCAAGGAATTTATCCAGTCTTTCCAGCATGCCTTTTCTCTCCTTTCCTGCCACAAAAAGCTTGTCCCACTCCTGCACAAAAAGCGGGCGCGGCCAGCATGAACCGCCGCGCCCTGTCTCCACTCTTGTCACTCCTTATTCAATCCGTTGGAAAGGCTCCCTCGTCAATTGCTTCCACTGCTGTGGACTCCACAGCGGAGCTTGCTGTAGAAGCAGCGTCGCTTTCCAAAGCGGAACTGGCCGCGCTGCTCTCAGTCTGGGAAGAAGCAGAGCCGCTCTTTGTCGTTTCACCATACCTGGCGCTGTCAGGGGCGAAGCCATGCATAAAGCCGTTCACCTCGGAGCAAGCCACATCGCCGCCGATGATGATACCGGCGCGCACCAGCAGGGTGGCATATACCTCTGGCTCGCCGGGGTAATTATTGATTTTATACTTATATTGGGTACAGGTCTCCCCGGCATAGGGCTTTAAATCAAAACCCTGGGCCTTCTGCATCACGTTGTATGTGATATACACATCGTTGAACTCGGCGGGAATCATTACCTCGCGGGTTTCGGCAGGCTCAGCATCCACCTGCCAGCCAAAGCTTGTGAGAAAGGCTACCCGTTCTTCCCCGGTGCTGCCGGGGAATTCCTGGAGCGCTTCCTCGCCATTCCCATTCCAAAGGAAAACGCATGCACCCACCACGATGACAACCAGGACCAGAAATGCTATGATCCGTTTTTTATTTGCTTTCAGCGATACGACCATCTTCCACCGTTCCTCTCCGTATTGTCCTTTGCCAATACATATGAGAAACAGAAAGGGAATATACTCCCTGTACGGGAGGAGTCAACCGTTAAAAATTTTTTCTTCTATAGAAATCTTTTTTATTGGTCCGGGAAGTTGTCCCCGGCAGCAGATAGACACCACATAGCCGGGAAAATCAAAATATGAAAAGGTGTTAAGACATGGCTCCAAAGGACGGAAAACCCCGTCCGCAAACTGAAAAACGGCGTTTTGAAAACCGTAACGAAACCCCTCCCCTGAGAGTTTTATCAGACTTTCCTTTAAAGTCCAAAGGGTGGTAAAAGCAAGGTCCCGGTCCTTAACTTCAGACAAAAAGTCCAGTTCTTCCTGAACGCACACCCGCCGGGCCGTTTTTTCCCGGTAAGGCCGAACCCGTTCGGCGTCCACACCTATCTCTTCCCCACTGACCGCGCAGCAAACCAGGCCGGAACAGTGGGACAAGTTGAATTTTACAGGGCTGTCTGCAAAGCAAGGCTTCCCACAGGGGCCGGAAAGTATTCGCAGAGTGGAAAGTTCCAGGTCGTACTCTCTCTTTACCCCCAGGGCCAGCAGGCGCCGGGCCAGTTCCCGCTGATAGGATATTTCTTCCCGTCGGGTGGGAAATGCCTGGTTATACCTAATGACATAAAGCATGGGAACTCCTTTCTTCACGATCACACAATTTATAGTATAGCGTTCCTACCCCTTGCGGTCAACCGTTTTTTGGCTGTCAGGGTGGACAGAACAAGAGGGCCATGCGAACGCATGGCCCTCTTTGCCGCTTATTTTGCGGCACAATCGCGGAAACCCCCAGTTACTTGCGGGGATTCTTGATAGCGGCCTGAGCGGCAGCCAGACGGGCAATCGGCACACGGAATGGAGAGCAGGAAACGTAGGTCAGGCCCACGTTATGGCAGAACTCAATGGTAGTCGGATCTCCGCCATGCTCGCCGCAGATGCCCAGAACAATGTCAGGACGGACGGCCTTGCCCTTTTCGACAGCCATCTTTACCAACTGGCCAACGCCCTCCTGGTCAAGACGGGCAAAGGGATCGTTCTCATAGATTTTATTCTCATAATAAGAGCCGAGGAACTTGCCAGCATCGTCGCGGGAGAAGCCGAAGGTCATCTGGGTCAGATCGTTGGTGCCGAAGGAGAAGAACT
>CAZGLW010000051.1:0-11293 GCA_964525985.1 uncultured Acutalibacter sp. | reverse complement strand
TTAACCAACTAAGCTACATCCACCATATTGGCGCGCCAAAAGGGACTCGAACCCCCGGCCTACTGCTTAGAAGGCAGTTGCTCTATCCAACTGAGCTATTGGCGCATGTACAAGGGGCAGACTTTTGGCCCACAGGGAACGAAGAGGAACAAAACGGATCCCCTCAATCGCAAAAGATCGGTAATGACAGAGAACTACAGCGAACGTGCCTGCAAGCGAACCGAACATAACTTTTGCTGAAAGAGGAGCCGACCGAACAATGAAGAAGCGCCGCTTAGCGGTGCTTCGAGCCTCACGGTCATCGGCCACCTCGTACCCTCACGGGTTCAATTGCTGCGACCGCACGGAAAAACTGGAGCGGGTGATGGGAATCGAACCCACACGACCAGCTTGGAAGGCTGGGGTTCTACCACTGAACTACACCCGCGTATTTTGGGACGCTGATTATTATAACACCGCGTCCCGGTTTCGTCAAGCTTTTTTCCGCGGCAGAAGAAAAATTCAAGCTGCCTCCAGACAGCGTACCATGCGCATTAGCATGCAGGCGCTCTCAGCCCTGGTCACCGCATCTTTGGGCCGGACCGTTCCGTCCTGATATCCCGACAGTATTCCAATAGCGCTGGCCGCGTCTATATCCTCCCTGGCGTAAGAACTGATCTCGTCCGCGTCAGTAAAGCTGGAAGACCCTTCCGTAACGGATAACCCCTTCTTCCGCAGGTAACGGGTCATCATCACCGCCGCCTGCTCCCGCGTTACCTTTTGGGAAGGCCCAAAACTCTCTTCAGTGATACCGTAGGCCAGGTCATTTTCATAGGCCCAGTTTACCGCGTCGGCATACCACGACTGCTGATCTACATCCTTAAAAACGCAATCCGGGGACTGGGTCAGATCCGCACCATCCACCCTGGCCAACAACGCAACCAACATAGCTCTTGTCAAACTGTCACCCGCCTGGAAAGTGAGAGTTGTCATGCCGGAGACGTATCCCCGGTTGGCGGCCTCCAGCACGTCGTTCACATACCAGCCGCTCGCGGGCACATCAACAAAGCGGTCGCCCTCGAAAAGAGCATAAATCTCTGTGTTTCCCTCCAGGCAAAAGGAATAGGAAGACCTGTTACCCAAAACCTGGCCGTTTGGAGTATACCAGGTCACAGCGGGGCTGCCTTCCACGGCTTCAAGGGTGACCTCAGAACCCCACTCATAAGTCCCTGCGCCGCTGACATCCCCAGAACGGGAAGCCTTTATCCCTACGGTAGCCACCCTCACTCTGGGAGCGGTAAGGGACAGCAGCAGCTTATCCCGGGCGGCATTTACGGCGGTTTCAGGGGCAAATCGGCCGGCATGGTCCGGAGCAATGCCAAAATGATCATAGACGATCCACCCCACCAGGCCCTTTGAACGGTTGTCCTGCTGGGAGTCAAAAATATAGCCTGTGCCGCCCAACCGCAATTCCGTCCAGCCATGATGGCCCCGCCAGGTGCCAATCGTAAGAATGCCGGTACGCACATAGCTTTCGATACCCACGTACCTGGCCATAACGGTAAAGAGGATAGCCCAGTCATAACACACGCCCTTTTTGGCAGTAAGGGCATGATAGGCCCTGTAGATCATATCCATAGGGTAAGCCTGGGGCAGTCCCGTCTCATATTCCAGGTCGTATTTCAAAGTGAAGCAGTCATAAGCCGGGGCATAGTTCTGAGAATACCCGTCCCAGCTATAGACAATGTTGTTCACGGCCCAGTCATACATCGCCTTTATTTTTGTATATGTATCCGCCCCTTTATAGGGGGCGATGATCTTTTCCAACATACCGTCTATCTCAGGATAGCCGGTACGCTGTGGATGAAGTTCTTCCGCATTCAAAAGTTTCTTCACCGATTCCGTACTCATAGCGTCCCCATAAGCCAGAGCGCTGTTGACAGGCAGCAGACTTACGCACAGCACTGCCGCCAGCACCAAAGAAAGAACCTTCCTGCAAATCTTCTTCATAATTAGGCCACTTTCCTTTCCTCATCGATTAATACCCTCGCAGGGGTGTTGCCCTGTGGATTTCATCCCAAGACTTTCTCTTTACAGTGCTTCCATTTTCAGTTCCCCATCCGCAGCGGTCAAAGAAATCCCGGACACAGCGCCCTCTCCTCTTTCTACCAGCAGTATGGCGATCTTATCCTCCACCAAACGGCGAATGTTGTTGCGCAGGTCCCTTGCTCCGCTCTTCCCGCTGATGGATTTTTCGGCCAACACAGCGCAGCAGGCCTGGTCAAAGGTTAAGACGATGCCCTTTTCCTTCAAAGAACCCACATATTCATTTAGCATCAGGGCGGCAATCTTTTTATAATCCTCCACATCCAGGGGACGGAAAACCACCACCTCGTCAATGCGGCTCAAAAACTCGGGACGCAGAAAATCGTGCAGGGCCTTTAACGCCTTTTCGCGGCTCATACTGGCCGCCGTTTTTGCAAAGCCCAAAGAACCCTCTCTATTATCGCTGCCCGCATTAGAGGTCATGACAATCACGGTATTCTCAAAGTTCACAGTCCGGCCGTGTGCGTCTGTAATGCGGCCCTCGTCCAGAATCTGCAGCAGAATGTTCATCACGTCTGGGTGAGCCTTTTCGATCTCGTCAAAAAGCAGAACCGAATATGGCTTTCGGCGGACCTTTTCCGTCAGCTGCCCGGCCTCGTCATAGCCCACATAGCCGGGAGGTGAGCCGATAATCTTGGAAACCGAATGTTTTTCCATGAACTCGGACATATCCAGACGGATCAAAGTCTCAGGGGTGTCAAACAGTTCCTGCGACAATACCCGGACCAGTTCGGTCTTTCCCGTGCCGGTGGGCCCCACAAAGATAAAAGAGGCGGGATGACGGCGGGGACTGATCTGCACCCGGCTGCGGCGCACTGCCGCGGCCACAGCTTTTACAGCCTCATCTTGACCCACGATCTTCTGTTCCAGCACCTCCTCAAGGTGAGCCAGCTTGGAAAGTTCGTTTTCGGAGATCCTGGAAGCCGGGATACCGGTCCACAATTCGATAACATGGGCCACATCCTGCTCCTCCACTTGGGCAAAAGCCCCCGCTGTTTTCAACTGATCCAGGTTCTCTTCCAGGGTGGCAATGCGGTAATGGGTTTTGGCCAGTTCCTCATAGTCTATAGAACTGCCGTCAGAAGGGTTGGAAAGAGCCTGCTCCTTCGACCGCTCTTTTTTCAGGCTGAGTTCAGCCGCGTCATATTCCTCCAGCTTTTTATTGCGCAAGGCAGCGCAGGCGCAGGATTCATCCAACAGGTCGATAGCCTTGTCGGGCAGGTAGCGGTCGCTGATATATCTTTCGGACAGGACCGCCATGCGCCGGATAATCTGCTCTGGCACAGTGACACGGTGGTACGCCTCGTAATAACTCTTAATGCCCAGTAATATCTTTACGGTATCTTCAATGGAGGGCTCGTTTACGGTGACGGGCTGGAACCGGCGCTCTAAAGCGGCGTCTTTCTCAATATATTTCCGGTATTCGGCAAAAGTGGTGGCCCCAATCACCTGTATCTCTCCCCGGCTGAGGGCGGGTTTCAGAATATTTGCGGCATTCATACTTCCCTCCGCGTCGCCGGTGCCCACCAAATTGTGGACCTCGTCAATGAACAGGATGATATTGCCGTCGGCCTTCACCTCGTCTATCAGGCCCTTAATCCGGCTTTCAAACTGTCCCCGGAACTGGGTCCCGGCCACAAGCGCGGTAAGATCCAGCAGCTGGACCTCCTTTTCCAAAAGCCTGGCGGGCACCTCCCCCCGGGCAATACGCAGGGCAAGTCCCTCGGCCACAGCGGTTTTGCCCACGCCGGGCTCACCGATCAGGCAAGGGTTGTTCTTGGTCCGGCGGGACAATATCTGCACCACCCGTTGAATCTCCTTTTCCCTGCCGATAATGGCGTCCAGTTCTCCCCGACGGGCCTTGCCTGTCAGGTCGGTGCAGAAATTCTGGATGTACTTCCGCTTTTTCTTGTGGAAGCTCTCCTTCTTTTCCTGTACGCCGGTTCCTCCCATGTTTCCGCCGTTCTGGCCGGGCGTACCGCCCAGCAGATCCACAGGCATGGTGGCTGCGCCGCCGGGAGTGAAAAGGCCTTTCTCCTCTTCCTCATCGTCATTCAGATTCATCAGTTCCGCCATCTGGTCTGTGGCAGCCTGTAATTCCTCGTCGCTGATGCCCATTTTCTGCATAATATCATTGACAGGCTTAATGCCCAGTTCCTTAGCGCACACAAGGCACAGGCCCTGGGTATTCTGGCCGTCCAAAGAATGGGAAACAAACACTACGGCGGGCCGTTTATGACAACGGGAACACAACATCATGGCGCTACCTCCTTTTTTCTTTCTTTTCCCGGACCACTTTAGCGCGTATCTCGTCGGGCAGGTCCAGTTCATATTTTTCATCGTCAGAATGAAGTATTTCTAAAAATATCTGAAAATATTTCACAGCAGAGTAAAGCATCATCGCCGCGGTAAGAAGCAGCAGTGTGTAAGACGTGATCCGGAAGGCGAGGGTATCGCCCAGCTTAAAAAAGCCGCCCATAGGTACGATGATACCCACTGATATGTAAAACATGACCGTAGCCACCTTGCCGTACCACTGGGCGGCGCAAGGGCGCTTTTTCCTCTTCAGGAGAACGCCTCCGCACACCAGCATACAAAGCTCCTTTAAAATGAACAGCACCAGCACCGGGAAAATGACCGGGTGCTTAATGCCCAGACACAACGCCACCACGCCCTGCGTCAGTTTGTCGGCCAAAGGGTCGAGCATCTTTCCCAACTCTGTCACCTGGTCAAATTTTCTGGCTATCATCCCGTCGAACATGTCTGACAAACCGGAAAGCACCAGCAAAATAGTGGCCACAATAGTGTGACCTGTCAGGAACGCCCAAGCGAAAAATGGTACAATGACGATCCGCAGTGCTGACAAGGCGTTGGGGACAGTGATATTCTGATTTCTTAGTTTGCTCTCACAAGGCATGAAACAGTTTCCTCTCAAAATTGAAAGCCCTCATCGGAGCATGGCTCCAAAGGGATTACTCTTGACCATCAGCCCGGCAATCACAGAATGATCCAGGGCTTCCTGTACCTCCGCCCGGGTGTCAGCGGCCAGCATGGGTAAGAACACCTGAACAACTGATACCAGCAGCCACAGGGACACCAATGCCAGCAAAAAACCGAAAACACCGCCCAGCAGGCCATCAAGCTGCCGCAGAACGGGAAACCGGAACACGCCTGCCAACAGATCGGCCAAAGCCCGGATCAGCATCATAAACAGTGAAAACAGCACGATCACCGCCAGTACCTTCAAAAAACCTACAAAAACAGGGGAAATAGAATCGGCAATCAGTTCGGCGGTCTCGCCGTTTTCGGCAGCAAGAGTGCCTTCCAGCACGCTGGCGGTAACTCCCGCCTCTTCCAACGCCCGAACAATAAAGTCCGGCAGCGAAGACAACACGCCGTTCATCAGGGAAGAAACATCCTTTACGCCCAAAGAGGCAACGGATTCGCCAATCTTTTCCACCAGCGCCTGACGGAACAGAACGTCGAACACCCATTGGGCCGCCGCGCCTCCCAAAGCGGAAGCCAGGAAAGCCGCGATGACAGAGCCGAGAAAATGGGCCGCAGACTTGATAAAACCCCGCCTTGCCCCAATAACTGCAAACAGCAGAAAAACACAGAATATGCCGATATCCAGGGCATACTGCACGGCGCTTCGCTCCCTTCATGAGGTGTTCGGGTATTACTATAACACAATTTCAATGTTTTCACAAGCAAAAACACTTACGGAAACCCCGCGATTTTCTCAGGACAGCTGAATGGCCCTGATTTCGCTGACTCCCAGAATATAAGCCATGCGTTCGCTGCTCAAAGCCAGGCTCTTGGCGTCGCTTCCGGCATCAGCGCGGCCCAACTCTTCCCCGGTGGAATAATCGTAAAACCTTGCAGAACTCTCCACCAAAGCGCCAATGGTGCCCCCGGAAGCGGACAGGGACACAATGCGCTGGTCCGATTCCACCTCAAGAGGCTCCTCCATACCGTGAAAAACCAGCAGCGTACAGGGACCCGCGTGTTCGTAAGCGGAGATAGACAAAAAGGCCCTGCCCTGATCCATCCGGTAGGCGGTAAGCTGGCGGCCCTCATAGTTGTATTCTTCAAACGCGTAGTCGGAGGACTGGGCCCGCAGCAGCGCGGAATCTCCTACGGCATACAGGTCCCCTCCCTCAGTCCAGCACGCGTCTATCAGCAAATCTCCCTGGATCTCAAAGCTCGCCACCGGCTCTTCCTGGTTAAAGTCGAAAACCGTCGCCTTTGAAGTGATGCCGCCCTTTTCCCCGCGCATGGTACAAACCAGGCCCCAGGTGCCATCGTAATTCAACGCAATAGCCGTGATGTAATCCTTTGCAAACAGATAGTGGTACTGCAGGCTGCCGTCCTTTTGATATACCTGAAATTCCGATGCTCCGTCTGAGCCCTGAAATCCCAGGGCAAACCGGCCGCTTTGGGCCACATCCCCCACCAAAATGTTCTGTTCCGCAGTGTCAGACAAGGTCTTTTCCGTACCGGAAAGGACCGTATATCCAGTGCTGCCCTGATTGTACAGCAGCGTCTTTCCGTGGGCGGCACGCAGGACCGGTTCGTTCAGGCTGTGCCGCAAAGAAAGCAGTTCTTTTCCGGAGGAACTGAGTATAGTCAAAGCAGTATCGCTTAAAATATATACGTTTCCTCCATAAGAAGTAAAGTTTGATGGAGATACGGAAGAACCTACAATAGCCACAGGAAAGCCGTCGCCCTGGCCGGAACCCATAAACTGGACCTTCAACCACTGACCAATCTGTTCCGGGTCCAGAGAGTCCCTGTTTATCCACAAGGCAAGAGCCAGCACCAAAACCAGCAGAATAATGCCAACCCGATAGACCGCTTTGGGGACTTTCATCTTTTTCAGCCGCTCTTCACCGCCGCTCTCTTCTCCGTCGTCCTCATATTCAAAAAGGGCTTTCGGCTCCCGATCATCCCGGTCTCGCAGTTCCGGCAGTTCCCGGGTGTCGGCCCGACTGCCCGTGTGCTTCCCTTTTGCCATTTCCGTTTTCCCCCCCTTTCTTATTCAGTAAAACACACGGTTCAAATACAGACCGCAGGCCGGGGCCGTGGGGCCAGCCATCCTCCTGTCTTTGGCCTGGATGATCCCGGGGATATCCTCCGGGGTAAGCTTCCCTTGCTGCACCCGCAGAAGGGTACCCGCCATAATGCGGACCATGTTGTAAAGAAACCCGTCCGCCGCTACTGTAAATACCACCAGGTCCCCCCGGCGCTCCACTTTAGCCTCTGTCACGGTGCGGGTCAAATCTTCCTTTTCTCTGCGGTCCAATGTACAGAAGGAAGAAAAATCGTGGCGGCCGATGTAATGTCTGGCCGCCCTGTCAAGCAGCTTCTCATCGATGGGGTACCAGTAATGCAGCGCGCGGCCCTCCAAAAAAGGGTCCCTGACCGGATGGTTCCAAATTTCGTAGGTATACTCTTTCCCTTTGCAGGAATAGCGGGCGTGAAAATCAACAGACACTTCTCTGCAGGATCTTACCACCACATCGGGAGGCAAATGGCGGTTCACAGCCGCCGCCAGCCGCTCCGGCGGTATCAGGCTTTCGGTTTTCAGGCTGACGCAGAACTCCCGGGCGTGTACGCCGGTATCGGTACGGGAACAGGCTTTCAAGTCCTCCCGCAGGCCGGTAGCGGCAAACAGGGCTTCTTGAAAGACCTCCTGGACAGACAGGGCGTTTTCCTGGATCTGCCAGCCGTGAAAATTCGTTCCCAAATAAGAGAGAGTAAACAGCAGATTCTTCATTCCCGCCCCCTATAAAACAGGCGAGGTGGCAAGATGCAAGGCAATAAATCCCCCAAGTGCTAGAACAGAAGCACCTGTTACTGCCCAATCGGCGCCACCGAATTTCAGAACCTTCATCTTGGTCCTGCCCTCGCCGCCGTGATAGCACCTGCTTTCCATAGCGGTTGCCAGATCAAAGGCCCGGCGGAAGGCGGACACAAACAGGGGAATCAGCACAGGAATCAACGCCTTTACCCGCTGTATGATCCCGCCGCTTTCCATATCGGCCCCACGGGCCTTTTGGGCGCTCATTATTTTGTCCGTCTCTTCCAGCAGAGTGGGGACGAACCGCAGTGCAATAGTCATCATCATGGCAAATTCGTGGACCGGCACATGAAGCTTTGAAAGAGGCTTCAGCAACCGTTCAATAGCGTCGGTAAGCTGGGTGGGAGAAGTGGTAAAGGTGAGCACCGAACTGGCCAGGATCAGCAGGACGATGCGCAAAGACACAAACAGGGCGGTCATCAGCCCGTTCTGCGTAATCTTCAGCCACCCAAACTGTACCAGCGGCTCTCCCGTGCCGTAAAACACGTTCAGTACCGCCGTCAGGACAATCAAAAACAAAATGGGCTTTAAGCTTCTTAAATACATCTTTACAGGTATCTTTGAAAAAGCCATGCCACATAAAATATAGAGTACGGCAAGAGCCAGAGTAAAGAAATTCCGGGCAACAAAAATAAGCACAATGGCATATATCGTCAGGCATATTTTTAAGCGAGGGTCGGTTCTGTGCATCAAGGATGGAGCCGGGAAATACTGACCCAAAGTGATATCTGAAATCATCGCAGCTCCTCCTTTCGCCGGAAAAACGGCACAAGCTGCCGCAATGCATCGTCCACCGTGAGGGTTGACGGGTCCACAGGGCACCCCATCCCCTGAAGTTCCTGCATGATTCTGGTGATCTGCGGCACTTGCAAGCCCATTTTTTCCAATTCCGCTCCCCGGGAAAAGACGGCCCTGGTGTCGTCCAGCATGGCGGCTTTCCCGCCGTTCATCACCAAAATGCGGTCCGCCGTACGGCCGATGTCCTCCATGCTGTGAGACACCAGTAAAACAGTATTGCGGCGTTCTTCGTGGTACTGGGCAATTTGGGAAAGCAGCACATCCCGGCCCCTGGGGTCCAGTCCGGCGGTAGGCTCGTCTAAAATCAACACATCCGGGTCCATAGCGATAACCCCGGCGATAGCCGCCCGGCGCTTCTCCCCGCCGGAAAGCTCAAATGGCGATTTCTCCAGCAGGTCCTCTTTAAGGCCGGTAAACCTGGCGGCCTCCCTAGCCCTGGATACGGCTTCCTCCTCGGAAAGCCCCATGTTTTTCGGGCCGAACATGATGTCCTTTAAAACGGTCTCTTCAAACAACTGGTACTCAGGGTACTGGAACACCATACCGACCCGGAAGCGGACGGACCGGATCTTTTTCGGCTCTTCCCAAATATCTTTTCCGTCCAGCAGTACCTGGCCGGAAACGGGTTTTAGCAGACCGTTCAAAAGCTGGATCAGCGTGGACTTGCCGCTGCCCGTATGTCCGATCACACCCAAAAACTCCCCTTGCCGGATGGACAGGGACACATGGTCCACAGCCATTTTGCAAAAGGGCGTACCCACACCGTATTCATATGTTAGATTCCTTGTTTCCAAAATTGACAATCTTTCCATTCCCTTCGGTTTCTCCCGGGACTATTTCACGCCCGTTCCTGTTCCAGATAGCGCCGGAACAGCCCAACGCACTCTTCCACGTTCAGGGGGACCGAGGACATCCTGATCCCCGCTGCGGACAGCCTGTAGCACAGCTCGGTAGGCTGGGGCACGTCCAGATCGTGGCGCTTTAAAAATTCCACGTCCCCGAACACCTCCCTGGGAGTCCCATCCTTTAGGACACTGCCCTCATCCATTACCACCACGCGCCCGGCCTGTACGGCTTCGTCCATATAGTGGGTGATCAGCACGATAGTGATGCCCTTTTCCCGGTTCAGGCGCTTAATAGTACCCATAACCTCCGCCCTGCCGCGGGGATCCAGCATGGCTGTGGGCTCGTCAAGCACAATACACTTTGTCTCCATAGCGATGATTCCGGCAATCGCCACCCGCTGTTTTTGGCCGCCTGAAAGCTTGTGAGGGGCATGGTTCCTATAGTCGTACATGTCCACAGCCTTTAACGCCTCGTCTACCCGGCGGCGTATTTCCGCCGAAGGAACCCCCAGGTTCTCCGGGCCAAATGCCACGTCCTCTTCCACCACGCCGGCCACCAGTTGGTTGTCAGGGTTCTGCAGCACGAGCCCCACACGGCGGCGGACATCCAATTGCAGGGCTTCATCAGATGTATCCAGGCCATCCACCAGCACTTGGCCGACGGTGGGCGTGAGCATACCGTTCAAAAGCTTTGCCACAGTAGATTTCCCGCAGCCGTTGTGGCCCAGCAGGGCCACAAACTCCCCAGCCCCTATGTTCAGGCTGACTCCCCGCAGCGCCTCTTTGGCGTCCACCGCCTCCGGCTCGTAGGAGAACCTCACGTCTTTCACTTCAATAAAGGGCATTTACTCCTTGTCCCCCTTTATATGACCTTTATCCAATATGCAGCAGCTAACGATTGCTCTGCCATATCGCCGTACTGCCGCACGGGAGCGCCAATCCGGTATCCGTCACAGGCAGGCCGATTTCTTCCGCGGAGACCCTGCCGCCTAAAGACTTTTTCAGCAGCACGGTCAAAAGATATTCCATCACCGCCGGAGAAAGACCTGTGGTATAGGAATTTAAAATAAAAAATAAGGGCTCTTCGGACAGAATTGGCAGACACGACTGCACCAAATGGTACAGTTGGTCCTCAAGCTTCCACACCTCGCCGCCGGGCCCCCGGCCGTAAGAGGGCGGGTCCATGATAATGCCGTCGTACACATTCCCCCGGCGGTTCTCCCTCTGGACGAACTTGCCGCAGTCATCAACAAGCCAACGGACAGGCCTGTCGGCAAGACCCGAGGCCTGGGCGTTTTCTTTGGCCCACTGCACCATGCCTTTGGCGGCGTCTACATGGGTAACGGCCGCCCCGGCCTTCATACAGGCCAAAGTAGCCGCGCCGGTGTAGCCGAACAGGTTCAAAATCTTCACTGGCCTTTGGGTCTTTTTGATTATTTGCATGGCAAAATCCCAGTTTACGGCCTGTTCTGGAAAAACACCCGTGTGCTTAAAGCCCATAGGTTTTAAGCGGAGAGTAAGTTCCTTCCAGTGAATTTCCCAGGTTTTGGGGACGCGCTTGTAAAATTCCCATTTACCCCCGCCGGTATTGGACCGCCGGTACCGGGCGTGGGCGTTTTCCCAGCGGGGGTCCTTCTTCTCCCCGGACCAGATGATCTGCGGGTCCGGACGGATAAGAATAATATCTCCCCACCGCTCCAGC
>CAZGLW010000050.1:0-11437 GCA_964525985.1 uncultured Acutalibacter sp. | reverse complement strand
ATATCGAAAAAAGCCGGATTCGGCTGTCCGCCTTTAAGAGCATTGACAAACCGGGAAAAGGGGGGTAAACTTTAGGTGAGTTAGGAAAAGCTAATTATTCTTTTGGCCGTTCCGCGCTTTGACAGGTTATAACATTTAAACGATCAGGAGAAAGAGACATGCAGAAAATCACACTGAAGATTGACGGAATGATGTGCGGTATGTGCGAGAGCCATATCAACGACGCGGTGCGAAAGGCCTTTCCCGTAAAGAAGGTCACTTCTTCCCACAGCAAGGGAGAGACGGTAATTCTGACGGAAGAGGATATTGGAGAGGAACAGCTTCGTGCCGCAATTGAGCCCACAGGTTATAAGGTGTTGGCGGTAAGCAAGGAGCCTTACGAGAAAAAAGGCCTGTTTGGGCTTAGAAGGTAGGGCCCCGGGAGCCCTGATGGAGGATGGGGTGTATTCCCAATCTGGAATGCGCCGGAATACAGCGGGGCGGATTTAATGGCTGGCAGCATTATATAAGGGACACTTTAGGAGGGATCAAGCCATGTACTCGCTTTTGCTTGCCGTGATTTACGCGGCGTTTGTCAGCCTGGGGCTGCCCGATTCCCTGTTGGGTTCAGCCTGGCCCGTAATGCAGAGAGAATTCGGCGTTCCCGTTTCTTACGCGGGCGGCGTCTCCATGATTATCGCTGCCGGTACTGTGGTATCCAGCCTGCTTTCAGACCGGCTTACCAAACGGCTGGGTGCGAACAGGGTAACGGCTGTCAGCGTACTGATGACGGCTGTGGCTTTGCTGGGCTTTTCCTGTTCCGGAACGTTCTGGCTCTTATGTCTGTGGGCAATCCCGTATGGTCTGGGAGCGGGAGCGGTAGACGCGGCCCTGAACAATTATGTGGCCTTGCACTATAAGGCCCGGCACATGAGTTGGCTCCACTGCTTTTGGGGTTTGGGCGCCGCTTTGGGACCGTACATCATGGGGGCCTGTCTTACCGGCGGCCGGTCCTGGCAAAGCGGTTACCGCATTATTTCCGTCATGCAATTTGTGCTGACTGCCGTGCTGTTCCTCACTTTGCCCTTGTGGAAAAGGGTTGAGGGAGGAGAAACCGGGAAGGAAGAGCCTCGAAGAGCCCTGAGCCTGAGGGAGATCTTCAGGATACCCGGGGTACCCTTTATGCTGGTTGCGTTTTTCTGTTATTCCGGCGTAGAGCAGACCAGCGTGCTTTGGGCCAGTTCTTATCTTGTCCAGTTCCGGGGAGTGGAAGAGAATCTGGCCGCCAGTTTCGCCTCGCTGTTCGTGGGGGGAATTACTGTGGGACGGCTGATCAGCGGTTTTATCTCGGAAAAACTGGGGGATAAGAACATGATCCGTTTGGGCGTGGGGCTCATTGTGCTGGGCAGCGTGATGATCCTGGTTCCTCTGGAATTTGAGGGTCTGGCCCTGACGGGCCTCGTGATCGTGGGGATCGGCTGCGCTCCCACCTATCCGTCTATCATCCATTCTACTCCGGCCAACTTCGGAAAGGAAAACTCCCAAGCCGTTATTGGTGTTCAGATGGCCGCTGCTTACATCGGCACGACCCTAACGCCGCCGCTGTTTGGGCTTGTGGCCCAGTATATCCACATCGGCCTGTATCCGGTATACATTCTGCTGTTTGCCCTGCTGATGTTTTTTATGTCCGAGCAGGTGAACCGTCTGGCGGCAAAGCGTCCCCATTGAATGTTGACATGAAAATGCCCTTCCCCGTCAAACGGGAAGGGCATTTTGTCATCGCCTGTTTCGTCGTTCATAGGCCGAAATCACCCGGCCCGCAGCAGCCAGGAGCAGTAAAACCAGGGCCGCCCCGCCCAAAACAGTGACCAGGGCCCGGGGGCCCGCTTTTACGAGCATAGCCCATACCCTGTCGGATGCAAGGGTAAGAGGGGTGAATACAATATCGCTGACCGCTGAAATGGCTTTTAGTACAATATTGAACGCAGATCTCATCAGGTACATGGCCGTGGAAATAATACGGCCGATAAAGTCAAAAATGCTTAAAGCCATGCCCGCTCCCTCCCTCCGTCAGATGTTTCCACAATTTTATAATAGGTCCTGGCAGTGATGGCGTAGATCACGGCGTAGACCATCCCAAACACCATGACGCACCCCACAGTTGACGAAAAAACAAGCCTGAAATTCACCATATTCAGGAGATATAATATCTTTTGCAGCATGGGGAAAGCAAAGGCGAGATGCAGAACCGCCGTTAAAAGGGGAAGGAAAAACACCTGTAAAATCTGGCTGTGAATGCTCTTTTTTACCTCGGCGCGGCTCATTCCCACCTGCTGCATTATGGCGAACCGCCGGGCGTCCTCATAGCCCTCGGAAACCTGCTTGTAGTAGATAATCAGGGCCGTTCCCAAAAGGAACAGGGTACCTAAAAACAGGCCCACAAAGAACAGTCCGCCATACAGGACGTAAAAGCTTTGGCGGTTGGATGCGGAATCCTCTATGCTCAGGCTTTCAAAGGTGACGCCGTCCCGCGGCAGCTTTTCCGCAAGGCTGGTATTGATGGCAAGGGGCAGATCGGAAATCACTTCCTGGCTCGCGTCCACGTCAAAGCCATAGTACCAGCGGCGGGAGCCAAGCTTTGTTTCCAGGTCGGCCTCCGTGCCTCCGGAGATAATCGGGGCTATGGCCCTGTCGTCTGGGATGACCATGTAATAAGTTTCATAGATCATGGAGGACATACCGCCGTCCGCAAAGTCGAAGTCTGTGGGGATTACATGAAATGTGATATCGCTTTCCTCCCCAATGAATACCACGTCTTCGTCTTCGGGAAAGGTGTGCCGGGGATCGCCCAGCAGAATCTCGTCCTCCGCAAGGTCGATCTGCTCACCGGAAAAACGTTCAAATTCCTCCCGTGTGTAAACCTCGATTATACCGTAAATGGCGGAAAATTCCTCCCCAAATGAGAATTCGTTCCCATTCCGGGACACTGTCCAACTTAAATATTCCCGATCTCGGATATTTTCGGGGGAAACGCCCTTCTGCTCACAGGTTTCCGCCACAGTCTGCCGTAGAAGCTTTTCCCCTGCTCTGCTGATCTCCCAGGCGTCTATCTCGACGTTCCTGGGATAGCGGTCCCGGATGATGCCCTCCATGCCGGTATAGAGGGAAAAGGTAGTGGATACCGTCACCAGCAGGCAAGTGAACAGAATGCAGATGGACGCAAGTCCCGCCGCGTTTTGCTTCATCCGGTAGAGCATACCCGAAACAGCGGTGAAATGATCCGCTCTGTAATAAAAGGTTTTGTTCCTTTTCAGCAGTTTTAACAGTGCCGTGATCCCTGTCATGAACAACAGGTAGGTGCCGAAAATCACTAAAACCACCGCCGCAAAGAACCACATCAGCGCATCCAGAGGCGAGGTGATGGAAACGGCCAGCCAGTAACCGGCCCCCAGGCACAGGACGCCCAAAACCGACAGCAGCCAGTGGGACTTGGGTTCCTTCTCTCCAATTTCTCCGCCGTGAAGAAGCTCGATAGGCTTTGACAGCCGCACCTGTAAAATGTTATAGATGGTAGTGACAAGGAAAACGGACAGGAAAAGCGCAATGACGGAGACCACCGCCGAAGCCGGTATTTTAAAATCGATTGGCACCTGCACCGCCAGCATTTTGCCCAGCAACAGGAACATGGCTCGGGAAAAGAGAACACCGAAGCCCAGCCCCAGCAAAATGGCCCCGCCGGAGACCAGGATTGTTTCCCGCAGGATTATACGGGCAATGTGCCAGCGTTCCATTCCCAGAATGTTGTAAAGGCCCAGTTCCTTTTTCCGGCGCTTCATAATGAAAGAGTTGGTGTAGAATAGGAACAGCACCGCGAAGATACCGATGACGATTTGCCCCAAACCCATGACGGTAGCTACCGTAGCGCCGCCGTACATCTCGTCCTCCCGAATGCTGGGACCCAGGGCCGACAAGATGTAAAACATCATGATAATGCCGATAGAGGACAGCAGGTAAGGCAGATAGACCTGCCGGTTATTCTTTAAGTTGCGGAAAGCAAGGTTCCAGTAAAGCCGGTTCCCCATATCACTGCGCCTCCTTGCCGGTGGAGAGCACAGTCAGGGTGTCGGAGATCTTCTGGTACATTTCGTCCTGGTCCTGTCCGCCCCGGTACAGCTGGTGGAACACCCTGCCATCCTTGATAAACAGCACCCGCCCGGCGCAGCTGGCAGCCCGGATAGAATGGGTCACCATCAAAATTGTCTGACCTTCCCGGTTGACCCCGGTGAAGATCCGCATGATCTGGTCGGAGGTACGGGAATCCAGCGCCCCGGTAGGCTCGTCGGCCAGAATCATCTGGGGGCAGGTAATGATGGCCCGGGCAATAGCGGTGCGCTGCTTCTGTCCGCCGGAAATTTCATAGGGGAACTTCCGCAAAATGTCCTGAATACCCAGCTTCACCGAGATGGGGTCCAGTCTTTCCTTCATCTCGCCATATTTCTTTCCCGCCAGGACTAAAGGCAGGAAGATATTGTCCTGCACCGAAAAGGTATCCAGCAGATTAAAGTCTTGGAACACAAAGCCCAGATTGTCCCGACGGAAAGAGGAAATCTCCCTTTCCGTAAGACTTGTAATGCTGCGCATGTTCAGGTACACCTCGCCGGAGGTGGGCTTGTCAAGGCCTGCCAGAATGTTCAGCAAGGTGGTTTTGCCGGAGCCGGACTCGCCCATAATGGCTACAAACTCTCCCTGTTCTACCGTAAAGGTCACGTCTGACAGGGCTTGTACTTGGGCACCTCCCAGCCGGGTGGAATACACCTTTTTTAAATTACTGACATTTAAAAGCGACATATACGTCTCTCCTCTGCTGTTTTTTCGGCGAACGCCCGCACCCTTCTGCGGTTGGGACGCTTCCTTTTTCAGCTTCCAGTATAGGAGAGGTTCCTTACAAAATCCATAACTTCACCTTACAAAACGGCGCCGAACCTTACACTTTTGTAAGGTTCAATACACATTGAACTGTCCCCTGTGCAGGTAAACGCGGACCTCGGTCCCCTTCCCCGGCGCAGAGTCGATCTCCACACGGTTTTGCAGCCTGTCCAGGATCTGCTTTGTCAAATACAGCCCCAACCCGGAGGCTGTTTTGTCTACCCGGCCGTTATGGCCGGTAAAGCCCCTCTCAAAAATACGGGGCAGGTCGTCCTGAGAAATGCCCGCGCCTGTGTCCCGGATGGTGAGCACGTCGTTTTCGTCCATAAAGATGGTAATGGCCCCCTGACAGGTGTATTTTAACGCATTGGAAAGCAACTGTTCCACTACAAAGCCCAGCCATTTTTCGTCTGTGATCACCCGGTTGTCAAAGTCCTTCAAATCCAAAGCCAGCTTTTTATAGATGAACTGGGGCGCGAACTTCTTTACCGCCTGTTTTACAATGGGGTATACTGGCAAGTTTTCCAGCCGCAGATCGGAACTCATGGAATCCAGCCGCAAATAGCCCAGCACCATTTCCACATACCGCTCCACCTTAAAAAGCTCCTGGGCCAAAGAGTCGAAAACGGCTTTATTCCCATCCTCCGGCTTTGCGGATTGTAAAATCAGCCGCATAGCGGAGAGGGGCGTCTTTACCTGGTGTACCCACAGGGTGTAATATTCCAGCGTGTCCTTCTGCTTTTCCCCAAAGCGGGATTCCAAATCCTGGAGGTCCCGGCACAGCGTACCGCAGGATTCAGAAAGCATCTGCTCCGGCAAACTGTCGGAACATCCGGTAAAGTCCAGGGTGGCGGAAAGGTTTCGCTGCATGCTTTCCAGCCGCCCAACCTTGCGGGTCCAGGACGCAAAGCCGGGGATGGCAAAGCACACCAGGGCTGTTACCCCGCACACCAGGCCGGTGTACAGCAGGGGCCCTGCCGGCATGTCATAGAGGTAAAAGAGGAATGCCGCCTCCGCCGCAAGAACCACAATGGCGAAAAGCAGCCTCCGGCGGTCCCAGAGATACCGATTTAAAAATTTCATGGTTTCCTCCTGTCAGTCCGGAATCAGATATCCCAGTCCCTTTTTTGTGACAACAAAATCTGCAAGCCCAATGGTTTCCAGCCGTTTGCGCAGCCGGGCCATGTTTACGGTAAGGGTGTTGTCGTCAATAAAGCTGTCGCTTTCCCAAAGACGGGTCATCAGATCGCTTCGGCTTACCACATGGCCGGCGTTTTCCATCAGCACCTGCATTACCCGGAACTCATTTTTTGTCAGGTCCAGTTTTCCCTCCGGACCGGTCAGGCTGGTGCCGGACAGATCCAACAGGGCATTTCGGTGCCGTATCACGTTCATGCTGTCCCGGAAAGAATAGGCTCTGCGCAGCACTGCCTGCACTTTTGCGGTCAGCACAGACAGATCAAAGGGTTTGGAAATGAAATCGTCCCCGCCCAGGTTCATGGCCGTGACAATGTTCATGTTGTCCGATGCGGAGGAAAGGAACACCACCGGTACTTTAGAGAGCCTGCGGATCTCCTGGCACCAGTAATAACCGTTAAAATGAGGCAGGCCGATGTCCAAAAGCACCAGCTGGGGTGAAAAACTGACAAATTCTTCCATCACCCGGGTAAAGTCCTTTACGGCCATTACTTCATAGCCCCACATGGTCAAATGCTGCGCTACCGTCCCGGAAATCACCGGGTCATCCTCCACTAAAAATATTTTATCCACGTTTTACAATCTCCAAAATCTCTTCATAATTTCCCGCCCGGTAGGTATAATGGGCGCGTTTCCCCTTTTCACAGGGCCGCCCCGCCGGGTGGTACCACAGGCTTTTCAGCCCGGCGTTGCAGGCCCCCTGAATGTCTGTCAGCAGCGAGTCCCCGATAACCAGGGCCCCGTCCTGTTCAAAGCCGGGAATGTGGGCAGCGGCATACTCGAAATACCGGGGGTCCGGCTTGGCGTACCCGATTTCCTCCGATACAAAATATCCCTTGATTAGGGGCAGTAAACCGGAGTTTTTTATCCTGGTTTGGGCTGTGGCGGCGTTGCCGTTGGTGGTGATGTAAATTTCTGCCGTTTCAGACAGGTCTTTTACCATCTCCAGCGCTCCGGGGTAGGCGACGCCCCCCTGACCCAGAAAGTCAAAGTAGTCATCGTTCAGCCGGTCCGGGTCGCCGGAAAAGCCGCTTTCTTCCAAAAAGTCACCAAACCTGTTGCGGAACAGTTCGGTCTTTGTGCATTCCTTATTTTCAAATTTTCTCCACCAGGCGTTGTTGTGCTTTTCATATAAGTCCAGCATGGCGGAGGAGTAAGGTTCGTTTTGTTCCCAGTTCCATTTGTCGTAAAGCTTTTCAAAGGCCGCGGTCATATCGGCGTCAAAGTCCAATAAGGTGTAGTCCAAATCAAACAGCAAAAATCGAAAAGCGCTCATATCATCGACCTCATTTCGCATATAGTCCCATGATACCGAAAAAAGAGCCCGCTGTCAAACGAAAGCGGAAACGGAAAGGTACATGTATGAAAAACTGGAATTCCCGAAAATACTGCTGGGTTTTTTTATGGCTGGGACTGGTGCTTGCGGTGGGGGCCGTGTGGGTGTTTGGGGGGCAGACCCTGAAGCGGGAGGACCCTGTTAACCTGTCGTCTTCTCCCGTGTCTACCACCCCTTCTCCCACGCCGGGGGCCGAGCCGGTCCAGGGCCAAACTCGGACAGACCTTACCGGGGTCTGGGTGCCCTACATGGCCCTTACAACAGAGGAACACACCCGCGAGGCCTTTGAAAAGAACTACCGGGCCATTGTAGACACGGCCAGAGAAAAAGGGATCAACGCCTTATTCGTCCATGTGCGGCCATTCTGCGACAGTCTGTACCCTTCAAAGCTATACCCCTGGTCCCACATCCTTACGGGGGAACAGGGAAAGGACCCCGGCTTCGACCCCCTGGAGGTTATGGTGGAGTACGCACACGCGCAGGGTATGGAATTTCACGCCTGGCTAAATCCCCTGCGGATAAAGACCGCCGAGACCCCGGCGGAACTCTGCCCGGACAGCCCGTATCTCACGATGAAGGATGACTGCCCCTACTATTTCATGGAGCACGAGGGCGGCGTGTACCTCGATCCCTCCTGGCCATACGTCCGGTCCCTCATCGCCGATGGTGCGAGGGAAATCGTGGAAAATTACGACGTGGACGGTATCCACTTTGACGATTATTTTTATCCCGGCCAGGAAGAAGAATTGGATTGGCAGGCGTATGAACTCTACACCCGGTCCGCAGAAACGCCTTTGCCCCTGCTGGAATGGCGGCGGGCCAATGTCAGTTTGATGGTCCAGGAGGTGTACCGGGCGGTCAAGTCTGCGAACCCCGCTGTGTCTTTTGGCATTTCTCCCCAGGGAAATATCGAAAACGACGAGAATATGGGCGCCGATGTCAAGGCCTGGTGCGCCGTTCCCGGATATCTTGACTATATCTGTCCCCAGCTTTATTACAGCTTTGACAATCCGGCTCTGGGGTTTGGAGAGGCGCTTTCCCAGTGGACAGATCTGACCATGCACCAGGACCTGAAACTTTATGCCGGGCTGGCCTTGTACAAAGCGGGCAGCAGCGCCGATGAGGGGACATGGCTACTGTCCGGCGATACCATCCGGAGACAGATCGAGTCGGCCAGAGCGGCGGAATGCGCCGGGGTTGTTCTCTATTCCTCCGATTACCTGGAAGCAGAACAGACCGAAGAGGAAATGGGGAACGCTCTGGAGGTACTGGCCCCAGAGGGGACCGCAGAACTGTCTAAAAATGTTAAAAAGTAAAAAATGATTTTAGAAAAACCGCCTGATTCATTTTTGAAGCCGCATCTTCTATTGACTTGCCGCAAACTCTGGTGCTATACTTAATACGTTTATAAAGTTTTGAAGCGCAAAAGCGTAAAATTGCAGAAAAGGAGCCAGGCAACATGAGCGACATCAACGAGATCGGCGCGCGGCTGCGTGAGTTGCGGGAGACCAGCGATTACACAGCGGAACAGCTTGCCAAAGAATTGGACCTTGACCCGGATACCTACCGCTCTTATGAAGAGAACGGAAAGGATATTCCCATCAGCGTTATTTACGCCATTGCCAATAAGTTTGATGTGGACTTTGCGGAAATCGTCACCGGCATCCCGGCGCGGCTGGACACATATCATATTGTCAGGCGGGGCGGCGGCAAGGTGGTGAACCGGAACCCGGAATATCACTTTGAAGATCTGGCCTACCGATATGCGGACAAGGTGATGCAGCCCCTGCTGGTCACGCTGGAGCCTACCGACGCCCCTGCCAAACTCATTACCCACTCCGGTCAGGAATTCAACATGGTGCTCGAGGGTACTGTGGTTGTGTGCATCGGTGACAGGGAGTTCTCTCTCACTGCGGGCGACTCTATTTACTTTAACCCTACCATCCCCCACGGTCAGCGCTGCGGCGGGAAGGAGAAGGCCCGGTTCATTACCGTGATCGCCGAATAAGCCGCAGTCCCGCGTACCAATTCATTTTTAGTGCAGTTTTAGAAAGGATGGGAAAATCCAGTGGATATGCTGTTAAAAAAATTCCTCCCCAGGATTGAATTTGATACCTACGAGGATTTTAAAAAGAATTTTAAAATCAATGTGCCGGAAGATTTTAACTTCGGTTACGACGTGGTAGATGCCTGGGCCAGTGCCGAGCCGGAAAAAAGGGCCCTGGTATGGTGCGACGAGGACGACAACGAAAAAATTTTTACATTTGCCGATATCAGCCGTCTTTCCAATCAGGCTGCCAACTACTTCAAAAGCCTGGGCGTGAAAAAGGGCATGGTGGTCATGTTAATTCTGCGCCGCCGCTGGGAGTATTGGGTCTGCGCCACAGCCCTTCACAAAATCGGCGCCATCCTGATTCCCGCCACCCTGCAGCTTACTACAAAAGATATTGTGTACCGGGGCAATTCCGCCAAAGTACACGCCATTATCTGCGTGAACGATCCCTTTGTCATCCGGCAGGTGGAAGACGCCCAGCCGCAGATCCCCACCCTCAAGCACAAAATCCTTGTGGCCGAAAAGCGGGAAGGCTGGCACTTTTTTAACGAAGAAATCGAGCGGTTCCCCAGCACCTTCCCCCGCCCCACCGGCGAGGAAGCCACCCGCTGGGACGATATCATGCTGGTGTATTTCACCTCCGGAACCACGGGAATGCCCAAGCCCGTTCAGCACAATTTCGCCTATCCTCTCGGTCATATCATCACGGCCAAATACTGGCAGCATGTGGAGGAAAACCACCTGCACATGAGTGTTTCCGATTCCGGCTGGGCAAAATTCGGTTGGGGCAAGATTTACGGCCAGTGGATCTGCGGTGCAACTATTTTCGCTTACGATATGATGGGAAAGTTTAATCCCAACAACCTGCTGGCCCATTTGGAAAAGTACAAGGTCACCACTTTCTGCGCCCCGCCCACCATGTACCGCTTTATGCTTCAGGAGGATGTGGCAAAATACGACCTTTCCTCCATACATCACTGCGGCACTGCCGGTGAGCCATTAAATCCCGAAGTGACCAGGCGCTGGAAAGAATTGACAGGCCTGCAGATCTACGAGGGTTTCGGCCAGTCCGAGGGTCCCGTGCTTATCGCCAATTTTGGCAGCGAATGGTTTGATCCCATTCCCGGTTCCGCCGGCAAGCCTTCCCCGCTCTATGACATCCAGCTGGTGGACAAGGATGGCGGCATTTGCGAGGACGGCGACGAGGGCAGCCTGACCATTATGGACGTAAAGAACCACCCCCCCGTTGGGCTGTTTACTGGTTATCTCAACGACCCGGAAATGACCGAGCGGGATCTGGGCGGCGCCGGGTATAACACCGGCGACATGCTCTGGCGCGACTCCAACGGTTATTTCTGGTTCGTGGGACGCAATGACGACGTTATCAAATGCTCCGGCTACCGCATTGGGCCATTCGAAGTGGAATCGGCCCTGGTGGCCCATCCCGCTGTGGTGGAATGCGCCATCACCGGCGCGCCCGATCCCATCCGGGGCCAGGTGGTAAAGGCCACTGTGGTGCTGGCCAAAGGCTACGAGGGTACCCCCGAGTTGACAAAGGAATTGCAGAACTATGTAAAGAAAGCCACAGCCCCTTATAAATATCCCCGCATTGTCGAATATGTGGACGAACTTCCCAAAACCGTGGGCGGGAAGATCAAGCGGGCCCAGATTCGCAAAGCCGACGAGCAAAAAGGATAAATGAAGAAAATAGCGAGGTATGGGCCACCCCATACCTCGCTTTCTAATTACTGCCAGCCCCTGCACACGTCAATCCAGGCCGCATAGCCGGAATACTTCTCCAATTCTTCAATGGATAACTCAATCGCGCTGTTGCTGCTGCCGCAGGCAGGGAAGACAGTTTCAAACCGTTTTAGTGAATTGTCGAGATAGACAGTCACCCCATCATTGATTCCAAAGGGGCACACGCCGCCCACCGCATGGCCGAT
>CAZGLW010000049.1:0-11753 GCA_964525985.1 uncultured Acutalibacter sp. | reverse complement strand
GCCTTTCTGTTTCAATAATCATTATTATCACCCCAAATTCCGATTTGTTGAACTGTCCTGATTACAGCGCATGAGCGGAGGCTTCACAAGGCCGGGCAAGCCGGTTTACCCCTGATTTTGCCTCATGCTGATTCCATTTCAAAAATCAGAAAAATGTCCTGGCAAACCCGTTGCCGAAAAGGCGCCCCTTTATGAACATCCGGGAGCGTGATGCTCTAGAGCGCATCCAGCGATACCGCGGGGAAGTGAAGATAAGCTGTTCCCGTTAATCCATGCTTACCCGCTCTTACATTTTAGGTAGTTAAAACTAAAAAAATATCGCTATTCCCAATCCATTATTTCCCGCGTTCCTCACAGCTTTAAAAGCGGCGTGTTCTTCCGGCAGTCCTCGATAGCGGCCGTATCGGGCATGGCGGGGATACCGCCGGTTCTGGCGGCGCAGGTAGACCCCGCCGCATTTGCAAAATCCACATAATCGGCAAGTTCTTCCCCGGTCAGTTCCCCCGGGCGCTTCCCCGACTGAATAATTCTGGAAAGCAGCGCGCCGAAAAAACTGTCGCCGGAGCCGGTGGTGTCCACTACTTTAGTGTCATAAGTGTTTTTCCGCAGAGAGAACCTGGGGGTGAACACAGCGCAGCCTTTAGGTCCTAATGTCACCACCACCAGAGACACGCCCCGGGAAAGAAGGGCCCCGGCCCCCCGTTCCATGTCCCGCTCTCCTGTCAGCAAAGTCAGTTCTTCATCAGACACTTTCATAATATCCGCCTGAGGAATCAAGCTTTTCATCCGGGCCACCCCCAGAGCGTGGTCGGCCCACAGGGGCGGGCGCCAATTGGGATCGTATGCGGTAATCTTTCCTTTTTCTTTCGCATAAGCCACCAGCTTTTCCACAGCAGACCGGGATGGCTCGGCGGTAAGCAGAAGAGAACCAAAACACAGCATTTTGCAGCTGTCTATCAAGGCCTTGCCCTTTCCGTCACAGGTAAGCCTGGTATCGGCGCCGGGGTTCCGGTAAAAGCTGAAATCCCGGTCGCCCTTTTCATCCAACTGGACAAAAGCCAGGGTCGTCGCGTAATCCGGATCCTGAGAAAGACCCTGGGTATCTACGCCGCAGCCTTTCAGGGTGTCCGCCAAAAAATCGCCGAACATGTCTTTCCCCACCCGGCCCAAAAAGCCGGCGGTGATTCCCGTTCTGGCGGCCTGTACCGCCACGTTGGCCGGCGCGCCGCCGGGGTTCCGTATGAAAGGCAGCCGACCGTCCCCAGTTTTGTCGGCGGGCGTAAAATCAATAAGCAGTTCCCCCATGCACAGCAGTTCAGACATTGAACAAGCCTCCCGTTTGTAGAGTAAAAGAGCGCGGAAGTCTCCGCGCTCTCAAAAAACATTTTTACTTCCTGCCGGTCTCTTTGCCCTTAGCGGCGGGCTTTGGAGAGGCAGATTTTTTTTGCCTGCTCTTGGGAGCAGGAGCCGTCTTGGGCTGTTCAGCTAAAGTTTTTACCTTCTCCTCAATTTTGGTGATGACCTTCTTGGGCTCCTCCTGCAAAGCCTTTACCGCAGCCTCGTTTTTCTTCGCGGGGGCTTTCTTAGCAGGGGATTTTTCGGCTCCGGGCACAGCTTTCTTCCCGGCCGGGGCCCTCTTGGCAGCGGCCTTTTCCGCCGGGGCTTTTTTTGCAGTCTTTGCGGTGATTTTCTCCACCGGTGCCAACTTCCACTGCTGGCTGGCGGCGCCTTCCACATCGTCCCAAATCTGAGCGGCCGCGCCGTCTCCCGTGCTGGCGTCCACCACATCCAGCACCCGGCCGGAACGAGTGTTGACCAGCTTGGAATAAGTGGCGGTCAGCTTCACAATCTGCCACCGCTGGCTCTCGCTGTTCACGTCCTCCCAGGTCTGGACCCGTACACCGTTGTCCACACCCTCGGCTACAACATCCAGCGCCTTGCCGGTAAGCTTATTGATCAGCTTCACCGAGCCTTCGGATTCTACCGCTTTCCAAATCTGCGCATCGCCGCCGTTGAGAGCGGACTGTTCCGCCACTACGCCGTTCTCCTGACTGGGAGCCTGGAGCGCCATTTTGCTGTTGCGGTTCACAATGATAAATTCCGCTGTTTTTTTCCGTGGCATAACGATACTTCCTTTCGCGCCGGGATTCCGGCGGCAAGTTTATTTGAGGATATTATAGCCTTTTTCCCCTGTTCTGTCAAATATCATTTCAATTTTCCCGACTTTAAGCAAATCGAAAAAAATCACACTTGGAAAAACGGGCCGAGTGCGGTATACTAAGAATGATTAAAGAACAAAAAAGGAGTGACTCCTTTGCCCAGAGAAAAACGCGGAAGGCAGAACCGCCCGCCTGCAGAAACCCAGCGCCGGACAGATTTTGCCAGAACTGCCGAACGCTTTCACCCCGACCCCGAGGAAGGGCTTTCCCGTGAGCAGGTGGAACAGCGGGTACAGGAAGGCCTGAACAACGGTGACAGCGGTATTAAAACAAAAACCGAAGGGCAAATCATCAGGGAAAACGTGTTTACGTTTTTTAACCTGCTGAACTTCGTCCTGGCCGCCGCAGTTATTTTGGTTGGCTCTCCCAGAAACGCTCTGTTTATGGGCGTGATCTTCTCCAACATTGTAATCGGCTCTTTCCAGGGGATACGGGCAAAACACACAATAGACAAGCTTTCCCTGATCTCCTCACCCAGGGCAAGCGTTATGCGGGCCGGAAGAAAACAGACTATCCAGGTGGAGGAGGTAGTTCTGGACGACATCCTTCTGCTGGGAGCCGGGAACCAGATTTGCGCCGACGCTGTGGTGGTAAGCGGAGAATGCGAGGTCAACGAGTCACTTATAACCGGCGAGTCTGACCCGGTTCTGAAACAGGATGGTGACAGCCTGCTTTCCGGCAGCTTTGTGGTTAGCGGCACATGCTCCGCAAAAGTAGAGCATGTGGGCGCAGAAAACTATGCAAACCGCATTGCAGGCGACGCCAAATACATTAAAAAAAGAAACTCCGAGATCATGGATTCTATCGACATCATTGTCAAGATCATCGGCTTCGCCATTATTCCCATAGGTGCTTTGCTGTTCTGGAAACAGTTTTTCGTACTGGGAGATACTTTCCAGAATTCTGTGGTAAGCACCGCCGCCGCTGTGGTGGGCATGATACCCGAAGGCCTGGTGCTTCTTATCAGCCTGGCATTCGCCGTCAGCGTGGTTAAGCTTTCCTCCCGGAAGACTTTGGTGCAGGATATGTACTGCATTGAGACTCTGGCCCGGGTGGACACCCTGTGCCTGGATAAAACCGGAACCATCACTGAGGGCAGCATGCAGGTAGACTGCTTTGTCCCCTTCGAGGGCTTTTCGGAAGAGGATATGCGTGAATCTCTGACGGCCCTGGTGAACAACCTGCCCGACGACAATCCCACCTTTCTGGCTCTGCAGGACTTTCTGACAGGAACTAGCCCCTGGCGGGCCTCAAATATTGTGCCCTTTTCCTCTGCCAGAAAATGGAGCGGCGCTTTCTTCCCTGGTCGGGGCGCATATGTTATGGGCGCGGGAGAGTTCATCTTAAAAGAAGACTTTGGGGCCATCAGGGAGCAGGTGGAGGGATATTCGCAGAACGGCCAGCGGGTGCTGCTGGTAGCCCACTGCGACGAGGACTTCATCGGGAAGGACCTGCCGGAGGTCATCATTCCCATAGGGCTGGTGCTGATCAGCGACAAGATTCGCCGGGAGGCTCCCCGCACCCTGCGGTATTTTGCCGACCAGGGTGTGGATTTAAAAGTCATCTCCGGCGATAACGCCGTCACTGTCTCAAACATTGCGGGAAAGGCAGGCCTGGAAAACGCTGACCGGTACGTGGACGCCTCTACTTTGGAAACTGAAGAGGACATTCGGGAAGCAGTGCGGAAATACTCTGTTTTCGGCCGGGTGACCCCCCAGCAGAAGCTGGCCTTTGTCAAGGCCCTCAAAGCTGACGGGCACACGGTGGCCATGACCGGTGACGGAGTCAATGACGTGCTGGCCCTGAAAGAGGCTGACTGTTCTATCGCTATGGCTTCTGGTAGCGACGCGGCCCGGACGGTTTCAAACCTGGTACTGCTGGACTCGAACTTCGCCTCCATGCCCCTGGTGGTCCAGGAGGGCCGCCGGTCCATCAACAATTTGCAGCGGTCCAGTTCCCTGTTTTTGGTAAAGACCATCTTCTCGGCTTTGATCGCCGTACTGTTTATCTTCATCAATCACTCCTACCCCTTTGAACCCATCCAGCAAACACTCATCAGTTCCCTGACTATTGGAGTGCCCTCGTTCATTTTGGCATTGGAGCCCAACCGGGACCGGCTGCGGGGCAAGTTTATCTTCAACGTGTTTAAAATGTGCGTCCCCGCCGCGCTGACTATGACCGTCAACATTCTGGTACTCTGCTCTCTGGCAGCCCCTCTGGGGCTTACTGACCCGGAATTTTCCACTCTGGCGGTAATCGCCACATCCTTAACAGGTTTTATCATGCTGTTTAAGGTGTGCACCCCATTCAACGGTCTGCGGGGCACGCTGTTCGGCGGCCTGCTTTCGGTATTTGTCGGCGCGCTGCTGTTTTTCAGGTCCTTCTTCTCCCTGACAGAACTGAGTCTGCCCATGCTCATCGCACTGCTGCCCATCCTCACTCTGTCCATTACGCTGATGCTGGCGCTCCTCCACCTGGTTGACCATGTGATCGCCAACTCACAAAGCCCCATATATCCGTTCAAAAACAGAAAAAGAAAAGGAAGGGCCGGACGGGGAACCGGCCGCGGAAAAGGGGACAGGCGGCACGCCTGACCTGACTGGACGCAAGGATCGCCGGCAGAATGCCGGTGCCCCTCTCAGCGGCCGTCCCCCACTGGCTGACTGCTGCGTCATCCCTCTAAAATCTTTCAGGACCTTTCCTTGTGTTTCCCAACGGATAAAAGGTTTCGGTACCTCACTCCCTCACGGCAAATTTACAAATTCTTAATGAAAAATCCATTGAATATTCAGGAAACCTTCACATTAGGGGGGTATTCTTTAGGCGTAGTCAGGAATGACTGCGGACCAAAATCTTTTTCATTACATCCTCATTTTTACTCCTTACTTCCTCTTTCAGAGCCGTCCGTTTCCCCGGGCGGCTTTGATCCTTTTTACCCCCTTGACCCCCCGAACCCTTTAGGGTATACTTCCTTTAGAAATTTCTTTTCGAAAGGACGCGAACACCATGAAATTTTCCGACATGCCCTACACCCGCCCCAACATTCCGGGGCTGTTTCAAGCGCTGAGCGGCTTTACCGCCAGACTCAAGACCTCTCAGGACCCGGAGGAACAATATGGGATTTACAAGGAAGTCGAGAAAGAACTGTCCCATTTCAGCACTCTGGCCACTATCTGTTCTATCCGCAGCACTGTGGATACTAGGGACAAATTCTACGAGTCCGAACAAGCATACCTGGATGAACAATACCCTCTGTTGGAAGAGAAGATGCAGGACTTTAACCGGGCCCTTGCAGAGTCCCCTTGCCGCTCCGAACTGGAGAAAAAGCTGGGGAAACTGCTGTTCACCAATCTTGAAATGCGTCTGAAGGTCTTCTCCCCGGAAATCGTGCCCCTGATGCAGGAAGAAAATAAGCTGACCACCGAATATCAAAAGCTGTACGCCAGCGCCCAAATCCCCTTTCAGGGTAAAACTTTGACTGTGGCGCAGCTGGGGCCATACAAAGAAAGCCCTGACCGTGCCACCCGCAAGGCAGCCCTGGAGGCTGAGGGCTCTTTCTTTGACCAGCACCGGGCAGAGTTCGATAGCCTTTTCGACAAGCTGGTAAAGAACCGCACGGCACAGGCCAAAAAGCTGGGTTATGAAAATTATGTGGAACTGGGTTACCTGTGCCAGGGCCGCAACTGTTACGGCCCAGAGGATGTGGCGGCGTTCCGGGACCGGGTGGTCCGGGACCTTGTGCCCCTGACCATGAAGGTAAAAGAACGCCAGGCGAAAAGGCTGGGCATCGACGACTTCAAGTTTTACGACAACGCCCTGAAATTCAAAAACGGCTCCGCTTCTCCCCAGGGTACGCCGGAAGAGATCATGGCTGCCGGAAAAAGGATGTATGAGGAACTGTCCCCCGAGACCCGGGATTTTATACACATGATGTTTGACAATGACCTGTTCGATGTGTTGGCAAAAGAGGGCAAGGCCCCCGGCGGCTACTGCACCAGTCTGGAGGATTATGGCTACGCCTTTATTTTCTCCAATTTTAACGGCACTTCCGGCGATGTGGACGTACTTACCCACGAGGCGGGCCACGCTTTCGCCGATTACATCTCCCAGCAGGCGATAGACATCCATGCCTTGCGCTGCCCTTCTATGGAAGGCGCTGAGACCCACTCCATGAGCATGGAATTCTTAACCGCCCCCTGGCACCACCTGTTCTTCGGGCCCCTGACGGACAAATACGAGCTTTCCCACACGGAGGAAGCGCTGGTATTTATCCCTTACGGCTGTCTGGTGGACCATTTCCAGGAGGAAATGTACCTGCACCCGGAAATGACCCCCGAAGAGAGGAACCGAATCTGGATGGAACTGGAACAGCGCTACCGCCCCTATATTGACTTTGGGGGCCTGCCCTTTTACGGCAGGGGAGCGGGTTGGCAGAGACAAATGCACATTTATTCCAGCCCTTTCTATTATATCGAATACTGCATGGCCCAGGTAATGTCCCTGCAATTCTTCGCTTTAGCTAACGAGGACCACGAAAAAGCCTGGAAAAAGTACATGGACTTTGTCCGCTTGGGCGGCACCAAAACCTTTGTGGACCTGGCCCACGCCGTTGGCCTCCGCTCCCCTCTGGATGAGGATTGCGTAAAAGACGTCTGCGGGAAAGCTTTCCAGTGGACGGAAGACCATTTAGTGAAATGACCGCAAGCGGTCATCGGGGAGAAACGCTCGGGCGTGAAACGCCCGCCTTTTGGCTTTGCCAAAAGTACCGCGTTTCTCCCGCTTGGATGAAAATTACTGGTATTGTAGAATAAGCTCTTAGAAAAAGCAGGACGGTCGGGAGTTCCCCGACCGTCCTGCTTTTCTATTCTCCGTGGAAGTAGTCGTATACCTTCTGGGCGGCGGGCCTTGTCATGCCCGGGGTCTCTTCCAGTTCCTTCAGGTCAGCCTCACTGACGGCGGTCACCGTTTTAAAATGCTTCATCAGCGCTCTTGCCCTGGTGCTGCCGATACCCTCGATAGAGGTGAGAGTGGTAGAAATGGAGGAATTTTTTCGGGACTGCCTGTGATAGCCGATAGCAAACCGGTGGACTTCGTCCTGAATTGTGGACACCAGCGTAAAGGCCCTGCGGGTTGAGTTGATGGCGATTTCTCCTCCCGAAAGGGCTATAGCTCTGGTGCGGTGCCGATCATCCTTCACCATACCGAACAGGGGCACGCTGATACCCATTTCATCAAGAAGGGGCTGGACCGCTGCCACATGGCCCTTTCCGCCGTCCAGCAGGATCAAGTCGGGCAGGCGGCCGAAACCCTCGGTCTCACCCTTTTCCTGACAGGTACGGTATTCCTCGAACCTGCGGCGGATGACCTCCCGCATGGAGCCGTAGTCGTCCTGACCGGAAATTGTCTTGATCTTAAATTTTCGATAGGCGGACTTCAGGGGCCTGCCGTTTTCAAACACCACCATACCCGCCACGTTGTCGGCGCCGCCCTGGTTGGAAATATCGTAGGACTCAATATAGGCCGGAGCCTTCTCAAGTCCCAAAAGCCGCCGCAGCTCATCCAGAGCGGAGGCCTCGCGGCCGGAATTTCCCGTGTACCGGGCGATGCTCTCCGCGGCGTTCTGGCGGCACATGCCTACAAGCTGGAACTGTTCGCCCCGCTGGGGAATGAGGACCTTTACGGCCTTTCCCCGCCTTTCCGTCAGCCACCGGACAATCAACTCCTCGTCCTCCACCGGTCCGTCCATCGTCACCACCGGGGGAATCCTGTCACGGATGGCGTAATACTGCCTCAAAAACTCGGATCGGGCCTCCGGGTCCGGCTGACAGTCTTCAGTTAGAAAGCTGTCCCGGTCGGAAAGCTTGCCGCCGGTGAACCGGAAAACCTCAAAAGCGGTATGGGTCTCCCCCTGGGCCAGAGCAAATACATCCTGCTCCTCTATCTTGCTGGCCACCACCTTTTGCCGGTCCTTCATTTTGTTTATGGCGGCGATCCTGTCCCGCAGACGGGCGGCAAGCTCAAACTCCATGTTCTCCGCCGCCTCTTCCATCTTCCGGGTCAGGGCCTTCACCGAACTGGAACTGCCGCCCTTGATAAAATCCAGCGCTTCCTGAAACGCTTCGTTGTAGTCCTTTTCACTGATCCTTCCCCGGCAAGGGGCGCAGCACTGATTGATATAGTAATTTAGGCAAGGTCTGCCCTTGCCGAAATCCTGTGGGAATTTCCGGCCGCAGTCCGGCAGCTTGAAGATTTTTCGGGCGGAATCAATTGTCTGCTTGATGGACCAGGAACTCATGTATGGGCCGATATATTTTGCCCCGTCATCCTCCACCTTTTTCGCTTCGGCAATGCGGGGCCAGGGACCGCCGCTTATCCGGATATAACTGTATCCCTTGTCGTCCTTCAAAAGAATATTATATTTGGGCTGGTTCTGCTTGATCAGGCTGCTTTCCAATACCAGAGCCTCGAATTCACTGTCTGTCACGATATACTCGAACCAGTCCACGTTTGCCACCATCCGGCGCACCTTGTTGTCGTGGTTCTTTTCCGAACCAAAATACTGGCTTACCCGGTTTTTCAGCGCCTTTGCCTTGCCAATATAGATGATCTCTCCCGATTTATCGTGCATCAAATACACCCCGGGGGACAGGGGCAGCTTCATGGCCTTGCGGCGAAGTTCCCTTTTCTTTTCATCCTGTTCCGCCACGTTCTCATCCTCCCGTAAGAAAAAAGGACACCGCAAAACGGCGTCCCCCTGCAAAATTGTCTTGGAAAAGATTACTCCGCAAAGCCGGAGTTCACCAGGTCTACCAGAGCGTCAACTGCCTGCTGCTCGTCGGAGCCGTCGGCAATGATGCGGATGTTCACACCGCCAACAATGCCCAACGACAGAACACCCAAAAGGCTCTTGGCGTTAACTCTTCTTTCTTCCTTCTCCACCCAGATGGAGGACTTGAACTCATTGGCCTTCTGGATGAAAAACGTGGCGGGACGGGCATGGAGGCCAACCTGGTTCTGGACCAAAACTTCCTTTGCGCACATGTAAATTCACTCTCCTACACAATTTGAAAGGTTCGGCTGTTGTAAAAAACCGTCTAACTGGCCGAAAGATTTTGGAATTTAAGGTTATTATATCATATTTCCGGCCGCCGTCAACAAGCGAAATTCATTTTTGGATTCATGAACAGACCGTGAAAATTTTGGAAACCAAGCTTTGTGCAATCTGCTTATAATGTTGAAAACTTTTTGCCTACTTTGTCGCTCTGTAAAAGGGACCAATGCTATATTCGGCAGGGTGTAAAAATTGCGAACCTACAGATAGCATGGGCGGGTTTTTCCGCTTTATGCGCAGATCTCCTATTTTGAAGCCCTGTACCGCTCCATCAGGTCGGGCCGGTTCTCCGCAGTAACCCGCAGGGATTCCTCTCGCCGCCAGTTACTTATATTTTCATGGTGCCCGGAAAGAAGCACCGGGGGGACCTCCCTGCCACGCCAGACCTCGGGCCGGGTATACTGAGGATATTCCAGCAGCCCCGAAAAATGGCTTTCCTCTGTAAAGCATGTCTCGTCCGACAGTACGCCGGGAAGCATACGGCTCACGGCGTCAATCAGGATCATGGCGGGCATTTCCCCGCCGGTAAGGACATAATCCCCGATGGAAACTTCCTCGGCTCCGTACTCGTCCAGCAGCCGCTGGTCCACCCCCTCATAGTGGCCGCAAAGCAGGATAAGCCCCGGCCGGGCCGCCAACTCCCTGGCTTTTTCCTGGGTGAGGACTTTGCCCCGGGGAGACATATAAAGTATATGCGGCCTTTTCCCCAAATGTTCTGTCACCATGTCAATGCCCCGGGCAAAGGGTTCCGCCATTAAAAGCATCCCCTTACCGCCGCCGAACACGGTGTCGTCTACCCGCCGGTTCCGCTGGTCTGGGGAAAAGTCCCGCAGTTGGTGGCAGCAGATCTGCAAAAATCCGTTCTTCCGGGCCCGCCCCACAATGCTGTGGTCCAGCACCGGGGGAAACATCTCCGGAAACAGGGTGAAAACGTCTATCCTCATGTGGCCTCCGCCTCCTCCACATCAAAAATGCCGGGAATTGGCAAAAGCTCGATGACCCCTTCTTCCGGGGCGACACGCTTAATCATATGCTTTACCGCCGGGAACAGATAATTTCTCCCTTCCCGGTCCACAATGCGGTACACGTCGTTAGCGCCGGTGGGTATCACCTCCTCCAGCACACCGTATTCCCTTCCCGTGTTTCCATCCAGGGCCCGCAAGCCCAGAAGGTCCTGTAAGAAAAGCTGTCCCGGCTCCAGAGCCACGTCTCCCCTGTAAAGGTAAAGCACTTTCCCCCGCAATGCGTCGGCCTTTTCTACAGTATCTACGCCAACCAGCGTAACCAGCAGCCGTCCCTTGTGGACCCGGGAGTTTTTAAGCCCCGCATCGGTCCTGCCCTCGTCGAACCAGAACCGTTTTACCTGTAAAAGGAATTCGGGTGAATCCGCCCAGGGTTCTACCGCCAGCTCGCCGCGCACACCGTGGGCGCGGACGATCTTTCCCGCCTCAAGATACTCTTTGCCCATATCCAGTCTCCTAAAGAAAAAGGGCACGGCCAATCCGCGCCCAAATCGTTTGTTCTCAGTCGATCTCGACCATAATTTTTTTGTCCTCACGGGCAGCGGCGGCACGCATGACGACCCGAATCGCCTTTGCGATTCTGCCCTGCTTGCCGATAACCCGGCCCATATCGTCTTCCGCCACATGAAGGTGGTAGACCGTGGACCCGTTTTCCGCCTCTTCGGCAGTAACGGCCACCTGTTCAGGCTTTTCAACCAAACCTGAAGCGATGGTTTTCAGCAATGCCTGCATATCCATAAAACAGTTCCTTCCTTAATTCATGTCGGCGCAATCAAATAACGCCGTGCTTTTTGAACAGGGCCTTTACCGTGTCGGTTGGCTGAGCGCCGTTGGCCATCCACTTCCTTGCCTTTTCGGGGTCAACCTTTACCACGCTGGGCTCTTCCATAGGGTCGTAGAAGCCTATCTCCTCGATAAAACGACCGTCCCGGGGAAAGCGGGAATCCGCCACCACAATACGGTAGAAGGGGGATTTTTTGGCGCCCATTCTTCTCAATCTGATTTTTACTGCCATGATACCTGCTCCTTTGACTTTGTATTTTTAGATGTATCTTCTTAGAATGTCACCCATTCTATCATCTAGCCAATTTAAAACGGCATCCCGCCGGGCGGCATTCCAACCGGGGGCATACGCCTTTTTCTGCCCTTTCCGCCAAACTGCTTCATAAGCTTCTGCGTCTGCTTAAACTGGTTGAGCAGACGGTTCACATCCTCAACCTTTTGGCCGCATCCGGCGGCAATCCGCCGTTTTCGGGAAGCGTCCAGGCTGTCGGGATGGGAGCGCTCGTAAGGAGTCATCGAATAGATAATAGCCGCCGTACGGTCCATAATCCTGTCATCGATGTCCACATCGTCCAGCTTGTTACCCACGCCGGGCAGCTTGCTCAAAATACCCTTAAT
>CAZGLW010000048.1:0-11933 GCA_964525985.1 uncultured Acutalibacter sp. | reverse complement strand
TCAAGAGGCCGTGAGTTCAAGTCTCGCCACTCGGACCATATCGAGTGTTCATAACTGATTTGAGTTATGGACACTCGATTTTTCTGTGCTTTTAGCGCGCGGCCCGCGGGACTGCCATAAACAGGAGGTAAATAAATTGGCCTGTACGAAAGAACGCCGGGGCAATTTCCCGGCGTTCCCTTTCATCTTCTGCGCATCAGGTCCTCGACGGCGCGCCGAACGTCGGCAGCACTGTGGAACTTGTCTTTTCGGGCCTCCAGCGCTTCCCGCACCTCTTCCGGCAAGGCCATCAGGTCCAGCTGCTCGTCGGTAAAACGCGCAAAAGGCAGATAGGCCGCGTTATCCATAGGCGCACCGCCAAGTCCTAAGCCGTAGTTCGGTCCCAATCCGTAATAATACAACAAAATCACCCCCGGACTTAGTCTTGCCGCCGGGGGTCGCTTTACGCAGGAAAAAACAGACAGGGAACTTACGCGTTCTCAAAGAATTTTTCATGGATGGCCTCTACAGCCCGGTCACCGTCCGCTTTATTGATGAGTACTGAAATCTTGATCTCGCTGGTAGAAATCATCTGGATATTCACGTTCCGGCTGAACAGGGCCTCGAACATCTCCGCCGCCACGCCGGGGTGAGATTCCATACCGGCACCGACAATAGACACCTTTGACACATTGTCGTCGGAAACAATGCCGGAAGCGCCCCAGGTCTCTTCATAAGTCTTCAGAAGCTTGATAGTTTCCTCCATCTTATCCTTTTCCACAGTAAAGCTGATATCTTTGGTGCCGTTGCGGCCGATAGACTGCAAAATAATGTCCACGTTGATTCCCTTTGAGGCAAGCTTTGAGAAAATTTTAAAGGCCAGTCCGGGCCGATCTGGCACGCCGATAATGGAGATACGGGCAATATTGTCGTCTTTAGCTACGCCGCTGATAAGCATTTCTTCCACGTTGTTCTTCTCCTTTACAATGGTGCCTTTCTTCCGGGTCAGACTGGAAAGGACTTCCAATTCAATGTTATATTTTTTTGCCATTTCCACCGAACGGTTGTGCAGGACCTGCGCGCCGAGCGTCGCCAACTCCAGCATTTCATCATAGGAGATGTTGTCAAGTTTTACCGCGCCGGGGATCTTCCGGGGGTCGGCGGTATACACGCCGTCCACATCGGTGTATATCTGGCACAGATCAGCGTGCATGGTAGCGGCAATAGCCACAGCGCTGGTGTCCGATCCTCCCCTTCCAAGTGTGGTCATATCGCCGTAGCGGTTGACGCCCTGGAAACCGGTGACCACCACAATGCGGTGCTTATCGATCTCCTTCCGGATCCGGGAAACCTCCACCTTTTTAATTCGGGCGCTGCCATAATCGGAAGAGGTATCAAATCCGGCCTGCCAGCCAAGCAGGGAAACTACCGGGAAACCCAGCCTCTCAATAGTCATTGCGAGAAGCGAGGCGGATATCTGCTCTCCGGCGGATAGGAGCTGGTCCATTTCCCTCTTTGAGGGCTTCCCGTTGACCTCCGCCGCTTTTGCGATCAAATCGTCGGTGGTGTCCCCTTGAGCGGAAACCACTGCCACCACATCATTGCCCTCTTTGTAGGCGGTGGTGACGATGTCCGCCACATTATTTAACCGCTCGGCGTCTTTAACGGAAGAGCCGCCAAACTTCTGCACGATCAGTGCCATAATATCATACCTTTCCTATTCTATCACAATCTTCGCGCCCTCTTTGGCCGCGCTTAAGATCTCCACCTGCCAGCCGGTGATACCCTTCTCCTCCAAATGTGAAATACAGCTTTGGCCAAAGGCTTCGGCATTGGAAGCTTCGATCATGGCGATAATGGTGGGGCCAGCGCCGCTGACATACGTGCCGAGAGAGCCCAATTCATAACTCATGCGGAACACGTCGTCATAGTGGTCGATAAGGCCGGAACGATATGGCTGGTGGATACGGTCCTGCACAGCTACCCGCAGGTTGTGCAGTTCCCCGGAAAAAAGGGATGCGGTCATCAGGCCGGAGCGGGACAGATTATACACCGCGTCTTCACGGGAATAAGTTTTTGGCAGGGCCGCTCTGGCCTTTTCCGTCTTCAGTTCAAAAGGAGGGATCATCAAGGCAAACCTGATCTTCTCTGATACGGGGACACTGACGCTGTACACCCTTTCCCCTTCCATTGCGGAGGCTACCAGTCCCCCGGAAAGAGCGGGGCTGGTGTTATCGGGGTGGCCCTCGATCTTAGCCGCCAGGTTGATTAGGTCCGTGTGGGACAGGGGATTGCCCATGAACCGGTTCGCCCCTAAAATCCCCGCCACAATGCAGGCGGAACTGCTGCCCAGTCCCCGGGCCATAGGAATGTTGTTCTCCTGTATGATCTTAAGGCCGGGCAGCTTTTTGCCGCAAATTTCATACAAGTGACTGGCAGCCCAAAAAATCAGATTGCTTTCGTCTTTTGGGACCTCTGCCCCATCGGTACAGGTGATACTGAGAGAATCGGATTCCTCCATCCACACCCGGTTGCCAGTGGTGAGGGCAATACCCAAAGAGTCAAAGCCAGAGCCCAGATTGGCGCTGGTGGCCGGTACGTCTATACGGATCATATGTGAACCTCCTTAGAAATCCGAAATCATAATGCGGTTCTCCACGGAAATACCCACGTTCTCCAACCGGGGCAGCTTTTGGGCCAGTTCCCGTTCTGTGACATTCTTCAGAATCAGGCCGATCTCCCCCTCTTCCTCGTCCTTGCGGATGACCCGTTCGCCATGAGGGAAAACGGCTTCCGCTCTGTGGAATGAGGAGTCGGAACCCTCTCCCCCTTTCAGACGGAGAAACACATCTTCCAGAACATCTTCGAAAGGGGCCACATAATCAGGCTTGGCGTCCTCCCAAAAAAGGTACTTCCTGGCTCTGAAATGCTTGACGCAGTCGATCACGTCCGCCACTACGGCACTGGCGGTAGGCAGCTTGCCCGCGCCTTTCCCATAGAATACCACATCGCCGGTAGCGTCGCCCCGGACCATAATTCCGTTGAACACGTCATCCACATTGGCAAGCTGGCTTTCCCGGCTGACGAACATGGGAGCCACCATTATATGAATCTGGCCGTTTTCCAGCCTTTTTACCTGGCCGATCAGTTTAATTACGCCGCCCCACGCCCGGGCGTAACCTACATCGGAGAGAGTGACCCTGGCAATGCCCTCGGTGTGAACGCTTTTGGGGTACACATGAGCACCAAATGCCAGAGAGGCCAAAATGCAGATCTTCCGGCAGGCGTCAACACCTTCCACGTCGGCGGATGGGTCCCGCTCGGCATAGCCCAGCTTTTGGGCCAAAGCCAGGGCTTCCTCAAAACCCATGCCGTCCACGATCATCTTCGTTAAAATGAAATTGGTCGTGCCGTTTAAAATGCCCGCGATTTCGCTGACCTCGTTGGCGGCCAGGCACTGGCTGATGGGTCGAATGATGGGGATGCCCCCGCCCACACTGGCCTCAAACAGGAAATTCAAATTGTTTTTCTGGGCGATTGAGAGCAGTTCGGCGCCTTTCTCAGCCACCAACTCTTTGTTGGAGGTGACCACGCTTTTGCCGTTTTCCAGGCAGGCTTTGACATATGGGTAGGCAAATTTCAGGCCTCCAATGGTCTCTACCACTATCCTGATTTCCGGGTCGTTCAATATCACGTCAAAATCTTTGGTGAATTTATCCGCGTAGGGAAGATCGGGAAATTCCCGCAGGTCAAGGATATGCTTGACCTCAATCCTTTCCTTTGCCCGGCAGGCTATGCTCTCGCTGTGAGCGTTCAAAACCTCCATTACGCCGGAGCCCACCACGCCGTGTCCCATTACCGCAATTTTTGCCATATGGTTTTCCCATTCCTTTCCTGGAGAACTTCTTTCGCATCTCCGCCTTCCGGCCTCATTCGCACCCTGCCTGGCGGAAGGACTTCTCCGGAACTACCCGGCCGGCGTAAGGTCGTCTGTCGGAACATCCGGCATAAAGGTGACCGCGGAGGACGTCCCGGGCTCGGGCGTGGAAGTTTCCTCAGGCCCGGGCGGGGGTTCGAGCGTGGGAGCTTCAGAAACGGGTTCAGATGACTCCGGACCGGAACTGACGGGAGAGGAGGTTTCCTCCTCGCTGCTGACGCCGGAATCGGGGGACGCGGACACTTCCGGAGAAGGTGAAACCGAAGGAGAATCGGATGGCTCAAGCGAGGGCGATGCGGAGGGCGAAACCGTACCGGAGATGTGATCGGAACCGCCGTTGCACAGATCTGGGACTTTCCCGGACACATAGTAGCCCTTAGCTGTATTATAACAATGCTCCCCTGCCAGCTTACCGCTGTCCCGGCAGAAGGTATGCTCTTCTATCTGGTCGCTGAGGACCCAGCTTTTACCGGACCAGTCGTAGTTGTCGATCAAATGCTGGATTACCGCTTTCCAGGTAATCTTGGCTGTGGTGGAATCTTCCAGTTCGCTGGGATATTCATAGCCGTTCCATATTCCCGCAACACAGAAGGGTGTGGCACCCACAAACCACAGGTCGTTGCCGCTGTCAGTGGTGCCGGTTTTGCCGTAAATCTCTACCGGCAGGTCGGAAACCTGCCAGGCGGTAGCCTCGTTATTGGCCCAACCGTAAATCGGGCCGTGCAAAAGCTTGTTCATCACTGTGGCTTCTTCCAGAGTCATAACCTGCTCGCCCACATATTCCCGGTTATCCAGGATCACGTTGCCGTCGTGGTCTTCCACATAAAGATATGTGATAGGCTTGTTATACACGCCGCCATTGGCGTAGATCTGAAAAGCCGCCGTCATTTCCTCCACGGTGACGCCGTCCGTCTGGCCGCCCAAAGACATTGCGGCAATACTGTGGCTGTCCTCTTCCGTAAGGCTGGTAAAATGCAGCTTGGTGGTCAGCCATTCATAGCAGGCCTCAGGGGTCACCTCGCGGCACAGCCACGCCGCCGGGGCGTTTTGAGATTTCTCAATGGCAAGGTCCACATTCATGGTCTTACTATAATCTCCGGAAAAGTTCCGGGGATAGTTCTCCCCGTAAATCTCCGTCTCCGGGAAGGGTTCGTCTTTTAAGACAGTGCCGTAGGTGATCTCCCCGCTCATCAGGCCCACAATATAAGGACTGATAGGTTTGATGGAAGAGCCGGACTGCCGCTTGGCGTCGGTGGCGTTGCTGAACACCCGGCGCCCGCGCTTCTCTCCCCTGCTGCCCACTACAGCCATCACTTTGCCGGTATAGGGGTCCATCATATAAAAACCCAGTTCAATGGCCTCGTCGCTGGGAAGCATTTCCTGATTGGTTAAAAAATAGTTCTCAACGTCTTCCTGCAGTGTCAGGTTTTGGGCGCTGACAATCTTGTACCCGGCGTTGTACATCAGATCCACCGCCCGGTCATAAGACATTCCGCCGTTCAAAGTCTGCAGGTCGGCCACCACATCTTCGAACATCAGGTCGTCGTACCAGTTCCATTCCTCCGTATCGTTCTTTTGGTCCTCTTCCGTGCCGTCGCCAATATCAGCGCCCACAAACGTCATGGTCTCCAACTCTTTCAGGGCCTGTTCGTACTCATCGTCGCTGAGCTTCATCAGATTTTCGTTTACGAAATCCTCGCTGCCCTCTCCCCCGTTGGAAAGCTCGTGCCAGCGGTCCAGGACCACAGCGGCCCGTTCTTTGGCGTTCTCGGGGAAAAGCATGGGGTTAAACTGGTAAGGGTTTTGGGTGATGCCCGCGATCAGGGCGCACTCGGCAACAGAACACTGGGAAATGTCCTTGTCAAAATAATGGTTGGCCGCAGCCTGCACCCCCTGGCACTGACCGCCGTAATTCACCACATTCAAATAGGCCTGCAAAATCTCTTCCTTGCTGTAGCCGGTGTGGTAATTCCCCTGGGAATCGGTATAGCCGCTCTCCAGGTTCAAAGCCATAAAAATCTCCCGGATCTTCCGAAGGATGCTGACCTGGTTCTGTTCTGTAATATTTTTAATAAGCTGCTGGGTCAGCGTAGAACCGCCGCCCCCTCCTGAATTGGTAAACAGCTTGTATACAGCCCCCAGGGTACCTTTCCAGTCCACGCCCTTGTGCTCGTAAAAGCGGTGATCCTCAATAGCGATCTGGGCGCTTTGCATGGCCTGTGGGATCTCGGAAAGAGAGACCCACTTCCTATCCTCGCTGCTGTACAGGGTAAGGTGCTGCGTCTCCTGCCCGTTCTCGTCCTGCACGTAAACAGTGCTGGAATAGTTCAGGGACATATCGGTAATATTCGGCGGGTCAGTATTGCGAAAGCTGAGAATGACCGACATAACGGAGAGAAACACGAGAACGCCGGTGACCAGACAGACCCAGAACAGGGTCTTGACAATCTTCCACACCATGCCGCCCATAGTTCTGGCGGTAGCGCCGGCGGACTGGGACAACTCCCCCTCTGTCCGCTGGGAAGGGATACGGTTGGCGCTGGTGTTATATTTGTTCATATCTTCCCGCATGGCTTTACTTTTTCCTCCTTTTCCGGGTTTTAAAGGAAAACACCCGCATAACAGGCAAAAAATGGTGCAAACTATCGGAGAGGTGATCTCTTTGGACAGAAATTACAAACGATATACTGCGGCACTGCTGATTGCGGCAGCGGCGGCATTGGTAGTATGCGCCTTCTCCCTCTCCCTGAAACAGAAAACTTCACTGGCTGTACAAGGCACTCCTCAGCAGAGTTATACGAACTATTATATCTCAAAGCCCTCTCCAAGTCAAGAAATGCCGGAAACGGGTATGTCTTCCAATCCGGATCCGGGCAAAAACGGCGCCTCCCTGCGGGAGGAAGAATATCTGATCACCATACATGACGGAAAAATCGGAGTGTTCCGGAGCGGGGAATCTTCCCCCTTTCTCACCGCGGATATAGACGTGTACCTGCTGCCTGAAAAAGACGTGGATATCCTCCGGAGTGGCATCAGGGTATCCGGCTTTTCCGCCGTAAAATCCGTACTGGAGGATTACGAATGACGCAGAAGCATAAGGAAAGCCCCGCCGGGGAACCCGGCGGGGCTTTCCTGGGTGAAAATTTACTTCAGGCCCTGTTCATAGCTTTCAATCATCTTCTTGACCATCTGGCCGCCGATAGAACCGGCCTGGCGGGAGGTCAGGTCGCCGTTGTAGCCCTGCTTCAGGTTAACGCCCACCTCAGAAGCGGACTGCATCTTGAACTGCTCCATAGCAGCCTTAGCTTCGGGAACCATAACAGAATTGCTTTTCATCGTTCTCTCTCCTTCAAAAGTATTTTCGTTTCGCGTTTGCATTCAGTATTGTGTCTCGGGCTTTTAAGGTTATGAATGACAATTTTCTCCACAATTTACGCGAATTGGAACGAGGAAAGCAAAACGGATCACAGCTTCAGCTTGGTCCAATTTCCCTTGTGGAACCGTACGAAAGACATGCAAAAACGGACCATCTGATCGCCGAAGGTTCCAAGCCAGGCGCCCATCAAGCCAAGCCCGGCCGGATAGCAGAGGATCCAGCTTAATCCGGGCCGGATGCAGGCCACGCTGATCAGGGAGACAAACGCCGTAAATTTGGTATCGCCCGCGCCCCGCAGACAGCCGAACTGGACCACCTGCTCTATTTGGAAAAACAGCATAATGCTCAAAATGCGCATGATCATCACGCCATAATCCAGGATGACCTGCTCATCGGTATACAACTGGAAGATATTTTTGCCAAAGAAGAAGTAAAATACAGCGATGAAAAACGCGCAGATCAGACCGCATTTCTGACACACGCTGCCGTAAATCTTCGCCATGTCGGGCCGCCTTCTGCCCAAGCTCTGGCCGATAAGGGTAACAGACGCCACAGAGAAGCCGTCACCGATGGAAAAAGACATGCTCATCATATTACTGCCGATCTGGTGGGCGGCAAGCTCGGTGGTGCCCAGACGGGCCACCGTCATAGAAAACAGAAGAAAGCCGATGCGCATACAGATCTGCTCTACAAATGCGCTTGAACCCACACTGAGAAGAGATTTGATACTCAGCCTGTCCGCCATCCAGCCTTTGACGGCCCGAAGACAGATAAAGCCATCCTGATGCATGACCGAGCGGATACTGAGGGCGCAGGCGCACACCGTGCCCAGCACTGTGGCAAGGGCGGCGCCCCTGATCCCCAGAGCGGGGAAACCAAAGTTGCCGCCGATCAGCAGATAGTTAAAGACTACGTTCACCGCATTGGAAATCAGGTTGGTGGTCATGGCGATCCGCGTGTTCCCCGCGCCCCGCTGGGCAGCGTTCAGAACCAGGGACACCGTGGAAAAAACCAGCCCGCCCATGATGATGCGGAGATATGCAACCGCGTCATCATGGGTGTCGGGCTGAGAACCCATCAGGTGGATAATGGGATCGGCAAATACTATAAACACAGCGCTGATAAGAAGCGTGAGCAAAATGGTGACAATCAAGAGCATCCGCACCACACGATTGGCGCTTTCCCGGTTGCCCTCTCCCCTCCTGCGGGCCACAATAGCTGAAACCGCCACATTTAAAGAAAAGAAGATTGCCAGTCCAAGAAACTTGGGTTGAATGGTCAGCCCCACCGCCGCAATAGCGTATGAACCCAAAGTGCCCACCATAATGGTGTCAATAACACCTGCCAAACAGACGAAAAAGGACTCCAGCACTGACGGCCACGCCACATGGAGCACATCTTTGGCAATCTGCTTTTCCGGCGGAATCTCCCCTGTCTCCATTCCCCTGCATAACCGTTGAACATTGACAAAATGCAAAATAATCCACCCCGTAATAGTTTTCTTTGCAACTATTATAGCATACTGGCAAAGAAATGCAAGACAAAAGCGCCCCCGGAGAAAAACTCCGGAAGCGCTTTTGTTCGTGTCAATCCCCAAACATGTCTTTAAATTTCGAAAAAAAGCTTTTGCGCTTTTGATAGTTCCTGTCGCCGGTGTCGCTGTCCAGCTGGCGCAGCAAATCCTTTTGCTTTTCCGAAAGGTTCTTTGGCACCTCCACGGTGACCTGCACATACTGGTCGCCCCGGAGACGGGAATGCAGGTTCTGAATGCCCTTGCCCTTCAAGCGGAACACGTCTCCGGGCTGGGTGCCCTCGTGAACATGGTAACTGACCTTGCCGTCAAGGGTGGGCACCTCAACGTCGGCGCCCAAAGCCGCCTGGGTAAATGTGATGGGCATTTCGCACCACACGTCTGTCCCCCTGCGCTCGAAAATGGGATGGGGCCGGACCGAAACATACACATGCAGGTCGCCCGAGGGACCGCCGTTTGAACCGGCGCTGCCCTTGCCGCTCACGTTTAAGACCTGCTCGTCATCAATGCCCGCAGGGATGGTGACCTCGATGGTCTTCTTCCTGCGGACCTTGCCCTTGCCTCCGCAGGTCTTGCAGGGAGATTCGATAATTTTGCCCGTACCCCGGCACCGGTCACAGGTCTGGGTGGACTGGACCACGCCGAATGGCGTCCGCTGGCTGATATGCACCTGGCCGGTTCCGTGACAGTTGGGACATGTCTTGGGAGACGTCCCGGGAGCCGCGCCGGTGCCGCGGCAGTCAGAGCAGGTATCAATCTGCTGGTAATCCACGGTCTTCTTACAGCCCTTAGCGGCTTCCTCAAAGGAAATGACCACGTTGGTTTGCACATCGCCGCCCCGCTGAGGGGCGTTGGGATTGGCCCGGCGAGCCCCGCTGAAGCCGCCGCCGAAAAAGCTGTCGAAAATGTCGGTAAAATCGAAGCCTCCCTGGAAGGGGCCGCCCCCTCCCGCGCCGCCGCCGAAATCGGGGTTTACTCCCGCGTGGCCAAATTGGTCGTACCGGGCCCGTTTGTCCTGGTCGGACAAAACTTCGTAGGCCTCGTTCACCTCTTTGAACCTTGCTTCTGCTTCCTTATCTCCGGGGTTCAAGTCTGGGTGATATTTCTTCGCCAGACCCCGATAGGCTTTTTTTATCTCATCCTCGGACGCGCCCCTCTGGACGCCCAGCACCTCATAATAATCTCGTTTGTCAGCCACTGGTTCTCCCTTCCCTCACACCAGAACAAGGGGAAATAATTTCCCCTTGTTCCTCTAATCTGACAACTACACGCTTACGATCAATTTACATCCTTGTAGTCCGCGTCATACACGTTGCCGTCGGGGCCGGCGCCGCCGCTGCCGCCGTCTGTGGGTCCCTGGGGCGGTACGGGACCGCCGGGATTTCCGCCGTTGGGATTAGACTGCTGATACAGCTTCTCGCTGACGGCATACACGGCTTTCTGCAGGTCATCCATACCGGCCTTAATGGCGTCCACGCTGCCGTTCTGCAAGGTGCCGCGCAAAGCCGCCACCTTGTTGTTGATTTCGTTCTTGTCGGCCTCCTGCAGCTTATCGCCGCTGTCGCTTACCAGCTTTTCGGCGCTGTAGCACAGGTTTTCGGCATTGTTCTTAGTGTCTACCTCTTCCCGGCGCTTCTTGTCCTCTTCGGCAAACTGCTCCGCCGCCTTTACAGCCTTGTCAATGTCCTCTTTCGACATGTTGGAACTGGAGGAAATGGTAATATGCTGCTCCTTGCCGGTACCCAGGTCTTTGGCGGAAACATTTACAATACCGTTTGCGTCAATGTCAAATGTGACTTCGATTTGAGGAATGCCCCGGGGCGCGGGGGCTATGCCGTCCAGCTTGAAGAGGCCCAGCTGCTTGTTATCTCTGGCAAATTCGCGCTCGCCCTGCAGAACATTTACCTCTACCTGTGTCTGACCGTCGGCGGCGGTGGAGAAAATCTGGCTCTTCTTTACGGGTATGGTTGTGTTGCGGTCGATGATCCTGGTCATGACGCCGCCCATAGTCTCAACACCCAGGGAGAGGGGGGTCACATCCAGCAGCAGCAGACCCTGGACCTCGCCGCCTAAAACGCCGGCCTGGATGGCCGCGCCGATAGCTACACACTCATCGGGGTTGATGCCCTTAAAGGGATCCTTGCCCATAAAGTTCTTGACCGCGTCCTGCACAGCGGGAATACGGGAGGAACCGCCCACCAGCAGGACCTTGCTGATATCGCCGGTGGACAGGCCGCTGTCCTGCAAAGCCTGGCGCACGGGACCCATAGTCTTTTCCACAAGATCGGAGGTGAGTTCATTGAACTTCGCCCGGGAAAGAGTCATGTCAAGGTGCTTGGGGCCGGTGGCGTCAGCGGTGATAAAGGGCAGGTTGATAGCGGCGCTGGTCACGCCGGAAAGTTCGATCTTGGCTTTCTCGGCTGCTTCCTTAATGCGCTGCATGGCCATCTTGTCACCGCTGAGATCGATGCCCTGCTCGGTCTTAAAATTCTGGATGATCCAGTCGATGATACGCTGGTCAAAGTCATCGCCGCCCAAACGGTTATTGCCGGCGGTAGCCAGCACCTCCTGGATACCGTCGCCCATCTCGATGATGGACACGTCGAAAGTGCCGCCGCCCAGATCATACACCATAACCTTCTGGTCGGCGTCCTTATCCACGCCGTAAGAAAGGGCCGCGGCGGTGGGTTCGTTGATGATCCTCTTTACATCCAGTCCGGCGATCTTGCCGGCATCTTTGGTAGCCTGGCGCTGGGCGTCCGTAAAATAAGCCGGCACAGTTATGACAGCGCTGGTGACCGTCTCGCCCAAATACCCCTCGGCGTCGGCCTTCAGCTTCTGGAGGATCATAGCGGAAATTTCCTGGGGAGTGTAACTCTTATTGTCAATGGTCACCTTGTAGTTGGAGCCCATTTCCCTCTTGATGGATGAAACAGTGCGCTCCGGGTTGGTAATTGCCTGGCGTTTTGCCACCTGGCCTACCATGCGTTCGCCGGTTTTGGAAAACGCAACCACAGAGGGAGTGGTACGGGCGCCTTCGGCGTTGGCAATGACAACGGGCTCTCCGCCCTCGATAACCGCCACGCAGGAGTTTGTCGTACCCAAATCAA
>CAZGLW010000047.1:0-12206 GCA_964525985.1 uncultured Acutalibacter sp. | reverse complement strand
AATGCATGGAAAGCTGGGCCAGGCCGATATCTACCGTGGGGATAGACACATGGGAACCGGAGATCAGCCCCAGGGTGCCGCCGCCGGGATTGGATGAATGGTTGTAAAAATCCTGGGTGGGCACCCCGGCCTTTTGGCAGACTGCTTTGAACACCGCTGCCGTCATGCTGTCGGTAGCGTAACGGGGACTGTACTTTACCACCACGCCGCCGTTTAAATAGCACCGGCTGGTGGGGTCTGTCTTTTCGGGGTAGTTGGGGTGTACGGCATGGGCGTTGTCGGCGGAAAGCAGAAAACCGTTTTGTATGGCCATCTGCCGCTCTTCCTCATTTTTCCCGGCGGCCAGGCAGATACGGGCAAGCACATCGGAAAGGAAGGTGGAGCCCGCCCCCTGCCGGGTCATAGAGCCTGTCTCCTCGTTGTCGAAAAGGGCGCACACCGTGCAGTTTTCCGGATTCTCGCTCTGCAGCAGGGCCCTTACTGCGGAAAAAGCGCACTCCAGGTCATCCAGTTTGGGAGAGGCGATGAATTCCCTGTTTGCCCCGAACACCGTGCCCCTGGCTCTGTTGTAGAGGTACAGATCATGGGAGAGTATATCATCTTTTTCTACCCCGGCGCTTTCGGCTGCCAGGGCCAACAGGTCGGCTCCTTTGCCGCCCAACAGGGGCAGTGTGTCCCGCTGAGGATCCTGCTTTCCGGCTTGAGAGCTTTCCCGATCCATATGTGGGGCAAGGCCGGGGATGACCAGGAGGTCCCGGTCAAGATCTACCAGGATGGCCTTTACGCCGGCGCCTGTTTTCACAGTTAACCTGCCCGCCGCGGACAGGGGCCGGTCGGCCCATCGGTTTATAAGCATGCCGCCGTAAACTTCGGTATTTAAGCGGGTATAGCGTCCCTCCACCTGCATCTCCGGGCTGCCCTTTACTTTAAAGCAAGGCGAATCTCCGTGTGGTGCTATGATGGAAAAGGCACGGAAGTCTTTTTTGGGGAGCCGGAAGGCGATGAGAGAACTCATGTTCCGGGCGGTATAATACTTCCCACCGGGGGTCAGGTCCCAAGACTCTGTCTCGGACAGGGCCGTAAATCCATCTCTTTCCAGCATGGTTCTGACCGTTTCCACAGTATGGAAAGCAGTGGGGCTTTTTTCAATAAAATCGAACAGTTGCGCACACAATTCTTCCAAGTTCAACGCTCCTTTTTCACAAATTGGCTGAAGTCCGGCACGTACCGGCTGCTGCCGGCGGAACGGGACTGCACAAAACCGTCCAGCTTAAGGTCAAACAGCTTATCCTGCACTTTCGCAAGCTCCCGCCGGGTGACCCGCCTGGTAAGCTCGGGGAATTTTTCCCCCTCAGGGAAGGGCGACGGCGGTGTGTACTGGGCCATCAGGCTTACAGGGACGCCGGGGAATTCTTCTGCAATCAGATCCAGCACCTCCAAAGAGTTTTTCGTGTGTCCCGGCAAAATCAAATGCCGGATGAGCACTCCCTTTTTCATCATACCGTCCTCCTCGTAAACTGGCGCCCCAACCTGACGAACCATCTCGCTGATGGCCGTCCGGGCTGTCTCAGGGTAGTCCGGGGCAAAAGAAAAGCGACTGGCCAGATCGTCCCGGGCGTATTTAAAATCGGGCAGGTAAATGTCCACCAGGCCCTCCAGCGTTTGCAAAGTCTCCACGCTCTCATATCCGGAGGTGTTGTACACCACCGGCACAGGCAGCTTTTTATACAGCAGCGCCTCTCGGACCAGAGGGGCGAAATGAGTGGGAGTAACCAGATTGATGTTGTGTACTCCCTGGGAAACCAGTTGGAAAAATACACCGCTCAGTTCTTCAGGGGAAAGCTCCCGGCCGTCGTTTTGCCGGTTCCGCCCGCTGATTTCCCGGTTTTGACAAAAAATACATCCCAACGGGCACCCGGTAAAAAATACGGCGCCCGAGCCTTTCTCCCCGCTGATAGGAGGCTCTTCCCAAAAATGCGGGGCCGCTCTGGCAACACGTATCACCCCGCCGCTCCGGCAAAAGCCCTTTCCGTCCTTGTCCCGGGTTACCCCGCAGGCCCGGGGACAAATGGTGCAGTACTCGATCATCTCTCATCCCTCAGGGCCAGAAAGGCGGCGTTGCTGCCTCGTTGTCCCCTTGTCTTTCGGTGGGAAAACAGCAGGCTGCTTTCGCACATGGTGCAGACACCTCCCACCGTGATGTGCTCCGGCAGCAGGCCGGCATCCAGCAGAAATCGGCGGTTGCACTCCCACAAGTCTACATGGTATTTTTCTTCGAAAGAGGGAACCGCTTCCGGGCCGGAAACAAAATGTTCAGCCCCCGGCAGGGCCAGAAACTCCGCAGCCACCGGCTGGTCCACTTCAAAGCAGTCCTTGCCTATTGAGGGCCCGATGGCCGCCAAAAGCTCTTTGGGATCCGTGCCAAATTCCTCCCCCATCCGTTCTGCCATTATCCTGGCCATGCCGGCCGCCGTGCCCCGCCAGCCCGCATGGGCCAGGCCGACGGCCCTGTTTTTAGAGTCAAAAAAATACAGGGGCACACAGTCGGCGCAATAGATGACCAGAGTGACGCCGGGATCGTTGGTACACAAGCCGTCTATACTTGCTTCCGCCTTAGGGGTCCACACTCCCAGTCCCCGGTCCTTTGCCGCTACCCGCAGAATATGGGTATGGTGGTCCTGATTCCCTGTGACCAGTGACTGGGGATCGAACTTGGCGGCGGCACAGAACAACCGGTAATTTTCGGTCACTTTCTCGTCCCCGTCCCCCCGGGAAAACCCCAGGTTCATAGCAGCAAATTCGTTTTGGCTTACACCGCCCAGCCTTGTGGAAAAAGCGGCGTTTATCCCTACCCCTTCCAGGGAGGGGAAACGCAGCACTCCCACGCCGTCGGACACGTCTAGCCGCATGTTCCCAATTGGGCCGGGGGCCGCCTCTCTGGGGACCTCGATTATCGGCAGTGGGAAAGTTTTTTTATTCACGGAAAGCCCCTCGTATTTTTGTTTGATGAGCAGCCGCCCCGCGAAAGGGCAGCCGCAAGACCTGCATCGGAACTCTGCCCGAAAGCTTTTGTTTTTCAGGACCCACTGGGAGGTGCGCCTGCTTTCCCCTCCGCATTTGGGACACGAAAACCGCAGGTGGCTTTTCTGCACCAGGGGGCTTTTCAGGTCGCAGATATAAGTGGTTTTAAAGGTGACCCGGCGGTAGAACTCATCGCCGCACCTGTCAACAAATGGCTGCAAAGACTGGGGATCATAAATCTTTCGTAAAATCTCCAAAGTCATCAGGCTGTCGTCTTTGGCCCGGTGATGGGCTTTGCCGGAAAGGTCCAGATGTAAAAGTTCGGCGGCTTTTTCCAATCCGACCTGCTCTGAGGCGCCCAAACCCATCTGCACCTGAGCGTACCGCTGCAGGTCGCAGTACCAGGCAAGAAATGGGACTTCCCCGCTGCCGCTGAAGTACCGGCAGTTTTCAATCAGGGCCAGAATGTCCGACGGGCCCCAAGTCATAATTACGCAGTCTCCCGCCCATTTGCGGAATTTGCTGACGGCCTGCATAAAAGTGCAGCCGTCGGTCAGGTTCTCGTCGGTAATGCTGGTCAGATTGGAAATGATGGCACTGACGTGCTTTGACACCTGGGGCCTGACGAAACAGGAGAAGGTGCCCCTCGCCTTTAGGTCCGGCCCGCATTTTACGGCGCCGAACTCAATGATCTCGTTGATGTACCCCTTCAGCCTTTTGCTGTAGGCGGCGTTCCATTCCAAATCCAAAATAACAATATCCACCAGTCCACCTCCCCCTGATATGGTTTAGAAACCTCTTTCACTGTCCTCTTTCAGTTTTCCGAAGGAAAACTGGCAGGGCGATTTTGGACCCCAAAGTCAGCCTCCCCTTTACAAGCCACGCACTGTCCTCTTTCAGTTTTCCGAAGGAAAACTGAAAGGGCGATTTTGGACCCCAAAGTCAGCCTCCCCTTTACAAGCCACGCACCGTCCTCTTTCAGTTTTCCGAAGGAAAACTGGCAGGACGACTTTGGACCCCAAAGTCGTCCGTTCATATGAAACATGCGGCAAAAAAAGATTTATCTTTTTTTGCTGGCTTGTTTCATCCTGGATTCTTTATCCAGGATGGTCTTGCGCATACGGACGCTCTTGGGCGTGATTTCCACCAGTTCGTCCTCGGCTATAAATTCCAGGCACTGTTCCAGGCTTAAAACCGAATGGGGCGTCAGTTTTAAGGCCTCGTCGGCGCTGGAGGACCGGGTGTTTGTGGCGTGTTTTTTCTTGCACACGTTTACGGTGATATCCTCGTTTTTCGGGTTGGCCCCCACGATCATGCCCTCGTACACCTCCACGCCGGGCCCGATGAACAGTCTGCCCCGGTCCTGAGCGTAAAACAGACCGTAAGACGTAGATTCTCCGGTTTCGTGGGCGATGATGGATCCCTGGGTGCGCTGCTGGATCTCCCCCTTGTAGGGTTCGTAGCTGTCGAAAACGTGGTTCATGATGCCGTTGCCGTTGGTATCCGTCAAAAACTCGGAACGGTACCCCATCAGACCCCGGGCGGGTATTTTGAATTCCATGTGCGTGGTGCCGGATTCCCGGCTGCCCATATTGAGGAGTTCCGCTTTCCGCCCGCCGAGCTTTTCCATTACCGCTCCCACATAGCTGTCTGGCACCTCGATCATCAAAAGTTCCATAGGCTCAAGCTTTTTGCCGTCCTTCTCCTTATAGATGACCGTTGGGGGGGACACCTGGAACTCGTAGCCCTGACGGCGCATTTGTTCGATAAGTATGGAAAGGTGCAGTTCGCCGCGGCCCGATACCTTGAAGGTGTCTGTGGTGCCAGTCTCCTCTACCCGCATGGCCACGTTTGTCTCCACCTCTTTAAACAGCCGGTCCCGCAGGTTGCGGGAGGTGACATATTTCCCCTCCCGGCCCGCAAAGGGAGAGTTGTTCACCATAAAATTCATGGAAACTGTGGGTTCATCGATTTTTACAAATGGCATAGGCTCCACACAATCCACGGCACAGGCGGTCTGGCCTATATTCAGGTCGGCAATGCCGGAAACCGCCACAATGTCCCCCAGTGCGGCAGACTGGGCCTCTACCCGCTTTAGTCCCTCGAATTGATAAAGTTTGGTTACCTTTGCGTTTTTCTGCACGTTTTCCTGGCCGCCGCATATGGTGACGGTCTCGCCCACGCTGATTCTGCCACGTTCCACCCGGCCAACGCCGATACGGCCAACATAATCGTCATAGTCTATGTTCGAGAAAAGCACCTGAGTGGGACCGTCCATATCTCCCTGGGGGGCTGGTACCTCGTTCAGTATCATCTCAAACAGTGGGGTCATATCCACGCCGGGCTTCTCCGGGTCAAGGGTGGCGTAGCCATCTCTGGCGGAAGCGTAAACCACCGGGAAATCCAACTGGTCGTCGTTGGCGCCCAGTTCGATGAACAGATCCAGCACCTCGTCCACCACCTCGGCGGGGCGGGCTCCGGGACGGTCGATTTTATTGACGACCACCACTGGCTTTTTGCCAAGACCCAGAGCCTTTTTCAGAACAAACCGGGTTTGGGGCATGCACCCCTCAAAAGCATCTACCAACAGCAGAACACCGTCTACCATCATCAGCACACGTTCTACCTCACCGCCGAAGTCGGCATGGCCGGGAGTGTCCACAATATTGATCTTGGTACCCTTATACATCACCGCTGTGTTTTTGGACAGGATGGTGATGCCCCGCTCCCGCTCCAAATCGCCTGAGTCCATGACACGTTCGGCCACGGTCTCATTTTCACGGAACACGCCGCTCTGCCGCAGCAGCTGGTCTACCAGTGTTGTTTTCCCGTGGTCAACATGCGCAATAATCGCCACGTTTCTCAAATCTTCTCTGATACCCATTTGTTCCAAGTCCCTTCCATTTTTTGCGCGATTCTTTAGCATTAACTCGAATATTATATCACCACTGGGGCGGTTTGAAAAGTAGAAAGTGGGTGATTTTTACTTTTTCTTCATCCGCTCTCCCAGTTCCTGGGCAATCTGCCGGAAGGTCCGGGCCGCCGCGCCGCCGTCATCCGGCGTAGATTCGCATAGTACGGTAATGCAGTACCTGGGGCCCGTTTCATCTCTTACATATCCGCAATACCAGAAATGGAGCAGTTCTTCGCCGTTTTCGTATATGCCCGTCTGCGCAGTGCCTGTCTTAGCACCGGCCACGCAGCTGTCCGGTCTGCCCGGTTGTGCGGTACCTTCCAGCACTGTGCCTTCCATAGCGGCCTGAATGGTCTGGGCGGTAGAAGCGTTCATCACCTTTACCGATCGGTCTGTCACAGACTGTATAGGCGTAAATTCCATTTTGGGACTGACATAACCTGAAATCAGTTTGGGGGAATTGTACACGCCGCCGGAGGCAATAGCGTTTACCAGACCGCACATCTGCACCGGAGTCACCGCGGTCTCTCCTTGACCAAAAGCAAAGTTTGCCAACGCTCTGGGGTTTTGAAGATCTTCAGCCTCCGGCAAAAAGCCGGCCGCCGAAAACAACCCTCTGCCAAATTCCTGGCCCGCCCCCAGGCCCAGGTTATAGGCCGTGTTTAAGACTGTTTGTCCTCCCAGGGCACGGACACATTCGATAAAATAGCAGTTGCAGGATCTTTCAAGAGCCCCCCGCAGGTCTACACTCCCATGAGGTTTGCTGTCAAAGCAGTTAAACATCATGCCCCCGGCGTTTATGGCGCCGGTACAGGTAAATGTTTCTTTTCCTCCGCCGTTTTCTATTTCCGCCGCAGCCGGCACAAGCTTGAATATAGAACCGGGCGCGTAAGCGCAGAAGGCCCGGTTCACCAGGGGAGCGTCCGGTTCTTCCGCCGCTTTGCTCAGGTCCAGAGGGGAAAAGTCCGGAAAGCTGGCAAGGGCCAATATTTCACAGTCGGGTACCTGGGTAACCACCACGGCCCCTTTTTCCAAAGATTGGCCGGCCTGTTCCGCTAACCGTTGGATGTCGGAGTCCAATGTGAGGGCCACCCCTCCCCGGGAGGTCTCCAGCGTGTTTTCCACCTGTTTTTCCCCGCCCGCCATCACCCGGCCAAGAGCGTCGACCTGGTAGGTCACCGAAGCTTCTCCGCCCCAGCCTGACAAGGCGTCATTCATAGCCAGTTCCACACCGCTGGCCCCGTTCCCCAAACCGTCCAGATAGCCAACCACATGAGGGGCAAGCTGGTTTTTGGAATACCGTTCCGGCACGGTAAAAATGTCGATACATGGATTATTAAGCTTCCGGACCAGCGCGTCCCAGGATTGGGAGCGGTCCGACCAGAGGCCGGTATTCAGTTCCAGCAGGAAAGGCTTGCCGTCTTCCAGGGCCGCCGCCAGCCGGTCCCGGTATTTGCCCTCCGTGACCTTTTCCAGCAGTCCAACAGCTTCAATAGTAGGCGCCACAGCCGCCACACGCTTTTTTGCCCCGCCTGCCAGTGAGACCAGGTTTCTGTCATAAATGGTCCCCCGGGTTTTTGCCACGTCCAGCTTGTACATGCTTTGTCCCGCCGCTGCCGCCACATACTCCGCTCCGCCGGAGATGTGAGCGATAGAATAGGCGGCCGCTCCCAAAAGGAGCAAAAAAACGAAAAACAGCCCGTACGCTTTTTTCTTCAAGAAAACTCCCCCTTCCTGATATAAACAGTATGCGCAGTCCGCGCCGTGTTCATGCTGCGGTTCAAAGGGCACCGTTTGCCGCGGCTTGTTCTCAGGGTCCAATTTTGTTATTTTCAAGGGCAGGTGCTATAATAATGTCAGGGCAGGGACAGACGGGACCGGCCCGTTTGAAGACAGCCGATGACAGCATGCTGATTCTGGAAAAAGACGTTGCGCCGTAAAGTTCTTGGTGTTATAATAAGCGCTGCAACGAAGGGGCATACACCTATCGCAAATCTGTTATTGGAGAATGGAAATGGAAAGGGGAATTGTGCATGGCCGGCAAAAATAATCCGCTGGGGCAGCATAATCGTTTAATAAAAGCAAAGAAAGCCTTTCAAAAGGGGATATGCCTGCTTCTGGCGCTTGTTATGACCTCCGGGTTCTTCACTGCGTCAGCGGCGGAAGAAGAGACTCTGCTTCTTACCGGCCGCTTCGACTCTTTGGCCTATTCGGGAGAGCTTTCCTACCAGTTCCCCTATCGGGACAGCTATTTTTTCCAGCCCGGGACCGAATACCAGCACGCTTTGGCCCAGTGTACTTTGGGGATGGCGGTTTCCGCATTCCGCAGCGCTGACCAGGAACTTGACAGGAAGGACGAATATATTCGGGATTACCTGGTTCAGGCCGGCTTTTCCGACTTTGAAAGCGAGGAATTTAACCAGGCCCCCACTGCCAAGACCATTGCCACACTGATTGGGTCCAAAACCCTTTGTGACAGTGAAGGTGAATTTCTGCTGGTGGCTGCGGCTGTCAGCGGCGGCGGCTATCAGGACGAGTGGCTCAGTAATTTCTCTTTTGGGGACGAGTCTGTACACAAGGGCTTTTTTGACGCCGGGTTCACGGTGTTCCAGCGGATATTCGATTACATAGACAGCCGCGCTGCGGGCAAGCGGGTCAAGGTTTGGACAGGCGGCTACAGCCGGGCCGCGGCGGTTAGCAACATGGCGGCGGTACTCATGCTGTCGGCCGAGCAGATCGCCCCGGAGGACTTGTACGTTTACACCTTTGCCACTCCCAATAACGCCCAGGCTGACCAATTGGAGGTGGACATGGATTACGATTACAGTTCCATCTTTAACATTGTGGGCATGTTCGACCCTGTGCCGGGGATTCCTTTCTCCGAATGGGGCTACAGCAAGCTTGGGACCACCCTTCGCCTGCCTGCCCGGGAGACCACGTCGGATTATGATGACCGGTGTGTTCCAGTAACAGAGGTCTATCGGCAGATTACCGGCGGGACCTACGCCAGCAGCCCCGAATGCAACTGGTTCATACAAAAGCTGTACCAGCTTTTGTACGACATGATCGGCACTGCGGATAACTATCAGGCCCAAGTGGAAAAGGTTATCGACGAGGCTTGGGCTAACAACGCCAGCACCTACCGGCTCATCCGGGAAATCTGCTCCATCCTCTCAAGCGACCAGGCGGTGGACAACATGCTGCGGGACGAAACTCCCACGGCAGATACGCTGCTTTCCGTATTCCTGTTTAATTTTGTGGAAGAAAAACTGGGGGTCCACGAGAATGGACTTGGGGATCTGGCACTGACAAGCCAGCTTTTTTACGAACACTGCCCCGAGGTCTATGTTTCCTGGGTCATGTCGCAGGAGGATCCGGAGAAGCTGTTCGTCACAGGGACGGGGTACCGCCGAATCTTCATGGACGAACGCGTCTCCTGCACTTTGCTGAACAGTGCCGGGCAGACTGTAAATTCTGTCTGCGAAGAGTCCCTGGGAAGGACCAAGATGGTCACCGTGCCTGCCGAAGATGATTATACGCTGGAACTTTCCGCTGACAAAGACAGGAATTTTCGCGTAAAAGTCCTGGGCTACAACGCCGGTTCCCTCCGCTATGTGTACCAGTCATACGGAATTGGCGCCGGGAGTTTCACGCTGTCACTGCCTGCCGAAGAACAGGCCTTTGATATGTCGGGCGTCTCCGTGGCCGCCGAAACATCCTCTGGGCCGACGGAATTAGCACCGAAAGTCTCTATCTTGAACCAGGCGGATATTTCCCCCAGCGCTGTGTTCGAACTGGAGGACAGCGGGTGGTTCGCCTCCCATTTCCTGCCGGTGGCCGCCGGAACGGCGGCAGTCCTGGTCTTGCTGCTGCTGACCCTTGCCATTATCCTTATTGTGCGGGCGGTGAAACGCCGGAAAAAGAAAAAATCTTAACCATGTCTTCTCTTGACAAACCCATGAGCGTGGCTTAAACTGAAAAAAATATCAGGAAAGGAATGGGAGAACATGTACCTTCTAAAAAACGGATTGATCTACGATGCCGTGCACCCTGAAGCTTATCGGGGAGATATTTTGGTGAAGGACGGCAGGATCGCGGAAATTGGAGAAAGTCTGGCCGCCCCCAGCGATTGCCGGGTGCTGGATCTGCAGGGCAAAAATGTGTACCCCGGCTTTGTGGACGCCCACTGCCACATCGGCCTGGACGGCAGCGGCATCGGTTTTGAAGGCGACGACTGCAACGAGATGACTGACATCCTTACCCCTCAGCTCCGGGCTATTGACGGTATTTATCCCCAGGATCCCACGTTTTCAGAGGCGGTACACGCCGGCGTTACTACTGTGTGCACCGGTCCCGGCTCCGCCAATGTGCTGGGCGGCCAGTTCGCTGTCATCAAAACCGTGGGTGATAGGGTAGATGACATGGTGGTAAACCCTATGGCCGCCATGAAGTGCGCTTTTGGCGAGAACCCAAAGCGTTGCTATAAAGACAAGAATAACTACTCCAGAATGTCCACCGCCTCAAAGCTTCGGGAAGCCTTGCTGAAAGCCCGGGAGTACATGGAGAAAAAGGAACGGGCCGGGGAAGATCCCGATAAGCGCCCCGCTTTCGATATGAAGCTGGAAAGCCTGATCCCCGTGCTGAGGGGGGAGATCCCCCTTAAAGCCCATGCCCATCGAACGGATGACATTTTTACTGCCATCCGCATCGCCAAAGAATTTAATGTGAAGCTGACCCTGGAACATGTTACTGAGGGCCACCTGGTTGTAGACCAACTGAAAAACGAGCCATACCCTATGGCGGTGGGTCCTTCTTTGGGCCACGCAACTAAATTCGAACTGCGAAATAAGAGTTTCACGACTCCTGGCATCCTGGCAAAAGCCGGCTGCAAGGTGTCTATCATCACCGATTCGCCCGTTATTCCCGAAAATTACCTGCCCCTGTGCGCCGGGCTCGCCATCAAATCCGGCATGGACGAGTTTGCGGCATTGCAGGCCATTACAATCAATCCGGCCTTCCATATTGGCGCTCAGGACCGGGTGGGCTCTTTAGAGCCCGGCAAAGACGCCGACATCGTGGTGATGGAGGGTTCCTGCTTTGAGGTATCTTCAACTACATCCCTGGTGATGGTGAACGGAAAAGTAGTGGAGTGATTGTCAGGTCACTTTTACCAAAGAAATGCTCCCCGGCAAAAACTTGGGAACATTTTTGTCACGAAGATTAACCGTCCTGGTCGAACCCGGCCCGCAGCTTTTCCAGCGCCCTTTTTTCAATACGGGAGACATAGGATCGGGAAATCCCCAGCTTTTTTGCCACCTCCCGCTGAGGTAACGGCCGGCTGTTTTTAAGGCCATAACGCATACAAACAATTTCCCGTTCCCGGTCCGTAAGCACAATGCGAATCAGCCGATACAGCTTTTCGCTTTTCATCTTGACGTCAAGACTGTCAATAATCGTATCATCGACCGCCATCATATCCATCAGAGTTAACGTATTGCCGTCCTTGTCCGTGTCAATAGGCTCGTTGATAGACACATCCTGAGATGATTTCCTCCCACTGCGGAAGAACATAAGGATTTCATTTTCAATACATTTGGACGCATAGCTGGAAAACCGGATTCCTTTTCCCATGTCAAAGCTGTCTACCGCCTTGATGAGCCCGATAGTGCCGATAGAGATCAGGTCCTCCTGGTCATTTTGGTTCGCGTAATATTTTTTGATAATATGCGCTACCAGACGCAAGTTGTGCTCGATCAGCTTTTTACGGGCGGCAGTACCGCCCTGTGACATTTCCTCTAAACACTTTTTCTCTTCTTCCCGGGAAAGGGCCCTGGGAAAAGATCCGCTGCCAGTGACGTGCAGAAGCAAACAGAACAGGTCGGAAAACAAATCTAATAATTGGGTCAAAAACATATGCTTCCCCCTTATTTCATTTTTCTGCCTTATATGTATGATTCTGCCCCGCCAAAACTGCCTGTCTGTCAAAAAGGGATCCGCCGGAGAAAAATAGGACTGGGACATAAAAAAGGACCCGGAAGGAGAGGCTACATTATCCCCGCCCTTAAATTATGCCATACAAAAATCATTTCGCTATTGACAATCTCTCTTGCGCAAGCCTGTATGTTATTGAGCCGCAAAACCCATTCTAAAGCATTGTCAGCTTTTAGCTGTTCCGTTATGTCCTGCGCTCGTTCGTCGATGTCGGCAAGATAAGTGTTGAGCTTGCCGCTGGTCAGAAGCGTTGTGTATGTCGCTTTTCTATGCTCTTTCA
>CAZGLW010000046.1:0-12438 GCA_964525985.1 uncultured Acutalibacter sp. | reverse complement strand
GGATCGTTTCGCAGGTCCCAGCTGAGCTGGCCGTACCCAACGTCTACCGAATAGACCCTTTTGGCCCCATTTTGCAGCATACAGTCCGTAAATCCTCCGGTAGAAGCACCGATATCCATACAGACTAAGCCAGAAAAGGACAGGCTGAAGTTGTTCACGGCCTTCTCAAGCTTCAGGCCTCCACGGCTTACATACCGCAGCCCCTTTCCCCGCACCTCTATAATCGCCTCTTCCGGAAAAAGGTCGCCAGGCTTGTCGGCCTTTTGATTGTCTGCGTACACCATGCCGGACATGATCAGGACTTTCGCTTTCTCACGGCTTTCCGCCAGCCCCTGTTCTGTCAGGAGGATATCAAGCCTTTTTCTCACTCCCATCCCGCCTTTCTTCGGAAGGATATTTCTCCCGCACCGCTCTTTCCATTCCCGCAGCATTTAAGCCCAGCTTTTCCAGAGTGCGAAACATGGGGGCCTGCCCAATATAGGGGTTATCGATAGCTCGAAGAACCATTTCACCCTGAAAGCCCTCCCGGTCCATCAAAAAGGAAAAATGCTCGCCAATTCCGCCGCGGCGGACACCTTCCTCAAAGAAAAATACCGTTTCACATGCAACAGCTTCCCGTACGGCGTTTATATCTACAGGAATGATGCGATTAAGCTTTATAATCTTGACAGGCAAGCCGGCGGATTTCAGGTTACTTTGAGCTTCGGCGGCGAAAGAAAACAGCCGGCCATAGGTAACTATACACACCTGCGCCCCGGCGGGGCCAGCAACCGTATAGGCATCGGCGGAGGACTTGAACCAGGCAGGCTTATACAATTCCTTGCCCCGGGGATACCGGACAGCGCAAAGACCTGTCCCGTCTTTTACAAGAAAAGAAAGCTGCATCTGCAATTCCTCAAAATAAGCAGGCGAAAACACGGTTATATTGGGAATGGTTTGAAGATAAGCGGCGTCAAACATTCCCTGATGAGTCTTGCCGTCCTCCCCCACCACGCCGGCCCGGTCCACGGCCAAAATAACTTTAACTCCCTGAATGGAAACATCATGGATCAATTCGTCATAAGCCCTCTGCAAAAAGGTAGAGTATACGGCGAATACAGGGAGCATCCCACCCGACGCCAGGCCGCCAGCAAAAGTGACCGCGTGTTCTTCGGAAATGCCCACGTCGAAAAAGCGGGAACGGAATTTTTCGCGGAATTCGGAAAGGCCGGTACCGTCCTGCATCGCCGCTGTAATGGCGCATATCTTTGGATCCTTTACCGCCAGTTCGCACAAAGTCTTGCCAAAAACGTCGGAAAAACTTTGCGATTTCTCACCTGTTTCCCCAGTCGTCACATCGAATCCGGAAAGCCCGTGATAAATGCAGGGATCCTGTTCCGCATACTGATAGCCTTTCCCTTTGTAGGTCCTCACATGAAGCAGGACAGGTTTCTGTATCATCTTGGCGCTTTCAAAGGCCTCGCGAAGTTCTTTGATGTTGTGACCGTCAAAAGGACCGTAGTAGGCAAAGCCGAAATCCTCAAAGATGGTGGAATTATAAAATACTTTTTTGATGCTCCGCTTTATATGCCAGAGGATTGAGGCAATGGCGGGACCAACTACAGGGAGTTTTTGCAGGGAACTTTTAACGTCTTTTTTTATTCTGATATATCCCGGCTTGGTGCGCATGTAGGTAAGATACCGGGCCATAGATCCCACATTTTTGGAAATGGACATGTTATTGTCGTTTAAAACTACAATCAAATTACGGTGGAGCCTGCCGGCATTATTAAGCCCTTCGTAAGCTAGACCGCCCGTCAAAGCTCCATCGCCGATCACCGCCACTACGCTGCCTTCTTTCCCTTGCAGAAAATTGGCTTCTGAAACGCCTAAAGCAGAAGAAATTGAGGCGCTGCTATGGCCGCAAGTGAAAGAATCATACTCGCTTTCCTCTCGGCAAGGGAACCCGGAAAGGCCGTTCTCCTTTCGAATTGTGGAAAAGCGGTCGTATCGCCCGGTGAGCAGTTTATAGGCGTAGCTCTGGTGCCCCACGTCCCACACCACCGTATCCTTTGGAAAGTCAAAAGTCAACGCCAGCGCCACAGTGAGTTCTACCACTCCCAGATTGGAGGCAAGATGCCCGCCGTTATTGGAAACCGTTTCAATAATCGTCTCCCTAATCTCATCACACAGCGCGGCAAGCTGGCTCTCTTCCAGCTTTTTCAGATCTTGGGGGGAACGTATTTGATCCAATATCTTTCCCATAAAGAGACCACTCCTGTCTGTCAGAACGACATCCCGTTTTGAAGCAAAGCGGCCGTCACGGTATTTTTCATCAGCATGGCAATGGTCATTGGGCCAACGCCTCCCGGTACAGGGGTGATATACGAAGCCAATGGTTCTGCCCCGTCAAAGTCCACATCTCCACAAAGCTTTCCGTCTCCACGATTCATGCCAACATCAATGACAATAGACCCGGGTTTTATCATTTCCGCCGTGATAAAGCGGGGCTTTCCCACAGCGCACACCAAAATGTCTGCCTGGCGTGTGACCGCCGCCAGATCCTTAGTTTTGCTGTGACAGATGGAAACTGTGCCGTTATATCTCAAAAGCAGCAAGGCCGTGGGTTTCCCTACAATGTTACTGCGGCCAACGACCACGCAATGCTTTCCCTCGATTTCCGTTCCAGTGGAACGGATCAATTCGATAATTCCGGCAGGTGTGCAAGGCTGGAGACAAGGCCTGCCCTGTACCAGCTTTCCCGCATTGTAAGCGTGGAACCCATCTACGTCTTTCTGAGGATTTATGGCCTCCACCACGGCGGTTTCATCCAATCCTTTCGGCAGGGGAAGCTGCACCAATATCCCATGAATATCGGTTTTTTGGTTAAGCCGGCTGATAAGGTCCAATACGTCCTGCTGCGAAACGTGTTGGGGCAGAACATATTCCTCGGAATAGACGCCTGTTTCCTCACAGGCCCTTTTCTTGTTTCGCAGATAGATTTTCGAAGCCGGATCGTCGCCCACCATAATTACAGCCAGGCCGGGGATAATCCCGGCTTTGTTCAGGTTTTCCACCTTTTTGGCGGCATCCGTTTTGATTTTGGCGGCTACCGCCTTTCCATCAATTAAAATTGCCATGACAGCCTCCTGGTTTTACTCTTCTTCCTGGGGCTTTTCAGAGGATGCGCTTTCTTCGCCGGGACAATCCGCCTCTTCCTTTTGAAGTTTGGCACCATTATCTGCCGCTTTCTCATCCGCTTCCTCTTCAAAGGGCGGTAAATCGCCAAAAATTGTACTGCGTTCTCCCTCCGGGACCTTGCCGGATTCCACCAAAGCCACAGCTTCCATCACTTTTCGGCTGCCGCAGCCAGTTAAACTGGTCTTATGGCGGAAAACAAAAAGCAGGATAAGCCCGACCACTACACAACAGGCGGCCACGACTTGGGAAACACGAAGGTCGACGCCGGGAACCATCAGGCTGTCGGTACGGATACTCTCGATGAAAAAACGGCAGATGCCGTACCACACTAAGTATAAAATAAAGGTTTGACCGTCATAGCGGCGCAGTTTTCTCGTAAAGAAGTGAAGCAGTATAAAACCAAGCAGACACAAGAGAGATTCATACAAAAAGCAGGGATGGGCAGCCCCGCCTACCACGGTTATCGTATTATCACTGAGCATACACCAGGGTAAAGTGGTTGCAGTGCCGAAAGCCTCTTGATTGACAAAGTTTCCCCAGCGCCCTACGCTTTGACCGATTAGAAAGCCCAGAGCGGCCAGATCCAGAACAGCGGCAACTTTAAGTTTGCGGATTTTTGCCATAATACCGCCAAAAAGCATAGCGCCGATAACGCCTCCGTAAATGGCCAGGCCGCCGTCATGTATCTTTAAAATTTCAATGGGATTTTCAAAGTACCACTGGCGGCTGTCGCTGAATACCACATAGTAGAGACGGGCGCATACAATTGCCCCAATAAGCCCTACCAATACCGCGTCGATGAGCCGGTCCATATTGATGTTCATTTTTTTGCAGGACCGGGCGGCGTAGATGATAGCCAGCAGAAAACCTACAGCAATGATAATACCGTACCAGCGCACCTGGAAACTGCCGATTGAAAAAGCCACTTCGTTTACTGTAAAGGAAAGCCCCAGTTTGGGAAACTGTACATCGTGGGTCATATAAAAACTTCCTTTCTTCAAAAAACGTTTTACAGGGGGCGGACAATGGAGAGCACACTTCTGTCTTTTTTCAGTATCTTCAGCTTTTCAAAACAGTCCTGGGGTTTAAGTTCTGCCAGAGCATCTATATAAGTAAAAAATTCCCGCCCTTTAAAGGCAAAATTTATCAACCCGTTGGCGATGTTCGCGGTGCTGTTAAGGGCCGCCACATTTTCTCCGTACATAGAACGTTTGGCGCGCTCAAAATCTTCCGGCGGGATACCTTCGCGAAAAAGCCGATCGGCTTCAGTCTGAATAGCGTCTGCCACCGCCTTAGGATCTTTTGACTCTCCGCTGAACGTCGCAGTGGCAAAGCCCGCACCCTCATAATAATAATAATCAAAGCTTGACTTGTTGACCAGCCCGCGTGCGAGCAGATCCTGGAACAATGGTGAGGCATCGGAAGCTAATATCTCCAACAAAACTTCTACAGCAGCCACATCCTTTTCCGACATGAATCCCTTTCCGGCCGGCTCCTTATAGCCAAATTCGAACAACGGCATGGTGACGGGGAGCTTGTCCTCAACAAGGGCCGCCCCCACTGTTTCCGGTTCCTTCGGGAAAACCCGCTCTATTTTCACAGACTTTGAAGGCACCAGCATCCGGTCGCACATTTCAAGGACCTTATCCACATCGAAAGCACCGCAAAGAACCAGGGCCATGTTGTTTAAATTGTAAAAGGTGTTATAGCAGCGGTACAAATATTCGGGAGTGATCTTCGCAATACTTTCTACTGTCCCAGCCGTATCAATGCGAATCGGATGTTTTTGGTACATGGCCTGCATATAGTTCATTTCCGCACGGTAAGGCGGGTCGTCATCGTACATTTTGATCTCTTGGCTGATAATCCCCAATTCTTTTTGGACAGTCTGTTCCGTAAAATAAGGAGATTGCACAAAATCCAGCAGGATTTCCAGAGAGTCATACAATCTGTCCGTACAGGAAAACAGATAGCAGGTGCGTTCAGAAGAGGTATAGGCATTGGCGCTGGCGCCGGTTTGTGCAAAGCGCATAAAGGCGTCGCCATCCTCACTTTCAAACAGCTTGTGCTCTAAAAAATGGGCAATACCCTCAGGCACAGTCTCGGCCTTTTCTTCATCTCCCCGACGGAAGCAGTTGTCAACAGAACCGTATCGGGTGCCAAAAATAGCGTATACAGTGCTGGCGTCTTCTTTGGGGTAAAGCAAAATAGTAAGGCCAGAGGGATGCTTTACCTTATAATAAAAGTCGCCCAAACGGCTGCTTTCAATCTTCTCTATCTCCATATCAGCGCACTTCACATCCTTTCAGCCGATAAACAGCGCCAAGCTTTACCTTGTTCGCGGCCTCTATCACCTGATCCGCCGTATAGGACATCACCTGTTTTGCGGCTTCTTCCGGCGTAATCTGCCGGGCGGCAAATGACTTGGAAAGGTACCAGGTTTCCACAGCGTTCAGGGAATCCCCTACCGAACGGAAGGAATTGCAGAGGGCCAGTTTTGCGGCAGAAAGCTCCTCTTCCGTAAGTTTGCCCGCCTGGAGCAGATTAAGCTGTTCCAGAATGCCGTTTTCCGCCTTTTCGAGATTTTCTGTTTCCACACCGCTCTCAATATACAAAGAACGGCTGAGGGCACTGTATAAGGAAGAACAATAATAGCAAAGTCCCATTTTCTCTCTGACATTTTGAAACAGCTTGGAACTGGGGCCCCCACCCAAAACAACGCTCATCAGTTTGTAAAGCTGACGCTCTTCGGACTTCGCATCTACCCGGAAACCCAGAGAAAGCTTAGACTGGGACAAGGGCTGTTCCTCTGTGACCCTGCAGACCTGCTGCGGCGGTTGAAAGGCCAGCGGTGCCGTCTGCCGGGGAGTCCCCAGGTTTAAAAAGCGGCTTTGGAACAGTGCGAGATCCGGCTCACAGTCTCCCAAAACAAATACCTCAAATCTGGCGCCGGAAAGCAGTTCCTCCCAGGCATGGGTAAGAACGCCGCAGTCCAGCTGCTGGATGTCCTCACGGCTGCCGTAACGGTCCAATTCCCCGTTGGAGCCCTTCAGAAGAAGAGATTCGCACTTTTGGTGGGCATAAATCATCTTGTCGTTATATTCCGAATCCTTCAATTCCAACAGTTGCCGCTGTTCCTGAAGAAAATGATCTTCCGGGAAGAGACCGTCAGGATCCTTAAACGGCTGGAACAGCGCACTGAACAGCAATTCTGAAAGTTCTGTAAACATATCTTCCCCGCCAAATGCGTAACGACTGGCGATACCTCCCGTCGAAACGGTGAGGCACTGCCAATCCCCCATCTTTTGGACATCAGCACTGAGGGATGCCCCATATAGTTCTGACAGCCGCCGATTCAGGCTCATGAAATCGGGGTACTCTTTGGTGGCACGGGTGACAAGGCCAGGCAGGATGCCGTACAGGGCAGCCGTTTCCTTTTTCAATGGTACCAGCATATTGACAGAGATCTTCATAGTTTTAAAATGGGGAGATGTATAACTCCGCAGCAAAGCGGCGGGACCCACCCGCTGTATTTTTTTCTCGCTCATAGTCTTTGACCTTTCGTTCTGATGGGAAACTTGCATAAATATGCTGTCAATGATTTAGTATAGCACATTTCAAAGAGTTTTCAAAGGGAAATCAGAAAAAAAGCGCAGCCATCTTTTAAAAGACAACTGCGCCAGCACGCTGGATAGGTTCGGGGGTATCCGGACAGACTAGATGGTGCCAAAAATGCGGTCGCCGGCATCGCCCAAGCCCGGCAGAATATACCCGTTTTCATTCAGCTTTTCGTCTACCGCAGCACAGTATATCTGCACGTCCGGGTGGGCCCCGGTGAGAGCCTTGAGCCCTTCGGGCGCGGCAATAATGCAAAGAAACTTGATACTTTTCGGATGACTGCGCTTGACAATAGTGATGGCATCGATTGAAGAACCGCCGGTAGCCAGCATGGGGTCAAGCACAATCACGTCCCGCTCTTCGATATCCTGGGGAAGCTTATTGTAGTATTCCACAGGCTGTAAGGTCTCATGGTCCCGGTACAGGCCAATGTGCCCAACTTTGGCGGAAGGCACCAGGTCCAACATACCGTCTACCATGCCCAAACCGGCCCGAAGAATAGGCACAAATGCCAGCTTCCGTCCTGCGATGACCTTAGTGGTGGTCTTCTGCATAGGCGTAACGGTTTCGATGTCCATCAAAGGCAGGTCACGGGTAGCCTCATAACACATCAGCGTGGCAATCTCGCTTACCAACTCACGAAAATTCTTTGTGCCGGTGGAAACGTCACGCAAAAAGGTCAGCTTGTGCTGAATGAGCGGATGATCCATGACAAACACGTTTTTGTACTCCTGCATTATTAATATCCTCCTATTTTCTCCGCGCCGCTGCACAATGTGCTCAGCGCGGGTCTTTCCGAAATTTTACAAGGTACCGCTTTCCAAAATCGAAAACGTGTTACGCTCGCAATCTATTTCAACTATTGCGTCTATTGGCAAAAACAGTCTTTTATTACTTTACAGCGTCCCTTCCTCGATCTGGGTGATTTGATCGATACGCCGCTGGTGTCGGCCACCGTCAAAGCCGGTGTTCAAAAAAATATCCAAAAGCTTCAGAGCGGTATCCTTGTCCACTACTTTACCGCCCATACAGAGAAAGTTGGCGTTATTGTGGCGGCGGGCCATCTCGGCGCAGAACTCGTTGGTGCACACAGCCGCCCGAATACCCTTTACCTTGTTGGCAGCCATTGAGATACCCAAGCCGGTAGAGCAGACCAGCACCCCGAGGTCAGCCTTCCCATCAGCCACTGCATGAGCAGCTTTGGCCGCAATAGGAGCATAGTCTACAGATTCTGTGCTGTAAGCGCCAAAGTCCTCATAGCAAATGCCGCGTTCCTCCAAATACATCCGGACTGCCTCTTTCAGTTCAAAGCCGCCATGATCGCATCCAATAGCAAGTTTCATAGTTTCCCCGCTTCCTTTCTTTTTTTCAATTTCCGTTCCGCCTGCGGCGGACGGAGATAGGCGGGCAGCAGTTCCGCGGCTGGTACAGCCTCGCCGGCTTTTGCCATCCGTTCAGCGGCCAGCGCCACTCTGGAAGCCCGCTGAAAGCGCACCTCTTCCGGCGCCAGCCTGGCGCCCCACTCCCGAAAGCTCTGATAGCACAACGCCGCGCCGTCACCGAACAAAATCAGCTTATCTCCGTATAGAGCGCATTGGCCGCCAAGTTCTTCCACGGACATTACCCTATCCTCCGTCAGTCTGATAAGGTTTCCGCCTTCCACTTGGAACAGAGCGTTATACACCTGGCTGCATCGAGCGTCCATCACCGCACAGATCACGCAGTCATTCCAGGGCAAGCCTCCCAGGGCAATGGCCTCTAAGGTAGAAACTCCGCAGCAGGGTGTGTTATTCGAAAAGGCCAGCCCCTTTACACAGGCTACGCCAATACGCACACCAGTAAATGATCCGGGCCCGCGGGATACAGCAATCAGATCAAAGTCGGCACATGTTTTTTGAAGACCTTTTAAAAGGCCCTCCACCATAGGCAGCAGCGTCTGGCTGTGGGTCTGCCTGGTATTTACGTAGAATTCGCCCAGCAGCTTTCCATCCTCCATCACCGCTGCCGAAGCGGGAACAGCGGAGGATTCTACCGCTAACACCAGCATATCATAGCGCCTCCTTCCAGCCCTCAATCGTGATAACTCTTTGGTTTTCAGACATGCCTTGCCTGATATCGACGTAGATTGTTCCCTCCGGTAAGGCCCCCGCAATATTTTCGCTCCATTCGATCACCAGTACACAGTCTGTATCCAGATAATCGAAAAAGCCTGTAGAATAAAGATCGTCCCAGCTTTCCACCCGGTACATATCAAAATGTTCCAGGGTAAGACGGCCGGTGTACTCGTTGACCAGGGCAAAGGTAGGACTTGAGACCACATCCCCGGCTCCCAGACCAAAAGCCAGACCCCGGGTGAACGCTGTTTTCCCCATACCCATGCCGCCGGTAAATGCCAAAACCTCTCCGCCCCGAAAACTTTTTGCCATTCTGGATGCCAGATCAAAGGTCTCTTGGGGCGAGTGGGTGATAAATTCCTGCCTCATCAGAATAGTCCGTGGATGACGGCATTTTCATCTACGTCGATCTTTTCGGCGGCCGGTACTTTAGGCAAACCTGGCATGGTCATGATATCACCGGCGTAAGCTACCACAAAGCCCGCGCCGCTTGACATCTTCAAATCACGGATAGTGATGGTAAAGCCCGCAGGGCGGCCCAAGAGCGAAGGGTCATCAGACAAAGAATATTGGGTCTTGGCGATGCAGACAGGCATATTGTCGCCTCCCAAGACCTTGATATCCTTTAAAGATTTTTGGGCCTGTTTGGTAAAGATCACACCGTCGGCGCCGTAAATATTTTTGGCAATTGTTTGTATCTTTTCCTCCACCGGTGCGCTGTCGGGATAAATGGGTGAAAAGTGATAGCAGCTTTCGCACTTATCGATCACGTCACAGATGGTCTTGGCCAGATCTTTACCGCCCTCACCGCCTTTGGAAAATACCTCGGAAAGGGCGTAAGACACACCCAACTCATTACAGCAGTCATCGATAACTCGCAGTTCCGCTTCGGTGTCGGTAGGAAACCGGTTGATGGCCACAACTGCAGGCACGCCGAATTTATGCATGTTTTCCACATGGGCTTTCAGGTTGACAGAACCCTTCCTCAAAGCTTCTACGTTTTCAATGCCCAAGTCGGCTTTGGCTACACCGCCATTATATTTTAATGCCCGCACAGTTGCTACTACCACTACGCAAGAGGGTACAAGTCCCGCCATACGGCACTTGATGTCCATAAATTTCTCCGCGCCCAAGTCAGAGCCGAATCCGGCTTCTGTAATACAGTAATCCGCAAGCTTTAATGCCAATCGGGTAGCCCTTACCGAGTTGCACCCATGAGCAATATTGGCAAAGGGGCCGCCGTGCATAATGGCGGGAGTTCCCTCTATAGTCTGCACAAGATTTGGGTTCACAGCGTCACGCAGAAGAGCAGTCATGGCACCCTCAGCCTTGATGTCCCTTGCGTAAACAGGTTTATTGTCGTAGGTGTAAGCGATAAGAATATTGCCCAGCCTCTGTTTCAAGTCTTCCAGATCTCTTGCAAGGCACAAAATGGCCATGACCTCAGAGGCCACGGTGATAATAAATCCATCTTCCCGGGGTACGCCATTTGCCTTGCCCCCCAGGCCCACCACTATATTTCGCAAAGCCCTGTCATTCATATCCAGGCAGCGCCTGATAAGAATACGCCGGGGATCGATGCCCAAAAGGTTACCCTGCTGCATGTGGTTGTCCAGCATGGCACAACACAGGTTGTTTGCGGAAGTGATGGCATGCATATCCCCGGTAAAGTGAAGGTTGATGTCCTCCATAGGCAGGACCTGGGCGTAACCGCCGCCGGCGGCACCGCCCTTAACGCCAAACACAGGGCCCAAAGAAGGCTCCCTCAGAGCGATAATAGCGTTTTTGCCGATTTTCGCCATTGCTTGGCCCAAGCCGGCCGTTGTGGTAGTCTTTCCCTCCCCCGCGGGGGTTGGGTTGATGGCGGTAACCAGGATCAGCTTGCCGTTGGGCCTGTCGGCCAAACGGTTAAAGGCCGACTGGTTGACCTTCGCCTTATAGCGGCCGTACAATTCCAGTTCGTCCTCCCTGATTCCCAGCTTTTCGGCGATTTGGGTAATTGGGGTAAGTTTTGTGTTCTGCGCGATCTCGATATCAGACATCATAGCTTGACTTCACACCTTTCTGACCTTGCGGCCATTAAGACGGAACATATTTCAGCCCCGCCAGTTTTTCGTCTCCCTTATGAATTATAAAGTATCTTGCCGGAATAGTAAAGACTGAAACAAAAAAACTTGCCGAGTCCTGCGCCATATGCTATAATTTAGCCTTGAGAGCAGAGGAAAACTTGAAAAAAAGACGAATGTGAGAAACTATGGGTAAAAGGATCTTAAAAGGGTTTGTAAATTATTTCCGAAGGGCGGATATTCTGCTTTGGCTGATCCTGGCCGCTATATCCGTCTACAGTTTGATTTTGCTGAAAAGTGTTTCCCGAGCCACAGAGTCTAACTACTTCCGCACCCAGTTGTTCGCCATTGGTCTGGGCGTTGCCGGCGCAGTAGTAATATCTTTAATCGACTATGTGGAGATTGCCAACTTCTGGTACCTGATTGCGGGATTTTCCGTGTTTTTAATGATTTACACGGCTCTGTTCGGCGAGGTGATAAGCGGCAGCGGAGGTGTGGAAGCCCGGGCGTGGATCAGTATTGGAGGCAGAACCTTTCAATCCTCTGAATTGGTAAAGATCGCTTTTATCGTTACCTACTCAAAACACCTGGACATCATCAAAAAGCGGGGCCAGATGGATAATCCCATCCAGCTTCTCTTGCTGGGGTGCCATGCTTTGGTTCCTTTTCTTCTGTGTATTTGGCAGAAGGACACCGGAGCCGGTGTTGTATTCTTTTTTATTTTTCTTGCTATGAGTTTTTCCGCCGGGGTCAAACTGAGGTATTTTGGAATATTGGCAGGCCTGGTGGTAATAGCCTTCCCCATTCTGTGGCGGTTTGTTATGGACGAATATCAAAAGGATCGATTTATTGCCCTGTTCAACCTGGAAAACGCAGATGTGCAGATGGATCAGGGCTACCAGCAGTATCAGGGCCGCATATCTATCGGCAGCGGTGGGCTGTGGGGCCAGGGTTTATTTGAGGGCAGCCGTGTGGCCAACAACAGCGTGCCATTTCAACAGAGCGATTACATTTTCTCCGTGGCTGGAGAAGAACTTGGTTTTGTAGGCTGTTCCTTGATTATTCTGCTGCTGTTTTTGCTGATGATTGAGGTGCTTCGTGTGGCACATTCCGCCAGGGACGATCTGGGAAAATATATGTGCTTCGGATTTTTCGGCCTGGTGGCTTTGCAGTCGATCACCAACATCGGCATGTGCCTGGCCATTTTGCCGGTTATGGGCGTCACTCTTCCCTTCTTCAGCGCAGGCGGTTCTTCTGCGGTCTGTCTCTACTTGGGCTTCGGTCTGGTACAAAGCGTTTATATGCGGCGAAAAGAAAGCGACGGTTTACGGCTAAAACGAAAGCAGCCCCTGCGGTTTTCGTACAAACAGATGAAGGACATTTCCTGACATAAAGAAATCCCGCCGGGAAACTGCCCAACGGGATTTTTTGGAGGTGACACCCGGATTTGAACCGGGGAA
>CAZGLW010000045.1:0-12664 GCA_964525985.1 uncultured Acutalibacter sp. | reverse complement strand
GAGAGGTACATTTCTGCACTTCTCGCTGTCTCTTGCCTTTGCCGCGCACATATGGAGAAAACCGAAAACTGTCCCAAAGCGCGGGCAAACTATGTGTGTTTCTGCCGGAATATCAATGATTTTATTTAAGTCCGTTATGAATACCCGCACCAAACAGCGCGAATTTGAACTGCACAGTGTACTTCTATGATGGTGTACTGATAGCGGTAACATTCGCGCAAAAGAAAAAGGCCGGGGATTAAACCCCGGCTTTTCTCTTACTTTTTACTCTTGTTGTATTCCACTTGCGCCAGCATCTGCTGTCCCGCTCTCGCGCACCAAAATCCCCAGCCACCTGTATGGGCGGACTGGGATTTTTTGTACGTGGCTTGAACCCGCTTTGTTGCAAATGGCAGGCAGATGTGCTATGATGAACGGCACAGAAAAAAGAGCGATAAACTGGACCTTCAGCAAGCTCATCATTGTTGCTGTCGTTAAGGCGTATCAAAAAATCATGGAGGAACAATAAATGGACCCGGAAATCAAAATTACAAGCGAGCGCGTCTCTCCGGAGGAATATATCGATTTCCTCAAACGGACCGATCTTGGATCGCAATACCCGAAGGAGCGCTTTGAGGAAAGGATTGCGAAGCTGGTTAAAAATGTGTCCATCAGCCTTGTGGCAAGAAATAAAGAGCGTTTGATTGTGGGGACGCTATTTGGCCTGACCGATTACTCGTACTGGCTTTATGTGACCGATCTGGGCGTAGACAGAAATTATGAGGGACGAGGAATCGGCCGACAGCTTATGAAAACAGCTCTGGAGCAGGCGGGCGGCGAAAAAGATATTGCCGTATATCTCATAGCCAATGAGAAGGCAGTCCCTTTTTATGAAAAGCTGGGAATGAAAAAGGCGGACGACGTGATGCAGTATAACCATATTGAGTGGACCGAATTCATTGTTCACTAACCCGGACAGTGCTTGAAGCACAAAAGTAAAAGGCCCCCGCCAGGGCCTTTTTGCTTTGCTTACTGGTAACAGAAATACACTGTGGTACCCAGCACCGAGTCGTGGTAGCTCTGGTAAACGCCGCTGCCGGTGACGACGGAATTTTGACCGATAACATTTCTGGGGCAGATACTGCCGTGCTCCAGCAGATATTTTGCGTTTTCCACAGTGCGGGCGTCGGGAGTCTTGCGGATGGATCCGTCCCAGGTGGGGGAATACTGGCCCGGCTGGTAGACGACCTCTTTGATGGTATCCGGGTAATAGGGGCTCTCCACCCTGTTCAGGACCACGCTGCCCACCATCCGCTGGACCCAGTCGGGGATCCAGGTACAGCCCACTTCGGCGTAGATCACACGGGAAAGCAGGTCCAGATCCTCCTGGCTGTACTTGCAGGTCTTGTCCGCTTCCATTGCCTCCCTGATCTCCCGGGCAGTGGTATACTCGTTAAAATATGAGGTCTTTTTCTGGTCAAGGTTCATGGAGTCGATTTTCAGGTTCCTCTGTTTTTCGTAAATGGCTCCCACCTGCAGAGCGTATGAGCCGCCGTCGTTTAACGCGCGCTGCATCGCCTGCATATAATCCACATCCGGATCGTAGCTTTTCACTGTGATATAGTCGCTGAGGCCCGCGGCGGACGCGTGCATGCCGCTTATGGTCACGGATACCAGCACTATGAGAAACAGGGATAAGATTCGCTTCATGACTTTTTTCTCCTTTATTTTGGGTTTGGCCGGTCTGTATTTAGGCTGTGCCGTAAAACGGTAAAATATACCAACCGCTTTTTATTTTATGCCGGCCCATTTCAGGATTTTGTCGCAGCCTGTCCCCTATCCCCTGTCAAAAACAACAAAACGAGCCCCCTCTTTCCTGTGGAAAGAGGGAGACCCGTTCTATATCTGCCTGTTTTGTCAAAATATTCTCAGCTGTTCAGGGCGTTTAAGATGTTTTCCAAAGTATCGGGCGGCATGGCGCCGCCGGCAAACATCGCGATCCCCCGCAGAGGCATATAGCCCATCATGGCCATCATAGCGTCCCCGCTCATAGCTGCGGAGCCGTCATCCTCCCCTTCCGCCGGCTGCATGGGGTTGGCGGCCTGCATCATCTGGCCCACAATCTGCTTTCCTCTGGGGTCAGCCATAATGTCGCCCAAAGTACTGTTCAACGTATAGACCTTTTTCAGCCGGGTGGTGGATTCAACCTTCACTTTGGCGGTAAGCTCGATCTCCCGGCTGGACCTGCCCACAGAAACTGTGAAGTCGCCGGTCTCCACGTACCAGTCGTTTATATCGGTATTGTACCAGGCAAAGGAACGCTTATCAAGGGTGAACTCCACAGTCTTTTCCTCGCCGGGAGCAAGGTACACCTTTTCAAAGCCCTTCAGTTCCTTTACCGGCCTGATTGCCGTGCTTTCGTCGTCGCCTACATACAGCTGCACCACTTCTTTTCCGGCACGGCTGCCCACATTCTTGACCTTTACGCTGGCATGGAGGACCTCCGTGTCTTTGACATCGGACCTGTCCAAACGCAGATCGCTGTAGGCAAATTCGGTATAACTCAGCCCGTGACCAAAGGGGAACAGTACCGGCATGTTCTTCTTGTCGTAATAGCGATAGCCCACAAATACGCCTTCCCGGTACTCGGTGTGGTCTCCCTCGCCCAGATAATAGAGATAAGAGGGGTTATCTTCCAGCCGCAGGGGGAAGGTCTCGGCCAGCTTGCCGCTGGGGTTCACATCGCCGAACAACAGATCAACTGTGGCGCTCCCAACGGCCTCGCCGCCCAAATAGGCATAAAGAACCGCCTTGACGCCGTCAATCCAGGGCATTTCAATAGCGCCGCCGCAATGAACCACCACAACGGTGTTGGGCTGGACCCCGGCCACTTCCTCCACCAGCTTTTCCTGGCAGGCGGGCAGCCGCATGTTCTTTCTGTCAAATCCCTCAGATTCCAGCGCCTCAGGCAGGCCGATGAAAACAACCGCGGCATCAGACTCTTCCGCAGCCCGGACCGCCTGAGCGGCAAGGGCCGGGTCCTCATTCATACCGTCCGCAGAAAAGCCCGGAGCGTAAGTCACATTGAGGCCCCGCGCCGCTTCCACAGCGCCGGTGACCTTATAGCTGTTTACATGGGAACTGCCGCCCCCCTGGAACCGGGGCGTTTCGGCATAGCGGCCGATAAAGGCCACTTTCTTCTCTTTGGACAGGGGCAGGACGCCGCCCTCGTTTTTCAAAAGGACCATTGATTCCGCAGCCATTCTCCGGGCCATTTCATGGTGGCCCTCATAGTCGAATTTTACGGAGGGATCGCGGTTCTCCATGTATTTGTACACAAAGGTAAGCACCCGCTCGGCGGCGGTATCCACGTCTTTTTCGGAAAGCTTTCCGCTCTTTACCGCTTCGATGATCTTCCGAGTGTTTGCTTCGCCGGGACCGGGCATCTCCAGGTCAAGGCCGGCGGCCACTCCCTGAGGGCGTTCGTTTACCGCGCCCCAGTCGCTCATAACAGCGCCTTCAAAGCCCCACTGATCCCGGAGTACCTCTGTCAAAAGCCAGTGATTTTCAGAGGCGTAAGTACCGTTCAGCCTGTTATAGGAGCACATGACGGTCCAGGGCTGGGATTCTTTTACAGCCTTTTCAAAAGCCGGGAAATATATTTCCCGCAAAGTGCGTTCATCCGCATCGCTGCTGCTGGTCATGCGCCGGTGCTCCTGGGAGTTGGCGGCAAAATGCTTGATACTGGTGCCAACGTTTTTGCTCTGCACGCCGTTGATGTAAGCGGCCGCCATCTCCCCCGCCGCGTAAGGGTCCTCGGAAAAATACTCGAAATTCCTGCCGCAGAGGGGCGAGCGCTTGATGTTGACAGCGGGGCCCAGAAGTACCGCCACATCCTCGGCCTGGCACTCGTCTCCCAAAGCCTCGCCGGACTTTTTTATGAGTTCCCTGTCAAAGGAAGAAGCCACGCAGGAACCCGTAGGATAGCTGATGGCCTTCACACTGGCGTTCAGCCCCAGGTGATCGGTCTCTCCCGCCTGCTTTCTCAGGCCGCAGGGGCCGTCGGTGACCATCACCTCAGGCACACCCAGCCGTTCCACGCCGCGGGTATGCCAAAAATCACTGCCGGAGCACAGCCCGGCCTTTTCCTCCAACGTCATTTGCGATACGAGCTTTTTGACATCCATGATTGCACGCTCCCATCAAAATAACCAGATTTGTTTACATGATAGCATATTTTTCTGTGAATTACAATAGGCAAAAATCAAAAAGCTGCTGAAATAATCCCCGCTCAATCCAATTCCTTTACCATAATGTAATCGTCCATAATGTACCCGCCGCCAATATCCGTTTCGGCAAGCTCCGCCGTATAAAAGCCATAATGCCTGTAAACCTCCGCCGCATGGACATTTCCCTTATTAACTGTCAAGCGGATCCTCTTCAGCCCTTCCCTTCTGGTCTCATTCTCCACCAGCGCGAAAGCCTTTTTTACAGCTCCCCGGCCCCGGAATTCCGGCAACAGGTAAACCTTGCTCAGGAACATCTCTTCCCGCCCCTCGTACCGGGGGGAAAAACCGACAAAGCCGGCATCCCGGCCGTCACAGACAATCATATAATATCGGTAGTTCAGGTTCACCATCTGGTCCTTCACGGCGCGGTCGGATTGGAACCTGTCCAGCATATATTCCACCTGGCCCTCCGGCACCAGCCCATCATAGGTCAGGTGCCAAACCCGGCGGGCAATCCGGCACAGCGAATCAATCTGGCTTTGACTCCTGACACGCTCTAACGCAATATCCACAGCGGCTCCCTCCTGTCCATAAAATGCGCAGCTTACTCTTCGCTGTAGTTGCCCAAAAAGGAAAATCTCGGCAGTTCGTCGTGGAGGGAGCAGATTAAGTCCAGAGTATTCCTTTCGTGAATATTCCCCGTAAAGTCCAGATAAAAATCATACTCAAAGGCTTTGCCCGGAATGGGCCGCGACTCTATTTTTGTCATGTTGAGCCCACAGAGAGCAAAGCGCTGCAGGACGCTGTAAAGAGCGCCGGATCTGTGGGGAAGGGAAAAGCACAGGCTGATCTTGCTGGCCTTTTCCTCAAGAACCGGCTCTTTCGAAATGACCACAAACCGGGTGGTGTTGTCCTTCTCGTCCTGAATATTTTCCTCTATCACCGCAAGGCCGTATTTCTCCGCCGCCTCTTTCGAGCAGATGGCCGCCACGCCGCGGGGTGCCTCTTCCGCCACATATTTAGCGGCGGCGGCGGTGTTGGAATACTCCTTAGAGTCAAAACCGTGAAGACCGATGTATTCGGAACACTGGGCCAGCGCTTGGGGATGGGAGACGACAGTGCGTATTTCTCCGCTGCCGGAAGAGGCGGCCAGACAGTGGGAAACCCGCACAGCGGTGGCCCCCACAATGAAAAAACGATAGCGCAGGATCAAATCGTACACAGCGGTAACAGAGCCCGCCGCTGAATTTTCTACCGGCACCACGCCTAAAAAGCCGTCGTTTCCGCGAACCTGCTCAAAGACCTGGCCAAAACTGGGCACAAAGGAGATGGGAGCCTCTCCAAACAGCTTTAAGGCCGCCTGGTGAGAGTAGGCACCCTCCACCCCCTGACAAACCACTCGGGCGGGGGCCCCGGGCATTTCCCGCCCGGCGGTCCGTTCCAGGGCCCGAAGATCTTCGCCGCCGCCCAAAAGCTGGTGCTGGCGGGCCCGGCTGATCTCCATGATGGCGGCATATAATGCCGCCGCGCACGGGCCATACTCCCCGGCCTGCTCCCGCACCCGGTCCAGAATCTCCTGCTCCCGCCGCGAATCCAATACCGGCATACCAATATCACGTTTGATCTCTGCAACCCGCTCGGAACACTTCATCCGTTCCAGAAACAGAGGCAAAAGCTGTTTGTCAACAGCATCGATGTTCCGCCGGACCCGGTCTAATTCATCCTTTACGTCGTATTCCATATCCATGCTCTCCTATAAAAGCCCGCTGCGGGCCAAAAGCTCCAGGGCCGCCAGACATGCAGCCCCTTCCACAGCGGGGGCAGCTCTGGGTACAATGCAGGGATCGTGCCTGCCGTGAATGGTCAGCTTGGCGTTTTTGCCGGTCTCCAGATCTACGGTGTCCTGCTCCCGCCCAATAGAAGGCGTGGGCTTAAAGGCCGCCTGAAAGACAATTGGCATGCCTGTGGTGATACCCCCCAAAATACCCCCGGCACGGTTGGTACGGGTCTTCACTTTCCCATTTTCGTCATAGTAAATGGGGTCGTTATTCTGGCTGCCCCTGAGATAGGCCGCGGAAAAGCCCGCGCCGAAATCCACACCCTTTACGGCGGGAATGCCGAACACGATAGAAGAAATGACATTCTCCACGCCGCCGAACATGGGGTCTCCCACCCCGGCCGGCATACCGGCGATCATGCACTCTACGGTGCCGCCTACGCTGTCGGCATCTTTCCGGGCCGTTTCGATGATTTCCCGCATTTCCTCCCGGGCGGCGGGATCAATCACGGGAAAATATTCCTCACTCAGCCGATTTAACAGCGCCGCATCGACTGTCACGCCGTCAAAAGAGCAGCCGCCTTTGCTCTCCCCGATCTGGGTGATGTGGGAGGCCACCAAAACGCCCCGGCGGCGCAGGATCTGCCTCGCCACTGCCCCTGCAAATACCAGCGGTGCCGTCAGGCGGCCGGAAAAGTGCCCGCCTCCCCGGACGTCATTATAACCGCCGTATTTTACCCAGGCTGTATAGTCCGCGTGGCCGGGACGCGGATGGATCTTCAGGTCGGAATAGTCTTTGGAATTCTGATCGGTATTGTCAATAATCGCGGTCAAGGGCGCGCCGGTGGTCACCCCGTCCAGCAGGCCGCACAGCACTCTGGGCCTGTCCGGCTCCTTTCGCTGAGTGGCCGTGGGGTCTTGCCCCGGGGCGCGGCGGGCCATCTGGAAAAGGATTTCCTGGAAATCGACCGCTTCTCCCGCGGGCAGCCCGTCTATAGTCACGCCGAGAGCCTGTGTGTGGCTGCCCCCAAAGATGGAGATTTTAACGCGTTCACCCCAAATTGACGACACGGGCGCTCCCCCCTAATCTTGTAAAATCATCATAAAATCCGGGATAAGTTTTCCTGACACTTTGCTCGTCCGTCACCCGCACGGCAGTCTCGCTCCGCAAAGCGGAAGCGGCAAGGGACATGACTACCCGGTGGTCGTTCCGGCCCTCCGCCGTACCGCCCCGCAGGAACGGCTCACCCACCACCGTCAGGGTGTCCCGGGTGGACCGGGCTTTCCCTCCCAAAGCGTTCAGAGCGTCTTCCATAGCGGAGATCCGGTCGCTTTCCTTCAAACGCAGGCGCTCCGCGCGGATAAACCTGGTTTCCCCCTCCGCCAGAGCGGCGCAGACGGACAGCGCCGGCACCATATCGGAAATTTGGGAAACATCGATTTCACACCCCCGAAGCCCGCCGAAGGGTTCATGGGCCCTGGGGTTCCAGACAGTCAAAGCGCCGTCCCGCCAGGCCGTTTCCAGCCCGAACTCCTGAAAACGCTCCACACAGGCTTTGTCTCCCTGCAAGGAATCCGGGTCCAACCCGTGGAGCCGTATCCGGTGCCCTTCAGGGTCTGCCGCCGCCATTGAGAGGAAAAAAGCGGCTTGGGACCAGTCCCCTTCCACAGTGTAGTCACGGGGCACAAAACGCTGCCTGCCCGGCACGTGCCAGCCTGAAGCGGTTCTCGCTGCCTCAACGCCAAAATCCCGCAGAACGGAAAGGGTAAGGTCCACATATCCCTCCGATTCCAGGGGCGACGTAAGCACGATATCGCTGTCACCATCCAGCAGCGGCAGGGCCAGCAAAAGCCCTGTGATAAACTGGGAACTCACATTCCCTGGCAAGGCAAACGTGCCGGGGACCAGCCTTCCGGAAAGCTCCAGCGGCAGTTCTTCAGTTCCAACGGTGCGGTACTCTGCCCCGTGCCGGGGCAGCAAATCCCGATAAACGCCCATAGGGCGCTGCGGCAGCCGGCCGCTACCGACCATGCGCCAATCCCCTCCTAAAGCCGCGGCAACAGGTACTGTAAAGCGCAGGGTATTGCCGGATTCCAGGCAGTCAATCACACCACCCGCGGTGCTCCCCAAGCCTGAAGCATCAAGAGACACTGCCCGCTTTTCCCTATCATAGACCGCGCGAACCCCCAAAGCCCGGACAGCCCCAAGAGCTGCCTCCATGTCCTTACTGGAATCGATATTGGAGATCAGGCACTTCCCCCGGGAAAGCGCCCCACAGAACAGGGCCCTGTGGGCCGCGCTTTTGCTGGGAGGGACAGTCACGTCCCCGCCTGAAAAGGTGCTGCCGTAAACTATCATGGTCACCCCTCCGCCCGCTTGATCTCTCCAGCCGTCTTCAAAAGGCAGTGGAGTTTTTCCCCGTCCCCGCCGGAGACGGCGTCACGAAAGGCGGAAAGGTTTTTAATCAGTTCGTCCAGTTCTGCCGTCAGGGGCTTCCGGTTGTCCAAAAAAAGCCTGGTCCACAGGTCGGCGTTGATGTTTGCTACACGGGACACATCCCGATAGCTGCCGGCGGAAAATCCCTTATGCTCCTTGCACCGGGGGCTCATCACGTAGGAACAGGCCAGGACATGGGGCAATTGAGAAGTGAAGGCGATGACCCGGTCGTGCTGTTCCGGCGTGGTGTACACCACCCGGCCAAATCCCATATCCTTTGCAAGGCCGGAGACAGTCTCAACCGCCCATTCCGGCGCGCCGCAGGGGGCTACAAGATAGGAGGCTCCGGCAAAAATACCGGGATCGCTGGCACCAAAGCCGCTCAGTTCTTTTCCGGCCATTGGGTGCCCCGCCACAAAGACGTATTTCCCCGTGCCTTTCAGCCGTTCCATTCCGGCACATATTTCAGCCTTAACGCCGCAGGCGTCGGTCAAAACACAGTTTTCCTTTAGCAGCGGGCCGTGCTCTCCGGCAAACTCCAAAGCTGTTTCCGGGTACACGCACAGATATACCACGTCGGCGGTATAAAGGTCCTCAGTGCTGGCCTTGCCGTCGATTGCCCCACAGGAAAGGGCGTCTAAGAGGGGCTCTTCACTGCGGTTAATTGCCAGCACTGTGTGGCTGGTATTCTGCTTTAACGCCTTTGCCATAGAACCGCCGATCAGCCCCAGACCGACAATGACGATTTTCATAAGCTTTTCACCGTTTCAGAAATCTTTGTGACCTTCTTCGCCAGGACGTCGAACTGGGCCGGGGTAATGGACTGGGCGCCGTCGCACAGAGCGTGGCTGGGGTCGTTGTGTACTTCTATTATCAGTCCGTCCGCCCCGATAGCCGCCGCGGCCACCGCCAAAGGCTCGATGAGCCAGTTAAGACCCGAAGCATGACTGGGATCCACGATAACAGGCAGATGGGTAAGCCGCTTTAAAACGGGAACAGCAGAAATATCCAGGGTGTTCCGGGTTATGGTTTCGTAGGTGCGGATGCCGCGTTCACAGAGAATGACCTGTTCATTGCCTTCTGCCATAATGTATTCGGCGCTCATCAAAAGTTCTTCGATGGTATTTGCCAGGCCCCGCTTCAGCAAAATGGGCTTATGCAGCTTCCCGAGACGCTTTAACAGTTCGAAATTCTGCATGTTCCGGGCGCCCACCTGGATAATATCCACATCATCAAACAGGGGCAGGTGTTCAGCACTCATGATCTCTGTGACAACGGGCAGGCCCGTTTCCTTCTTGGCTTTTGACAAAAGCTTCAGGCCCTCGTCCTTCATTCCCTGGAATGAATAAGGGGAAGTACGGGGCTTGAATGCGCCGCCCCGCAGGAACTGGGCGCCGGACTTTTTTACCTCCTCCGCCACAAAGCAGATCTGCTCCTCGCTCTCCACTGAGCAGGGCCCGGCGATCAGCGCCAGACCTCCTCCACCTATCTTCTGCCCCCCGGGCAGCGTGATCACCGTGTCGTCGGGGTGAAATTTCCTGTTGGCCTTTTTATATGGCTCCTGTACCCGCTTTACGCTTTCCACAAAGTCTTGGGCCTCAATATATTCCGCGTCGACAGCGGTGGTGTCGCCAATCAGACCCAGCACGGTACTTTGCGTTCCCACCCAAGTGTTTACCTGCACATCATAATGGGCGGTGAGGTTCTTGATGAAAGAATCGACTAATTCCTGTTTTTGGTTTGGCTTTAAAACAATAATCATAGCTGCTTCTCCTTAATGGTTCCTCAACGATATGATATTAGAATATAAATAAAACAGAATCCCCGTTTTGTCAAGCTTTTTCTGCCTTGCCCGGCGCGTTACAGATCCAGGGCGGCAAGCTTTCTGGCCACCACCCAGGCGGGAGCGCCGCCGTTTACCGTAACGTCGGCCGCCGCCCGGTACAATGGGATCCTCTCCTCATACAATTCTCGGATGACTCTGTTCCGGTCCGGCTTTTGGATCAGCGGCCGCTTTCTGTCGTTTTTCAGCCGCTGCTGCAGTGACGCTAAAGGCGTGTCCAGCAGGACGAGGACCCCGCCTCCCCGGTGAAAGGCCTGTACATTTTGGGGGAACAGTACAGTACCGCCTCCGCTGGCCACAACCATGTTCCCTTTTCTCGAAATTTCCTTTACAGCCTGCGCCTCCCGCTGACGGAAGCCCTCTTCTCCATATTTATCAAAGATTTGGGCGATAGCCATGCCCTCTCTTTTTTCAATATACCGGTCCATGTCGCAGAATTCCCGGTTCAAAATCTTCGAGAGTTTTTTCCCCACTGTGGTCTTCCCGCAGCCCATGAAACCGCACAACACGATATTTCCCTTCATTCCTCCGTGTTCCTTCCGCCAAATTTCAGGTCCAGTTCCGCCTGTGCGTCCCGGCAAAGCCTCCGGACGTCCTCTTCTCTAAAGCTGGCCCCATACCAGAATTCATGGGCGGCAACCGCCTGGTACACCAGCATTTCCATGCCCCCCACGGTTTTCTTCCCTGCAAGCCTTGAAAGCCGCAGAAGTTCGGTTTCTTCCGGATTATAAACCGCGTCGAACACCGTATTGCAGCGGGAAATCACTTCCTCTGAGACAGGGCTTGTCCCGGTATTGGGGTACATGCCCACACTGGTGGCGTTCAGCAGCAGATCATAGCGCTCGCGGGTCTCCATCTCCAACTCTCCGTACTTTTCCACAACTACGCGGAAGTCCCGATCTCCCAGGTTCCTGGCGAAAGCGGCCAGTTCCTCTCCCAGCGCCCGGGTCTTTCCATAAGAGCCTTCCCGGCAGGCGATTGTGAGATGAAAGCCCATCTGCCTGGCGGCGATCTCAAAAGCCAAAGCCCTTGCCGCGCCGCCGCTGCCTAAAAGCAGAACGTTCCCGGAGAAGTCCAGGCCGTGATGCGCAAGGGCCTTGCAGCAGCCCTCGCCGTCGGTAGTGGTCCCGCTCATTCTCCCGTTTTCAACCTTTACCGTGTTCACGGACCCGCAGGCGCGGGCTTTTTCGGTAAGTTCATCCAGAAAAGGGATAACGGCGCTTTTATGGGGAATCGTTACGTTGAAAAAATCCAGGGCTTTCAACTGGGGCAGGGAGGCGGAAATATCCGGAACGTCCAATACCTGGTAGGCCATATGAACACCGGACAGGGCAAACAGCCGCTTTTGCAAAAAAGGCGACATGGTGTGGCCGATAGGGTGGCCGATAACGGCCGCGTGCAGGATTCTCATGGATATAACCTCTTTTCCGGCGCGTCGGGACAGCCGGCTCCCAATTTTTTTCTAAAATCCTAGTTGACAAAGCCGCGGGGAGTAAATACAATGTAGGTGATAAATGCGGCGCGGCGGACCGAAATACGTCCGTGTTGAGTTATTGTATCACATTTGGACTCCTTTTGTCCATAGTTCCGACGGGCGTATTGAAAGTGAATTGTCCGTAAACCCCAAAATCCAGAAAATTGTAGGAGGCACGAAAAATGGTACTGAAAGAGATCAAAGGCATTTTAAGCACGCAGTTTGACGTAAACGAGGATGAAATCACGGTGGACACCACTCTGGCTGAAGACCTGGGCGCCGACTCGTTGGATGTGGTGGACCTGCTTATGTCCATTGAAGACGAGTTCGGGGTGGAGATCCCCGACGAGGATGTTGAAAACATCAAGACTGTGGGCGCTTTGGTGGAGTACATTGAGTCCCATTCGAAAGCTTAATCGGCACAAGGCCGTTCCCCTGTTGTAAAGAGCGCCCGGGCTTGTCCCGGGCGCTTGTTTTTATGCTTGCAAATTGCGCTGCCCGCGATTATAATAGCTTTGGAAATTTGCCGAAAGGATTTGTTTTTATGGCACAGCAGAAGAAAAAGGTGGAGGATATCACCTCCAGGAACGCGGACTTTGCCCAGTGGTACACAGATATCGTGAAAAAAGCCGAGCTCGCCGACTATTCCAGCGTTAAGGGGTGTATTGTGTACGAGCCATACGGTTACGCTATTTGGGAGAATATCCAAAAGGCAATGGACGAGCGCTTTAAAAAGGCGGGCATACAGAATGTATATATTCCTCTTCTGATCCCCGAAAGCCTGCTGCAAAAAGAAAAGGACCATGTGGAGGGTTTTGCCCCTGAATGCGCGGTGGTGACGCAGGGCGGAGGAGAGCCTTTGGCCGAAAAGCTCTATGTCCGCCCCACCAGCGAGGTGCTGTTCTGCGAGCACTATCAGAAAATC
>CAZGLW010000044.1:0-12723 GCA_964525985.1 uncultured Acutalibacter sp. | reverse complement strand
GCCAAAAGTACCGCGTTTCTCCCGCTTAAATGTAGGCCGCGGGTTTGTAAACACATGTGAAATCTTTATTGGGACGTTCGCCGTAAGTTTAAGTATACACGTTTTTTCTCGGAAAGGAAAGTACATTTTATGAAGTTATTTCACACCTCTGACTGGCACTTGGGCAGGATGCTCTTCGGGCGGAGCCTGCTTTCAGACCAGGAATGGTTCCTTGAACAGGTCTTCCTGCCCGCCGTCCGGAAGGAACACCCCGCCTGCGTTTTGATCTCCGGCGACGTCTACGACCGGCAGATCGCCCCGGTAGACGCTATCCGGCTGTTCGACCTCACCCTTTCCCGGCTGGTGGAACAGGGGTGCCGGGTGGTGGTCCTCGCCGGCAATCACGACGGCGCGGAGCGGATGGCCCTGCTGAAATCGGCTCTGCGGCGAAGCGGGGTGTACTTTTCCACCGTTTTGGAGGACGCCTTTTCCCCCATTCTGCTGGAAGAGGACGGGGAAAAGGTCCAGATATTCCCTCTCCCCTGGTATGACGTTCCACAGGCCAGGGAATTTCTGGGGGACCCCTCTCTGAAAGGCGAGACCGCCTGCATGGAGCAGCTGATCCGGCGCATGCTCCCGCTGTTCCAGCCCGGGGCCGCACACATCCTGATGGCCCACTGCTTTGCCGCCGGTTCCCTCAGTTCCGATTCGGAAAGCGCCGTTTTTGTGGGCGGCGGCGGCCAAGTGCCCCCCGCCCTGTTCGACCCATTTGACTACGCCGCTCTCGGCCACCTGCACGGCCCGCAAAAAGCCGGGGAAAAGGGCTGGTACTCCGGCTCTCCCCTGAAATACTCGGTGGACGAGGAACACCAGAAAAAGGGGTTCCGGGTCCTCACTTGGGAGGACGGTTCCCTGCGGTCGGAGACGGCGGCTGTTACTCCCCTGCGGGATGTGCGGCGGATCTCCGGCCTGTTCCGTGATCTTCTGGCGGCCGGGGAGGCCTGCCCCTGTGAGGATTACGCGGAACTGGTGCTGGAGGACAAGGCCCCCGTTTTAATGGCCGCCGATCGGCTGCGGCCCTATTACCCCAATCTGCTGGCGGTCTCCAATCCCTGGGCCGTTTCCGGCATTGCCGGCGAGCGGGCCCAACGTCTGCGGGGCCGGGACAGCGCCGCCGTGTTCTCCTCGTTTTTAAAGGACGTGTGCGGGATAGAGGCTCAGGAAGAGGACCTGGAACTGTTCCGGGAAACGGTAAAGGAGGCCAGCTTATGAGACCCATTCGGCTCTGTTTGCAGGCCTTCGGGCCCTATTTGGAAAGAACTGAACTGGACTTTACCTGCTTCCGGGAATCGGGGCTGTTCCTGATCTCCGGTCCTACAGGCGGCGGGAAAACCGCCTTGCTGGACGCCATGAGTTTTGCCCTGTTCGGGCGCGCAACCGGGGGCAGACGTGATTTCGCGTCCATGCGGTGCATGAGCGCCGGCGAGGATCTGCCCACAGTGGTGGAATACGACTTTGCTTTGAAAGGGGAAAGCTACCGGTTCCGCAGGACCCGGTACTTCCACATGAACCGGAACACAAAACAGCCGGAGCCCCGGGAAACCCATGAATGTTTCCTCCTCCGGGACGGAGAGGCGATCCTGCTGGAAAGCGGCAGCGAAAGCGCGGTGCGCAGACGGGCTGAGGAGCTTTTGTCGCTTACCGGGGAGCAGTTTGCCCAAGTGATTGTTCTGCCACAGGGGGATTTTCTGAGGCTTTTACGGGCAAACTCTAAAGAAAAGGGTGAAATGCTGCGCACTTTGTTTTCCGCCAGCCTGTGGAAGGATGTGACGGACCGGTTCAACGCGAAAACGAAAGAACTGGAGGGGGAACTGCGGGATCTGGGCGCACGGAAGGATTCCCTTTTGAAAAAGGAATCGGCGGAAACCACAGCCGATTTGGAAAACTCCCTGAAGGCCGCCGTCCAGCGGGAGAATGCCCTGCGGTCCGGCGGGAAAGACCTGGCGGAGAAATCCGCCGCCAAAGAAAAGCTTTTGCAGGCGGCCGAAACCTGGGAAAGACTTGAAACAGCCCTGACGGCCGCAAGGACCGGGCAAAAGGCCGCGCAGGAGAAAAAAGCCCATCTGGACGAGCGTGCCCCCGCCGCCTTAAAGCAGCGGGAACAGGCGGAACAGCAGCGGAAGGAGGCACTGCTCCTGGCGCAGGAGACGGCAAGGCTTGCCGAGCGGCGGGAACACCTGCGGGCCGGAGAAGATGCCCGGCGGCAGGCCGAGACTGCCAGAAAAGACCTGGAAACCGTAAAAAAGCGCCTGGCCAGCCTGGCCGATCGGGAAGCGGATCTGAGCGCCAGAATAGAAAAGGGCGGACCTTTCCTGAAGCAGTGCCAGGACGCCGTCCAGGCCCTGCCGGGTCTGTTGGAGCGGCGCCAGCTCCTGGAACAGGCCCAGACTGTTTGCGGCGAGCTTTTAAAGCGCCGGGAGACGGCCGCAAGGGCAGAAGAAGCCCTGGAACGGGCTGGGGCGGACGCGGAAAAGCAGCGGGCGGTGCTGGAAGTCCTGTCCCGACAGTTGGAGGAGCAGGAGGCCCTTCTGCGCCGGAGCGCCGCTCTGGGTCTTGCCCGGAGCCTGAGCCCGGGCAGGCCTTGCCCCGTTTGCGGCAGCAAAGAGCACCCGAACCCTGCCCGGGGAGACGGGGACGTCCTGGACGAAAAAAAGCTGGAAGCCCTGCGGGCCGGAGAAAAGGACGCCCGCAGCCACGCTCTCCAGTCCGCGGCCGTATGGGACGCCCGGAAAGCGGAATTGGAAAAGGCGCGGGAGGCTGTGAAAGAGCAGGAAACCCTGTGGGAAAAAACGGGCCTGTCGGAGGAAAAGGTCCGGCAGGGTCTCTCAGAGGTCCTGGAACAGATTGCCGGGGCCAGGCGGGACGCCGACCGGCTGGACGCGGCCCGTGAAAAACTGTCGGCCCTCACCCTGGAAAAGGAACAATGCGGGAAGACACGGGCCCTGGAAAGGGAGCGGCTTTCCGCTTTAAACGCAAAAGCGGAGGAACTGGAGCGCCGCGCTGAAGAAACGGAGAAAGCCTGCGCCGGGCTGGACGCCGCCGCTCTGGAGCAGACGCTGAAGGAAAACCAGGCCAGGCGCCAGGCGCTGGAAGCCTCCGCCGCCGGACTTCTGGAACAGGCGGAACAATCAGATCGGGAACGGGAGAGGGCGGCAGAGGCCCTGGCCCTGTCCGGCGCCGCCCTTCAAAAGGCGGAGCAGGCAGCGGCGGAGTTCCGGGCCCCCTGGGAAGAACCTCCCCATCTGGAACACCTGCGCCAGGAAACCAAAGAATTGCGGGAAGAAAGCCTGCGGCGCTCGGAGGAATTGGGCAAAGCTGCCCAGACAAAAGCATCTCTGGAAGCCGCTTTAACTGCGGTGCGGGAACTGGACCGCCGCTTTGAGGACCTGGAGGGCCTGTACGGCAGGACGGCCCGGCTGGCCAGGTCCCTGTCGGGAGGGAACCCCATGAAGCTGCCCATTTTGCAGTATGTACTCAGCATCATGCTGGACGAGGTGCTGGTCAGCGCCAACCGGTTCTTTTCCACCCTGAGCCGGGGCCGGTACGCCCTGCGGCTGATGGACCGGCCAAAAGGGGGCAACGCCCTGAGCGGCCTGGATCTCGAGGTGCTGGACGGAGCGTCCATGCTGCCCCGCTCTATAGAGACCCTTTCCGGGGGCGAACAGTTCCTGGCCTCCCTGTCCCTTGCTTTCGGCCTTTCAGAGGTGGTGCAGAACCACTCGGGGGCGGTGCGGCTTGACTCTCTCTTTATCGACGAGGGCTTCGGCTCTCTGGACGGGGAAACCCTGGATACGGCCATGAAAGCCCTGGATATGCTCCGGGGCGGTCAGGGCAGGAACGGCCGGCTGGTGGGCATCATCTCCCACGTGTCGGAACTGAAAAACCGGATCCCCGGACGGATCGACGTGACAAGGGACCCCGCGGGTCTCTCCCACGCCCGGATCCGGGGAACGTAAGCGGAAAGGAAGGTCTTGATGGTGAAAGTCACATTCATTGGGCACAGCTGCTATTTTATTGAACTGGAAGAGCATTGTCTCCTGTTCGATTATTTCCAGGGGGACGTCCCGGAGACAGGCAAACCTCTGTACGTTTTCGCGAGCCACAGCCACGACGACCACTTCTCCCCCCGGGTGTTCAGTCTGGGCGGGCAGAGCGAAAAGCGGGCGTTCATCCTGTCTGACGACATTTCTCCCAAAACGGTGCCGGAGGATGTAAAGGATCTGGTGCTTTTCGTCTCTCCCCACAGAACCTGTGAAACCGGCGGCGTGAAAATCGCCACGCTGAAATCTACGGACGCGGGAGTAGCCTTCCTGGTGCAGTGCGAGGGAAAGCTGCTCTATCACGCGGGGGATTTAAACTGTTGGGTGTGGGACGGGGCTCCCAGGTTCCAAAACGACCTGATGGAGGACCAGTACCGCAGGGAACTGGACCTGCTGGCCGGGAAGGACATCGACGCGGCTTTTGTCCCCCTTGACCCGAGACAGGGCGATAACTTTGATCTGGGCATGAGGTACTTTTTCCAGGCCGCCCGGGCAAAGCATGTGTTCCCCATGCACATGTGGGGCGACTATTCTGTGGTGCCCCTGTTCAAATCGGACCCCACCTGCCGGGAATACGCCGGCAGGGTGATGGACGTGGACCGGCCCGGCAAGGAATTCGTCATATAAAATAACGGCGCCCCGGAAAACCGGGGCGCCGTCTTCCCTGCCAGCGGCAGCGGCCCGCTAACGGGCAAGGGCGCGGACCTCCTCCACGATCCTGTCCATCTCCTCCGGGGTAGTTGTGGGGGACAGTATCCTGGAAAGCCTTTTCCAGTCAATATCAGCTAAACCGGCCTTTATTTCCGCCTCCGTCTTTTCCGGGGACCAGGCCCAAACCTGCTTAAAGACGGCCCGTGCCGCCGCTTTGGGGTCAAATCCGGCGGCCTCCTCCACCGGCTGGGCATTTACGCCATCTTCCCGCCAGGTCTCCTCAAAAGCCTCCAGCCGCCTGCAGAAATCCTGGTAATCCCCGTGTCCCGACCAGGCGTTTTCAGCTAAAGCCGCCATTCTGGGGAAAGCCATGTATTCCAGGCGCTCGGGGGTCTCGATGTGCTCGGACCACAGGGGAGCTTCCAGGCCCAGCACCTGTTCTGGCCTGATGGACTCGCCGCCGGGAATGTAGGGCTCGTAAGAGTAGGCGCCCTTCATGGTAATGAGGGACGGATCATAATCGAAGTAGAAGGAACTCATGTTGGAAAAAATAAACTTTCTTCCCCTGGGGATCTCCAGTGCGGAATACTCCGCCCCCTGATCGGTCCAGTACTGGGCCACCGCTCCAAGACCCAGATCCCCGGAGGACAGTATCTCGTTCCACCCCACAACGGTCTTTCCCTTGCCGTTTAAGTATTCCACCAGCCTGGCGGTGAACCGTGCCTGCAGCGCCTCTTCGTCTTTCAGGCCGTTCTCTTTGATGGCTGCCTGGCAGCGGGGACACTTTTTCCACTCGTCCTTCGGGGCTTCGTCGCCGCCGATATGGAACCATTTGTCAGGGAACAGCTCGCAGACCTCATCCAGCAGCTGGTACAGGAAATCGTAGACCTTTTCGTTCCCGGCGCACAGAATGCGGGGGAAAATGCCCCAGTGGCATTCCACCTGTGCGGGTTCCCCGGAGCAGGAAAGCTCGGGATAGGCGGCCACTATAGCGGTGGTATGGCCCGGCAGGTCGATCTCAGGGACTACGGTCATGTACCGGGCGTGAGCGTAAGCCACCACGTCCTTGATCTCCTCCCGGGTATAGAACCCGCCGTAACGGGAACCGTCCTCCTCCGTCCTCCAGGAGGCGATCTCGTTGAGTCTGGGGAACTTTTTGCTTTCAATGCGGAAGCCCTGGTCCTCGCTTAAATGCCAGTGCAGCACGTTCAGTTTTAACCTGGCGCACTGGTCGATCATCTTTTTCACTTCATCCGCCGGGAAGAAATGGCGGCCGGAATCGATCATAAAGCCCCGGTAGGGGAAACGGGGCGCATCCTCATACCGGCCGCAGGGGACCTTGCCCTCCCCTTCCCGGATCATCTGGAACAGGGTGTGCAGCCCGTAAAAAACGCCGTTCTCCTCACGGGAGGAAAGGATGATTCTTTCGGGGGCAATATCCAGCACATAGCCCTCAGCGGGAACGGAAGCATCCGTTTTTAAGGTGAGTACGGGAGCGCCGGACTTTTCCAGCGGGAACTGGTCCGCGGCGGAAAAATCCCCCGCGTATTTCAGGGGCAAAGACGTCTGGCAGGTCCCCGGTCTTTTCTCTGCGGGGCCGCTCAGCTTGGGAACAACATTCATAAAAAAACCTCCTTAAATCCCTGGCTCTTCCGTCAGGGGCACATGTTAGCTTCAGTATAGCACAAGGGATGAAAAAGCAAAAGCCTTTTCTCTTGCAAACAGGAGAAAAAGAGATATAATAACAAAAGGATACCTTATCACAGAACACCGGGGGGAGAAACTGCTTTGAAAAAGCTTTGGACGTTATTTTGGGCTTTCGCGAAAATGGGGGTCATCACCTTTGGGGGAGGCATGGCCATGCTGCCCATCCTCCAGCGGGAGGTAGTGGAAAACCGTCACTGGGCCACCGAAGAAGAGTTGACGGATTATTTCGCTCTGGGGCAGTGTACGCCGGGCATTATCGCGGTAAACGTAGCTACGTTTATCGGCCAGAAGCAGGCCGGCATTCTGGGCGGGATCGTGGCCACTATTGGCGTGGTGTCCCCCTCAGTGGTCATCATTTCAATCCTGGCGGGGCTCATCACCAATTTCTCTCACCTCGCTTGGGTAAAGCATGCTTTCGCGGGCATTCAGGTGTGCGTATGCGTGCTGATTTTCAATGCCGTTGTAAAACTTCTGAAAAAATCGGTGGTCGATAAGCGCACCGCCGCTATCTTCATCCTGGTGCTGCTGGGCGGCGTGTTCCTGGACATTTCTCCCGTATGGTTCGTCATATCCGCCGCTCTTGTGGGCGTTCTTCTGAAAAATCTGGAGGCAAAAGCCTGAAAAAACAGGTTTTTCCAAACGGCAGAGTTTGCGCTGCTTGAGAAAGGAAAGTGGTGATGGGCATGATGGTTTTTCTGCGCCTGTTCTGGGAGTTTTTTAAGACCGGTCTGTTCGCCGTCGGCGGCGGCATGGCCACCCTGCCGTTTTTGCAGGATATTGGCGAGGCAACCGGGTGGTACACCTACTCGGATTTGATGAATATGCTGGCCGTGTCAGAATCCACCCCCGGCCCTATCGGCATCAACATGGCTACATTTGTGGGCTTTACTGTGGCGGGGGTCCCCGGGGCCGTTGTAGCCACCGTGGGCGAGGTCATCCCCTCCATCATCGTCATTCTCATTGTGGGGGCCATGCTGCAAAAATTCCGGGACAACAGACTGGTGGACCAGGCATTTTACGGCCTGCGCCCAGCTTCTACGGGTCTGATCGCCGCCGCCTGCGTCACTGTGGTCCTGGAAGTACTCACCTCCGTAAAGGTGGTCCCCTCCGGTATTTGGCAGCTCAACACCCTTTCCCTGGGAGATGGCTCCCTGTTTTTCTGGCAGGGGCTGGTACTGGCGGCTGTGCTGCTGGCGCTTACCAACTGGGTAAAGCCTACCAAAAAGCTTCACCCAATAGTGTTCATAGCCGCCTCCGCGGTTGTGGGCGTTGTGTTCCAATTTTAAACCGGAAATACAGCGAAAAAATACGGCGCCTGAGGGAAATCCCCCCGGCGCCGCCTGTTTTTTGCTCAATTCCGTCCGAATTTCTCAAATTTCAGGGGACGGGGGATAAACTTTTTTACAGCCTCCTGCAGGTCCTCATCGGGGTTAAACACCACCAGGGTCTTCCCCGTTTTCTTTGAACGTACAATCATATACCAGGCGTCCCGGCAGTCGGCAAACTGTGTGGCGAAGATTCGGGCGTCAAAAGAACGGGTCTTGAGTCTTGCCTCGTTCTCCCTGTACAGGCCGATATCCTCACAGGTGTCGCACTCGAAAGATGTCATCCGTTTCCGGCTCTGCCGGCTCATGATTTTGTCTACGGTGACGTACCCGTTCGTCAGGCTGTATTCGTACTCCAGCATCCGCATGCCGATCAGCTTGTAGCCGCCGAACACGGAGCCCACAATAACCAGCAGGGTAAGCATGGGGAAACCGAGTACAAAAAAGCCCACCAGAAAACCGACGGCGCTTAGAACCAGGATTCCCGCCAGGACCCCTACCAAAATCAAAAAATCCAACCCTTCGAATTTCTTTTTCACCATTCGTTCCACAAATACGTCGTTCATTGACCGATCCTCCCTTTCCGGGGCCGTGCCCGGTGTGCGCTGTACAACAGTATAACACAAAATAGTTTCGGATTCAACAAGGTTCAGGCTTTATTGTGCTTCGACGTTCCATCCTTCTCAACGTGCAGGAGCCGGGCCAGAGCTTCCCCCCGGGGCAGCAGGACCACGTCATCGTATGTGACGGCCCTGAACGCCACCACGCACAGGGCATATACGGCCACCGCCACGATAATGGCCGGAATTACGGCGATACGGCTGTCTAAAAACAGACCCAGCAGATAATAGACCCCGTAGGACACGGCCCCCATAACGCCGGACGCCAGCAAAATGGGAGCGGCGGTCCTCAGCACGCCGTCCTTGTGGGGCAGGCACCGGCGCAGGGCGATAAAGTTCAGGACCATAATGAGCAAATAGGAAACAACAGTGCTGATGGCGGCGCCCGTCACGTTGATTTCCGGGATTGCGATGAGCAGATAGGAAAGCCCCAGCTTTACAACCCCGCCTATTGCCATATTGATCACCGGGACGGTGGCGCGGTCAAAAGATTGCAGAATGGCGTTGGTGGTATAAAGCGTGCAGTTGAAGGCGATAGCCAGGCTGAGTACGGCGAGAAGGGGCGCCGTACCTTCGGCGGCTTCGGCGTTGCCGGCCAGCAGCAGGCCGCAGATAGGCCTGGAGAAAATGCACATGCCCACAGAGGCCGGAATGGAGATGAGCAGCGTCACCCGGAGGGAAGTGGATGAAATGTGGTCGATCTGCTTTTGCTCCCGATTGGCGATAGCCCCTGAAAGCGCCGGCAATAAACTGGTGGAAATCGGTATGACGAAAGCCCCGGGCAAATCGAAAAATTTTTTGGCGTTCCCCAACAGGCCGTTCATCACATCCGCCTGGGCCTGGGTATATGACAGGGCGTTCTGCAGCCTGTCGCTCAGGATAGCCGCATCCACCGCGTCCAAAAGCGTTAGGAAACACGACCCAATTGTGATTGGCACAGCAAAATGCACCAGGTTCAACAGCATATCCTTCCGGGAAGAAAGCACGGACCCGTCACGGTCACTTCCAGCAGCTCTGTCCCGCCGCTTTTGCCGCAGCTTGTAAAACACCAGGTAAAGAGTGCCCAGCCCCGCGCTGATGGAAATGCCCGTTATTGCCCCCACCACAGCGGCGCCGTCTGCGGTCTCCGCCGGGTAAACCCGCAGGATAAGCACCGCAAGGCCAATACCGATGCCCACTTTGGACACTGCTTCTATGGTTTGGGAAACAGCGGTGGGAACCATGTTGGAACGGCCCTGGAAGTACCCCCGCAGGGCTGACATAATGGAAATAAAGAACATGGTGGGCGCTAAAGCCATAATGGCCCCGTCCGAGTTGGGATAGCCCATGAGCACGGCGAACTGCCCGGCCCCAAAGAACATGGCCAGGCACCCCAAAAGCCCCAAGCCAAAAAACAGCCAGAAAGCTACGGAAAACACCTGGTCCGCCTCCCGCAGGCGGCCCTGGGAATAGGCGGTGCCCACCATGCGTGACACAGCAATAGGCAGTCCCGCCGTAGAGAGCATAAGGAAAATACTGAAGATATTATAGGCCACATGAAATGAGGACATTGCCTCCGGACTGATAAGGTTCATCAGCGGCACGGAGAACAGCAGCCCCAGCACCTTGACAATCAGCGTGGAAGCCGTCAAGATGGCGGCCCCCAGCATAAAGCTTTGTTTCTTTTCCTGTGCCATAACTTCTCCCAAAAAAACATTGACTTAAAGAATATGATACCCCAAAACAGGAGAAAGGTCAATCCTTCCGCAAAACTCAGATTTTCTCCAGCCGGGCGTAATTGGCGAACAGCTTTTTGGTCCCCACCTTTTCAAAAGCGATCTCCAGCAGGGTGTCGTTGGCCATAGGAGAGGCCGTAAGGATCACGCCCTCCCCAAAGGTTTTGTGGCGCACCGCGTCCCCGGCGCGGTAAGTACCCGCAGGGGCAGGCTTTGCCAGGCCCCCCGCCCTCGCCGCCCGGATCTCCTGCTGCCGGAGCTGTCCCCCGCCCGCGGCTGGCCCGCCGAAAACGGGCATATTGGGGGCAACTCTGCGGACGTATTCCCTGGAACGGCTGCGCTCTATGAGTTCGTCGGGGATCTCTTCGGCAAACCTGGACAATCTGTTGCGTGAGGTAGAACCGAAGAGCATTCTGGACTCGGCGTTATACAGATACAACTCTTTCTTCGCCCGGGTGATGGCAACATATGCAAGTCTCCTCTCCTCCTCTACCTGGGAAGGATCGTAAAGGACGGCGCTGCCGGGGAACACCCCTTCCTCCCATCCGGGAAGAAATACCGCGGGAAATTCCAGGCCTTTGGCGGAATGGATCGTCATAAGCACCACACTGTCGGCGCCGCTGTCATAATTATCTATGTCTGTAAACAGCGATACTTCCTCCAGAAAGCCGGAAAGGCTGGCCTCATCCCCGGCCTCCTCTTCGTATCTGCGCAGCATGGAGGAAAGCTCCTGCACATTTTCCATCCGTTCCTCCGCTTTTTCCGGCTCATCCAGGCGGAGAAAGGCTTCATATCCGGTAGCCTCCAGCAGACGGCTGTACAATTCGCCGGGCATCAACCCATCCCGGTCACTGGCGCCGGCAAGCTCCCCGATCATGCCGGAAAACTGTCTGAGCTTTTCGGCGGCGCGGGAAAGGGCCGGGTATTCCTCCGGGTGGGAAATCACCTGGAACAGGCTTTCCCCCACCTGCCGGCCGATTTCGACGGCTGCATCCACGGTTTTGTCGCCGATACCGCGTTTTGGGGTGTTGATGATCCTTCTCAGGCGTACCTCGTCCTCAGGATTGTTGATGACGCTTAAATAGGAGATCATGTCCCGGATCTCTTTCCGGTCAAAGAACCGGGTGCCGCCGATAATCCTGTGGGGGACGCCCTGCTTGGCAAACATCCTTTCAAAACTGCTGGATTGGGAATTCATCCTGTACAGGACAGCGTAATCCGAGTAGTTCCTTCCCCGGGCCACGCCCTCTAAAATAACGGAGGCAACCCGGTCGGCCTCGTCTATCTCATTTTCGGCGGTGTGCAGCCTGATTTTTGCCCCTGCCCCGGCAGCGGTCCACAAGGTTTTCCCCTTCCGTTCGGTATTGTGGGCGATTACGGCGTTTGCCGCGTCCAAAATATTCTGGGTGGAGCGGTAGTTCTGCTCCAGGCGCACCACCCTCGCCCCGGGGAAGTCCTCTTCAAAATTCATGATGTTCTCGATAGTAGCCCCCCGGAACTTGTAAATGCTCTGGTCGTCGTCGCCCACCACGCAAATGTTCCCGCTCTTCTTCGCCAGCAGGTTCACAAACTCATACTGGGCGTGGTTCGTGTCCTGGTATTCATCCACCATAATGTACCGGAATCGGTCCCGATAATATTCCAGCACCTCCGGGTACTTTTGGAACAGCCGCACGGTATTTACGATCAGATCGTCAAAATCCATAGCGTCGGCGTCCGCCATCCGCCTTTGGTAGACCTTATAGGCGCTTGCAATCAGCTTTAAGCGAAAGTCATCCCCGGCTTCAGACTCGTACTCCTCCGGGGAGATCAGTTCATCCTTAGCTCTGGATATGGCCGAGAGCACCACTTTGGGAGCCAGGGCTTTTTCTGAAATATTCAGGTCGGACAGCACGCCTTTCATCATCCGGCGGCTGTCATCCGTATCGTAAATTGTAAAATGCGGGGAATACCCCAGTTTGTCCCCATCCCTTCGAAGGATGCGGGCACAGCCGGAATGAAAGGTTGAGGCCCAGATATCGGCGCCCTCATCCCCCAGCATGGCGCATAACCGGTCTTTTAACTCCCCCGCCGCCTTGTTGGTAAAGGTGATTGCCAAAATGCGCCAGGGCTGACAGGCTGACACAGACAGCCGCCTTTTTACCGCCTCGTCCAAAGGCTCACCGCTGTTTACATAATTTTTGCAGGCTATAATGTCCTCTTCCGAAAGTTCCGGCTGTAAAAAGCCGCTGTGGTAGGCTTTGCCGTACCGCACCAGGTTGGCAATGCGGTTGACCAGCACGGTAGTTTTTCCGCTGCCGGCGCCGGCCAGCACCAGCACCGGGCCTTCGGTTAAAAACACGGCTTCCTTCTGCCTGTCGTTCATCCGGGAGAAGTCGCGTTCCATTACACGCCTTCTCAGTTCTATAGCCTCTTCTTTGGAAAAACCCATATCCTTTTCATTCCTTTTCCGTTTGTCCTCTTAATTATATCACATTCGCGGCTTTCATCCAAGCGGGAGAAACGCGGTACTTTTGGCGGAGCCAAAAGGCGGGCGCTTCGCGTCCGAGCGGTTCTCTGTAATGATTGCTCCGCAATCATTTTTCCAAGCGGGAGAAACGCGGTACTTTTGGCAAAGCCAAAAGGC
>CAZGLW010000043.1:0-13971 GCA_964525985.1 uncultured Acutalibacter sp. | reverse complement strand
TTATCGGCGCGCAAATTCCGGGCACCGCAAGAGGGGGTGCGCAGCACCTTCAAATTCCTCCTTCTCCGCCAAGAAATAGCACGCACCTTTTGGTGCGTGCTATTTCTTTACAGAATGGGATTTGGACCCGAGCGCCGAAGGCGCGGGCATCGCCGCCGAAGCGCCGCCAGCGGCGGATAAAGCGAGGCGGGGATGGTGCAGCGGTCGGAATTTGAAGCCGTTTATCGGCGCGCAAATTCCGGGCACCGCAAGAGGGGGTGCGCAGCACCTTCAAATCCCTCCTTCTCCGCCAAGAAGTAGCACGCACCTTTTGGTGTGTGCTGTTTCTTTACAGAATGGGATTTGGACCCGAGCTCCGAAGGCGCGGGCATCGCCGCCGAAGCACCGCCAGCGGCGGATAAAGCGAGGCGGGGATGGTGCAGCGGTCGGAATTTGAAGCCGTTTATCGGCGCGCAAATTCCGGGCACCGCAAGAGGGGGTGCGCAGCACCTTCAAATCCCTCCTTCTCCGCCAAGAAATAGCACGCACCTTTTGGTGTGTGCTGTTTCTTGGTAGAGAGGAACATGTGAATCACGTTACAGCTTTCTGGCTTTTATGCACATCGAAAGAGGAATCATCTTTGCCCGTTTTGCGTTTTGACTCTCCGGTTCTTCTGTTTCAAGCGTTTTCCTATCGGTGTCCTCCACCAGCCGCTCAATGGCAAATCCCGCTTCAGCCAAAGCGTTGATATAGGTAGAGAGTTTCCGGTTGCGCAAGAGGATTTCGCTGCCATCTACCGGAATGGCAAAAAGAGATTCATCAAAATAGCTTTTGGCAAAGACAAAATGCCCGTCTTCTATGACCTCTTCCCTCTTGGTCACGTCCCACCGCCAGTTCCCGGCCACATTCACGCAATAGTTAAGAGGATGGTGCCAGCTAAAAATAAAGATACCGTCCTTTTTTAAATAGGAGGCCACCTTGCGGAAGGTGCCAGGCAGGTCAGTAGACCAACCCATTCCATAAATGGAATACACAAAGTCGAAATAGTTCTGGGGAATCGGCAGTTCTGATTCCATTTCCCCGCAGATTAACGTGGCGGAGCAGCCGTTCTCTTTCAGGTAGTTCTCAGCGTTTTTCAATTGGCTTTCCGAGAAATCCACACCCCACAGTTCGGCAGCATGGCGGTCCGCCTGATATTTTAAAGAATGTCCGCTGCCACAACAGATTTCCAAAAGCTTTTTGCCGGAAACATCACCAAACAGGTGAAGTTCGTCCTCTGTAACAAAGTTTACGCCGTACTCTGGCAAAGCAGTAGTGCCAAACCACAGATCGGCGTTAGCGTTCCAGTATTTCTTATTTGTCTCTACAATTTGTTTGCTTTCCATACAATAGCTTTCCTTTCTGCTTTTCAGTGGGCATCGTAATTGGCCCATAAACGGCTGATTTAAAGAGTATTATCTTGACAGTGCTTTTCCCCTGTGATACAATGTTGCCCAATTTATTTATGGAGGGTAGTGCAATGATTGTCAAGGACGTCTGGTTCGATTTAAAGGACGGGCGTAAAGCTTTGCTTCGCAGCCCGAAGGAAGAAGACATTGAGGGTGCCCTGGAATATCTAAGAGTATCAGCAGGAGAAACCGACTTTCTTATGCGGTACCCCGAGGAATGTGGTAAGTATACCTACGAAAACGAGAAAGCCTTTTTCGAAAGTGCCAACGCCGATCCCAACAAGGCCGTGCTGCTGTGCATTGTAGACGGAAAGGTCGCCGGGAACTGCGACATAGACTTTCGAAGCGCCATCAAGGTACGTCACCGGGCTTCGATCGGGATCGCCCTGATCAGCGAATTCTGGAATTTGGGCATCGGCACCAAAATGTTTCATGAAATGATCCGTATTGCCAAAGAGCACGGTGACGTTACCCAGCTGGAATTGGGATTCGTTGAGGGAAACAGCCGCGCGCGGGCACTCTATGAAAAAATGGGGTTCCGTATTACCGGCGTTCATCCCAACGCCATCCGTTTAAGGGACGGAACCTTGCTGAACGAGTACGAGATGATACGGGAAATAGAGAGTATGCAGTAATTTTTTGCGAAGGATAAAAAGAGGACAAAGCAAACGCTTTGCCCTCTTTTGCTTGCTGCAGGACTTATTTGCTTAAATACTCGTCAATGGCATTTGCGGCAACTTTGCCCGCGCCCATAGCGGAGATAACAGTAGCAGCGCCGGTCACAGCGTCGCCGCCGGCATAAACACCTTTCTTAGTGGTAGCGCCGGTATTCTCTTCTACGATGATGCCGCCGTGAGAGTTCACATCCAGACCCTCGGTAGTAGATTTAATCAACGGGTTGGGTGAAGTGCCGATAGACATAACCACAGTGTCCACATCCAGCGTAAACTCACTGCCTTCAACAGGTATGGGACGGCGGCGGCCTTTTTCGTCAGGCTCGCCCAATTCCATCTTGATGCACTTCATACCGGTAACAAAGCCATTTCTGGGATCGCGCCTGTTGTCGGGGTTCTCATAGCCCAAAATCTCTACGGGATTGTTCAGCAGGCGGAAATCAATGCCTTCCTCCATAGCGTGCTCCACTTCCTCTTTCCGGGCGGGGAGCTCTTCCAGAGAGCGGCGGTACACGATGTAAACTTTTTCAGCACCCAAACGGAGAGCGGTACGGGCAGCGTCCATAGCCACGTTGCCGCCGCCGACCACGGCCACTCTGCCGCCCTTCATGATAGGGGTAACGGGATCGTCGCGGTAGGCCTTCATCAGGTTGGAACGGGTGAGAAATTCGTTGGCGGAATAAACTCCCTTGAGAGACTCGCCGGGAATGTTCATAAAGTTGGGCAGACCTGCGCCGGAACCGACAAATACAGCCTCATAACCCTGTTCGAACAGTTCGTCGATAGTAAGGGTCTTGCCGATTACAATATTGGTCTCCATATCAACTCCCATAGCGACCAGGTTGTCAACTTCCTTCTGCACAATGGCCTTCGGCAGACGGAACTCTGGGATGCCGTAAACCAACACGCCTCCGGCAGTATGTAAGGCTTCAAACACGGTGACCTTATAGCCTTTTTTGGCCAGATCACCGGCACAGGTAAGACCGGAAGGACCGGAACCCACAACGGCAACCTTGTGGCCATTAGAGGGAACAGGCTGGGGCTTCTCAGTGGCGTGGGCGTTGTGCCAGTCAGCCACAAAGCGCTCCAAACGGCCAATACCTACGGGTTCGCCCTTAATGCCGCGGACGCATTTTGATTCGCACTGTGTCTCTTGGGGGCAAACGCGGCCGCAGACGGCGGGCAGGCTTGAGGATACACTGATGACCTGATAAGCTCCCTCGAAATCCCCCTCTTTGATTTTGGAAATGAATTCGGGAATGTGGATATTTACCGGGCAGCCGGTAACGCAGGGCATGTTCTTACAGTTCAGGCACCGCAGGGCCTCGTCAATGGCGACGTCCTCAGTATAGCCGGTGGCAACCTCCTGGAAGTTATGGGCCCGGACCTCAGGAGCCTGGGTGGGCATAGGATTCTTTTTAGGATTCATGTTTGCAGGCATTTTTGTATCTTCCTTTCTTAAGCCTTCTTAAAGAGGTTGCAGGTTTCCTCATAGGAGTGGCGCTCGAAATCCTGGTACATGGCGCCGCGTGACATAGCCTCGTCGAAATCGACCTCATAGCCATTGAAATCGGGGCCGTCTACGCAGGCAAACTTGGTTACCTTTTTGCCGTCCTGGTTCAGAGTAAGGCGGCAGCCGCCGCACATGCCGGTACCGTCAATCATGATGGGGTTCATGGATACGGTACAGGGAATGCCGGTAGGCTTGGTGGCGGCTACGACAAATTTCATCATAATCAGGGGCCCAATGGCGATGACCTCGTCAAAGGTCTCGCCGTTTGCGAACATCTCGTTCAACGGTACGCACACATTGCCCTCACAGCCGTAAGAGCCGTCGTCGGTCATGGTGTACAGTTTGTCGGAAACAGCGTTAAACTCATCTTCCAGGATCAGCAGATCTTTGGAACGGAAGCCAATAATCGAGGTGACACTGCAGCCGGCCCCGTGAAGCTTGCGGGCAATGGGCAAAGCAATGGCGCAGCCAACACCGCCGCCGACGATGCAGACCTTCTTCAGACCCTCGGTATGGGTAGCGACACCCAGGGGGCCCACAAAGTCATGCAGGCTGTCGCCCACATTCAAGTGATTCAGCTTTTCAGTGGTGGCTCCTACGATTTGGAAAATGATCTCCACCGTTCCCTTAGCCCGGTCATATCCAGCTACAGTCAGAGGAATGCGCTCGCCTTCCTCATCCACACGCAGGATGATGAACTGTCCAGGCTCGGCCTTAGCGGCCACAAAGGGAGCTTCGATCTCCATTTTTGTAACCGTGGGGTTCAACTCTTTCTTGCTTACGATTTTATACATGGCACTTACTCCTTATAGTGATAGTGGTACCGATATTACAATATAGAATAGCTCATTTTTCCGCTTCGGTCAACAGAATTTTCGCACTGTCCGGCTTTTCGTACAGTCCAAAAATTGGCTGCCGCATGGGAGCGGACAGCCAATTTTAACCAAGCAGAGTAAAACGACTTAAAAATCAACTTCGGTATCGTAGTAGCAGCACTTGAGGAGCTTTTCCATCTCCTCCTGGCTGGGCTGGCGGGGATTGGAGCCGGTGCAGGCGTCTCCGATAGCGTTCTTAGCGATTTCGGGCAGCCTCTCTAGGAACACCTCTTCAGGTACAAAGCCCTGCTCGCAGGGATAGCTGTCGGCGCCATAATTCTCAATGCAGTGAGGGATCTTCAACTGATCGTTCATGCCGCGCAGGTACTTGATGAGCAACTGCACCTTTTCATCGTCATTTGAGCCGCCCAGACCCATACAGTCTGCAATGATGCCATAACGCTTCTTCGCGGTAGGATCTTTGGCGTTGAAAGCAATGACTTTTGGCAGGTACATGGCATTGGCGGCGCCGTGTATGATGTGAGCGCCGTAATCGGCAAAAGCCGCGCCGGTCTTGTGGGCCATAGAGTGGACGATACCCAGCAGAGCGTTAGAGAAAGCCATACCGGCCAGGCACTGGGCGTTGTGCATGGCGTCTCGCTTGGCCATATCGCCGTTATAAGAATCCACCAGGTCATTCTCGATAATCTTTATGGCATACAGGGCCAGCGGATCGGTGTAATCACAGTTGGCGGTGGAAACATAGGATTCGATAGCGTGGGTCATTGCGTCCATGCCGGTGTGGGCAACCAGCTTCTGGGGCATGGTCTCGGCCAGGTCCGGGTCAACAATAGCCACATCTGGAGTGATCTCAAAGTCAGCGATGGGATACTTGATGCCTTTGCTGTAATCGGTGATAATGGAGAACGCGGTGACCTCGGTAGCGGTTCCGGAAGTGGAAGAGATCGCGCAGAAGCGGGCCTTTTTACGCAGCTTGGGCAGGCCGAACACCTTGCACATATCCTCAAAGGTCACTTCAGGGTACTCGTACTTGATCCACATGGCTTTAGCGGCGTCAATAGGAGAGCCGCCGCCCATTGCGACAATCCAGTCGGGCTGGAACTTCTGCATGGCTTCGGCGCCCTTCATTACTGTCTCAACAGAGGGATCGGACTCGATGCCCTCAAAGAGTTCAACTTCCATACCGGCTTCCTTCAAATAAGCAACTGCCTTGTCCAGAAAACCAAAACGCTTCATCGAGCCGCCGCCGACACAGACGATCGCCCTTTTGCCTTCCAGAGTTTTCAGGGCCTCTAAAGAACCCTTGCCATGATACAGATCGCGGGGTAATGTGAAACGAGCCATTATACATTCTCCTTTACAAATATTTTTTGCCGGTCAGCCTTGCGGCCCCGTCAATTTTTTAACAATCTCATTATAACACCGACGATTCCGCAATGCAAGTACCCGGCGCAAAATATCGATAAAAATTTAACAAAAATTTTTGGCAACAACGCCGGGCAAAAAAAGCCGGGCAGACATTGCTCTGTCACACCGCCAAATACCGTTGGTAAAGCCACATTTTGGCCCCTTCCAACCCCTCCTCCGTAAGAGGGAATGAGTTTTCCTGCTTTTCCTTTGCCACTTCAAAGCACACGTCTTCAGTCCAGCACCAGACCAGCAGATTCTCCTTTTCCCCATCAGGCTTAGCCAAATACCGCAGCATGGTCTTTTTCGCCCAGTTCTTTGTACGGCTCCCAGTAAAGGTGTTCCCCTCCGTAAAGAAGCTTAGCTTCTGCATGTCCATTTTATCGTGTTCCATCCTTTTTCCACCTTTCGGTTTTTATCGTTTTTAGTATATCACAGGATATCTTTTCTGGAAAGGGCACGCCCAGATCTTTCTACGCATATAATTACTGGAAATTTTCGGAAAGAGGCGAAGCATATGATTATCCACACAGTCCATCCGGGCGACACAGTATGGGCCCTAGCACGGCGATATGGGGTTTCCCCGAGCCGTATCATCAGCGATAACGCGGTGAACGATCCAGAAAACATGCCAGTAGGACAGGCGCTGGTCATCCTTATCCCGCAAACGGTTTACACCGTACAGCCGGGCGATACTCTGCGCTCTATTGCTTCACGGTACGGTGCGGAGGAGATAGAACTTCTTCAAAATAACCCGTCCTTGATCCTGTCTGCTTATCTGCGGGCCGGACAGGAGATCGTCATCCGCTTTCAGGAGCCTAAACGCCGGAGCGTCTCCGTCAACGGCTACGCTTACCCTTATATCCGAATGGATGTGCTGCGCCGGACCCTTCCCTATCTTACATATCTCACCATTTTTGGCTACGGCTTCACAGAGAAAGGTAATCTGATCCCAATCGACGATCAGCCACTGATCAATTCAGCCTATCAGTACCGGGCGGCTCCGATTATGCTGCTCTCCTCCATCACTGAAGATGGAAATTTCAGCGGGGAAAGGGCCAGCCTCCTGTTCCGCAGCACAGACCTGCAGGATAAGATATTCGATCAGCTTACGGCGGTGATGAAAGAGAAGGGATATGTGGGACTGGACATAGACTTTGAGTATGTCAACGCCGAGGATGCGGGAAATTTTCAGAATTTCCTCCGGCGGGCAGCGGAGCGGATGCACAATGAAGGTTTCTTCGTCAATATCGACCTGGCACCAAAGACTTCAGCCGGACAGGCGGGACTTTTATACGAATCTCACGACTACGCCGCCATTGGGGCTATTGCTGACACGGTGCTGCTGATGACTTACGAGTGGGGTTACACCTACGGGCCGCCAATGGCGGTAGCTCCCCTTGATAAAGTGCGGCAGGTGGTGGAATACGGCGTTTCAGCCATTCCGCCAGAAAAGATTATGCTGGGGCTGGCCAATTATGGATACGACTGGATCCTACCATTTGAGAGAGGTCTCACCAGGGCCACAGCAATCGGCAACCAGTATGCTGTGGAGATTGCCGGGCGGCAAGGCGCCGCTATCTCTTTTGAAAGCCCCAGTCAGTCTCCCACTTTCGGTTACTGGGGCCGCCCTGACCGCAAACATGTGGTCTGGTTTGAAGACGCCAGGAGCATGGAAGGAAAATTTGACCTTATAGAAGAGTTTTCCCTTCGGGGCGGCGGGTACTGGAACGTGATGCGCCCCTTTAACCAAAACTGGGCGCTGTTAAGCGCCCAATACAACATTCAAAAGGTGGTGTAGCGTTCACGCCCGTCTGTACAAATAGGCGTTCCCCGTCTTTCCTGTCCGTTTCACCGCGCCCAGACTGAACAGGACATTTATGGCCGCTCCCGCTCTTTTCTCGGCGAGACGTGCCGCTCGGCCAAACTCCTTCGCGGTAAATTCTTCCGGGAGAACGGCCGGGATCAGTTGAGCGTAGTCTTCAGGGTTTTTCAGCCAGACTTCACCCAGCAGGTCCACAGGCAGCCGCTCAAAACGGGTGGAGCCCCGTTTCCCATCCGGTCCGTATCCATTTCGAAACCGATAGTCCTCCGCTTCCAGCAGCAAAACACAAAAGCTGAGGCCCTTTTGGAAAAGCTGTTCTTTTATGCCGTAAAGTTCCGGTAGCACTTCGCAGGCGGTAGGGCGTTTCGGGCTTTTCCGCCTGGGTCCGGCGGAACCGTCCGGTTCCAGCCAGACAACCCATTTTTCCGCCGGAACCGGATATACCACCGTTACCGGGGCCTGAGTCAACAAATATTCCAGCTTTTTTCGCAGGCGAAAAAACTGCCGGGTCTGGATTTCCACAAATCCGGTTTCGTTTTTTATATCCGCTACATATGGGCCCACCTTTACCTCGTGGTGATCTTCATCGGGATCAAAGCAGCGCTTTAAAACAGCGTGCAGAGTCTTTTCCCCCAGAGTGCCAATACCTTGACGCACGTGTTCTCTTCCCATCACATCATGACAGGCCATCAAAAAAGCTGTTCTGTCCATTCTCAGTCTTCCAGGCGGAACAGCTTGGCAAAATTTCCGTACAGGATCTTCCGGTTCGTCTCCTCATCAAACCCAAGCGCAAAGAAGCGGTCCAACTCCGTTTTGGGGTCCCACATTGGAAAATCAGTGCCAAACATGGTCTTTTCCACCCCAAAGTGTTCAATGCTTCTACTGGCCTGTTCTTTATTCAACGCGAAAAGGGAACTGGAGGTGTCCACATACACATTGGTGCCCTTCAGTTCTTTCCTGGCGTCTTCCCATTCGGTATATCCGCCGAGGTGCGCGGCAATGCAGGTGAACTCCGGCAGCTTTTCCAACACGTTCATCAAGCGGCGGGGAGATGAAAAATCCGTACGGCTGTCTCCGGTGTGAAACAGAATGGGCAGTCCCCGGCGGTTTGCCTCTTCGTACACAGGCAGCATTTTTTCGTCGTCGATGAAAAACTCCTGAAAGTCCGGGTGCAGCTTGATACCCCGCAGCCCCCTGCTTTGGATATCATCCATTTCGGCGGCAATATCCTCTACATCCTGGTGCCAGGCGGCAAGCCCGACAAACTGCGGATATTCCCCACACTTTCTCTCGATAAACTCATTGATGGAGCGGACCTGGGCAACCTTAGTGGCCACAGAACAGACAAGAAACCTGTCAATCCCCGCTTCACCGCCGCGCTGGGCCAAAACATGGGGCAGGCCCACGTTCATCATGTTCACGTGGTAAAAGGCCCCTACAGAGGCCGTAGCCTTTTCCGCTATTTTCCCGGGATAAATGTGGGCATGGGTATCCGCCGCCCGGTAAACAACTCCATTATGAATGACTGGCAATGAAATCTTTCCTTTCCCTGCGCCGGCGGCTCTCCTCTTTGGAATAAACACAGCCGCAGTAGTCCTGCCGGTACAGCCCATATTCCCCGGAAAGCTCGACAGAGCGCTTATAACCGTTTTTCTTCTTAAAATCCGCCGGCAGATGCTTCACGCCCATCTCACGTCCCACTTCCTCGCCGATCGTATTCAGCAATCCGGCATCTTTTAAAGGGCTGATGGACAGGGTCGTGGTAAAGTAGTCGCACCCAAAGCGCCTGGCCACTAAAGCAGCCTCGCGCAGCCGCAGGCGAAAGCACCTGGCGCACCGTGCCCCTCCCTCTGGAGCGTCCTCATATCCTTTGGCGATCTCACTAAAGGCATCTCCGTTGTACGTGCAGGGGATCATGGTGACGGGATGGCCGAGAGGCATGGAAGAAACGAGCCGGGCAAGTTCCGCCTTACGCTTTTCATATTCCTCTTCCGGCGCAATATTGGGATTATAGTACAAAACAGAAATTGAGAAATACCGGGACAGGTACTCCAGCACATAGCTGGAACAGGGAGCGCAGCAGGCGTGCAGGAGCAAGGCAGGAACCTCCCCGCTCCGCTCCAGCTTGTGCAAAAGGTCTTCCAACTCCCTGCTGTAATTTCTTGCAGGCCCGCCCATATCGATTCCTCCAATTCGTTTTGACCCTTCAAGATTTTAGCACAGTCCTTGAAAGAATGCAAGCCGCTCTCTCCATTAAAAGCCTGTAAGAACACAACCCTTCTTTCTGCCAGCGGCAGTTCCCGCACACGGCCTGGAACTGGTCCTCGGTCAAGCGGGACAGCTTCTCCCCCGCTTCCCGCCAGGCAAACTTATCACCGGGCACAGCCTGCATCAACCGCAGGGCCTCCCTGTCCCTGCGGGCCACGTCGTCCGTCCCCAGAGAGCAGCCGCCGTCCGGCTGGGAATTGGGACAGGCGGAACAGACCCGGTCGGGTCCTTCCGCCAATTGGACTTTTTCTCCTGCCTGCAGCTTTTCCAAAACATTTTTCATATTCTCTGTAAACGCTTCATCGTAGCCGCAGCCGGAAAACAGCGCCGTACAGAACAGATGATGTCCCCGGAGTTTCATGATCCCGCCAGCCTGGCTCTTTTAAGCGCCAGCAGTACCGCTCTCGTTACAAGATAAGCCAGCACTACAGAAGCTACATCTTTGATAAGGTACGGCGCTGAAGCCGTTAAAAACGCCGCCCAAGGCGAGACGGAAGCAACCGCCGCGAACTGTATCGCCCCGCACAGATGGCACAACGCAAGCCCCCCGATCCCCAAAGGAACGGCGGCCCATCTCTTTTCCGCAACAGTCCCAAGACCGCAGAGAAGGGCCATAAAAAGGAATCCCCAGAGATAACCGCCCGCCATTCCGGCAAAAGCCCCCGCTCCTCCGGAAAACCCTGCGAATATGGGCAGACCAACGGCTCCCAGCGCCAGGTACACCCCAACCGACAGAACGCCCAGTTTAGGCCCAAGAACAAACCCGCACAGAGCCACCGCAAAGGTCTGCAGTGTCACCGGGATTCCGCTTGGCAAGGGAAACGACACCTGGGAGAGCACCGCCAAAAGCGCTGCCAGCAAACCAGTCATTACAATCTTTTGCGTTTTTGTTTTCCACTCTGCTTTCATCTTCACGTTCACTTTCCTTTTTCCTCAATATTTTTTCTAAGCTGCTGCAAAAATTCCCTGCTCACATTGATTTCTCCGGCGGAAAAGGCGGTCTCTTCCCCGCCTTCCAGACGGACCACCAGCCGCGCCCGGTCGTCGATGCCCAATACGGTCCCCACCTTTTCTTCATCCCCTCTGGTAAAGGTGATATTCATGCCTGTCAGCAAAGAACGGCGCCTGTACTCTTTCAGGAAAGGCCGGACCGTGAGCGTCCCGTAAAATTCAAAAAAGCGATTCAATATCTCAGCGGCCAGCAAAGTACGAACGCCCGCCGGTGGCTCGGTACTGTAAAGGGCCCCCGCAATGTCCCGCAAGCTTTCGGGAAATCCGCCCTCCGGCTCTTGAATGTTTACACCGATGCCCAGCACGGCATAGCGCAGGCCGCCGTTTTCAAAATCGACAGAGGCCTCAGTCAAAATACCGCATACCTTATAGCCGTTTTGGTACACGTCGTTGACCCATTTGATTCCGGCCTCACGCCCGGTTATCGCCTCTATCGCCCCGGCCGCAGCCACAGCGGCGGCAGTGGTGATGGATAGGGACTCCTCTGCGGAGAATTTTGGACGCAGAAGAATGCTCATATAGAGGCCCGTGCCCGCGGGTGAAAGAAACGAGCGGCCCAGCCTGCCCCTGCCCCCGGTCTGCTGTTCGGCTATGAGTACCATGCCCTCAGCACCGCCCCTCTCCGCAATGTCCTTAAGCACTGTATTGGTAGAGGAGACACTTTCCCGCACATCAATGGCCGCCGACCGGGCGTTGCCTTTCAGCTTCCGGCGGATATTTTCAGGGCTCAGCACACTGCTTTCCGAAACCAGTCTGTAGCCCCGGTTCGTGCCGGCGTCGATCTCATAACCGGCTCCCCGCAGCTTTTTTACGGCCTTCCACACGGCGTTTCGTGTCACGCCGAGCCGGCCCGCCATTTCCTCTCCGGAAAGAGGGCCTTCCGTATGTTCCAGCAGATCCAGTATCCTTTCCGTCACATTCATTTTACTCCCCCTCTGATCTCACGGTACTTAAAACCATATCACGGGGCGGATAGATTGTCAACCAAAAAATAAAATTCATGGTGACAATTAAATGATGAAAACCGCCGCGGACCGCAAGCCCTGCGGCGGCGACGGATTATAGAGACATTACATAAACCTGACAAGGATTTTCTTCCCCCCACAAGGTGGGGAACACCTCGAACTCCCGAAACCCCATACTGAGATAAAAACGGTTTGTAGCGTCGTAGTCCTCGTAACAGCCCATTTTCACAGTTTTTACCTGCAAAAAGCTGTACCCCTGCTCTTTGGCGTAAATCCGGGCGGCCCCGAACAGTTCCCGGCCGACGCCCCGCCGGTGGAACTCCTTTTTCACTCCCATTACCGCCAGTTCTTCGGTGTCCCTGCCAGTCTCTTTCATGCACAGGAACCCTATGGGGTTTACCGCCTTCTCATTCTCAAAAGCGGCGAAAAACGGCTGCTCCCCGCTTTCTTCGATATACCGCTCCCGGCTCTCCTCAATACCGAACCAATCCGGCAGGGCTTCCAGGATCTGACGGGCAATCTCCTTCTTCTCTGTCCGGTTTGATATTACTCTGATCATTGTACTCCTCCGGCTATAATTTCTTAAACAGCCGCGCACTCCAGAATTCCATTCCCACCTCGTCGATGTAAAAATGGAGGATTGCCTTATAATTTTTCGTTGCGGTGCCAAGAGACAGGTATTTCAAGGAATCCTTCCTGGCGGCATCCTCAGCTAAATGGAACAGTCTTTTGCCGATCCCCTGTGAACGGAAACCAGGCTTGACGTACAGTTCCTCCACTTCCAAATATTCCGTCCCGTCAGGCATAATGGATTTCCAGTTTTGAGCTTTCCTTTTCTGCCCGAACAGGTAACCCACGATCTCTTCTCCGCAGTATGCGGCAAAAATCCGGTTCCCTTCAATGTCCTCCCGCCCGTTCCCGCGGTACCCATAGGAGATATCTTCTTTCTCCCAATCCGCGGACATGGCGATAAGGCTTTGTAAGACATTTTCGGTCAACTGTATTTCGCGATATTCTATCACCCGGGCCTCCACCTACTTTCCCGGCTTAAAACTGTCCTTCAGCTTGACAGAACGGTTAAAGACCAGCCGGCCGGGCCTGCTGTCTTTGCTGTCGGCGCAGAAATAGCCCTGTCTCATGAACTGGTAGCTTTCTCCGGGCTTCGCGTCCTTTAAAGAGGCCTCCAGCTTACAGGTGTCAAGTACAGTCAGAGAATCCCTGTTTAGATACTCCAGGAAGTCCCCTTCCTCCGGGTTTTCCACCGTGAAAAGATTGTCGTAGACCCGGACCTCCGCGTCTAAAGCGGTTCGGGCGTCCACCCAGTGCAGGGTGGCTCCCTTGACCTTGCGCCCGTCGGCGGGGTCGCCGCCCCGGCTGTCCGGGTCGTACTCCGCAGCGATTTCCGTCACTCTGCCGTTTTCGTCGGTCTCATACCCCACGCACCTGATGAGGTACGCGCCCTTTAAACGGCATTCGGGGCCGCCAGGGTACAGCCGCTTGTATTTCGGGACCGGCTCGGGCAAAAAGTCCTCACGTTCTACCCACAGTTCCCGGCTGAATGTAACTTCCCTTGTCCCGTCCTCAGGTTTGTTGGGGTTGTTTTCCACTGTCAGTGTCTCTGTCTTACCTGCCGGGTAATTGGCAATGACCAGCTTTACGGGGTCCAGCACGGCCATCACCCGCCTGGCGTTTAAGTTCAGGTCCTCCCGCAGACAATGCTCCAAAAAAGCGTACTCAACCGTGGAGTTCACTTTGGAAACACCGTTGCGTTCGCTGAAATTGCGGATGGCGGCGGGAGTGTAGCCCCGCCTTCTCAAACCGCAGAGAGTGGGCATCCGGGGGTCATCCCAGCCATCCACATAGCCGCCCTCTACTAGGGTCCGCAGCTTCCGCTTGCTCATAACGGTATTTTTGATGCCCAAACGGGCAAACTCGATCTGTCTGGGCTTTGAAGGCAGAGTCACATTCTGGATCACCCAGTCGTAGAAAGGCCTGTGGTCCTCAAACTCCAGGGAGCACAGGGAGTGTGTAATATGTTCCATAGC